>CACWKD010000005.1 GCA_902761345.1 uncultured Ruminococcus sp. | reverse complement strand
CGTATGCGTCAACCTCTCATACTCCTTGCCCTTTTCGATCTGATCGGGAATATTACATCTGTTTACCCAGTCGATAAACTCCTGATCAACCTGTTTCCTATACGGCAGTAGTAGATAAGTTGAACATAATTATCGTTGCCGAAAATACCGACGGCAGCGTTATGTAAATATAATAAATGGAGGAATTAATTATGAGTAATGCGGTAACACACAGACAGAAAGGCGAGCAGACAAGAGCGATGATATTCGGTTTGCTTGTTATTGTACTTGGCGGAGTATTGGTTTATGCGTTCGGTTTCTGGCGTTCGCAGTGGGACAACTTTGCACCCGATACAAACTATAAGACGATCATTTATAATAACAGCGCAAGATATTTCTCGTCACTTGCTGCAAGCATTGTTCAAGTCGTTGTTTATCTGATATTCTTCTTCAAGATCGCAGGTAGAAGCGAACAGGAGTACGCTTGTGTTCCTATTGAGGGACGCAAATACATCTACGCAGGCTGGAAACTTGCAGGTATAATTGCTGCAGTATGCGTTGGCGGCATAGCTTTGGTAATTCATTACTTTGCATTCCAAAGACATTTCACTTTGGTAGGTCCTTTGATGTGGTGGATCTTTGTTTTGCAGATGTTAGTTTCAGTGTCTGTTTACTTTTTCCCGTTTACTAAGCCTTTGAAGAAATTCGGAGCATAAAAAATATTTCCGTAAAGCAGCCTTGTAAGGGTTGTTTTACGGAGTGAAAAAATATAGAAAGAAGGTTTTATATGAATGTCTATTTAAATCTATGGGGCGGTGAGGGCTATCTTTCGGCAGCATCGGTTCTCGCACTCGCTTCGGTAGGTATATATGACGGTATTGTTGATGCGGCAAATTCGCCTGTAACTATCAATTACGGCTGTTTTGATTTTACTCCCCCGGAAAATGCCGATAAAGAAAGATGTGACGATATGTATGAGGCATACAAGAAGTATTACTGCGGTATTATTAAGCAGACTGCCCCGAACATTAACAAGACAGGTTTGGTTATCAGAGATCTGGTTACCGAAACCAAACCGAAAAACCTTGAGAAAAAATATGCTGCGAAAAAAGCTTTCCTGGCTTTTGGCTGCAGCGAGGCTGATATGGGTACCGATCTTTCACAGGGTATTTACGGCAAGCCATGGGTTGGAGAAGCATACTACGTCGATTCTAATTTTAGTCCGATTTATAACGGAGACACAGGTAATAAGGTCGTAATCAACTGCGGTGGTTATAAAGGCGGCGGTACTGCTGCGACATTTATTCCGCTTGAAAACGACTTTACTCCTACAGGCGCAGCGCCTGAAAGATTTGATATTATAGTAGGTCCGTCAACGCAGTTTAACAGATTTGTACAGTTAAGGCATAAAGGAATATATTCAACTTCCGCTTACGATAATGGTGTGGATCTTTTTGATATACCAAATGTTATAGAGATATTAAACACTATGGCAGGCGGTATAGTCGCAATAGGTCTTCACAACGAAAATATCGCTGCTTTGGAAGAGGAGTATAAAAGAATATACGATCCCGAAAATCAGGGCGGCCCTATTGATAGGAGAAGCTTAAATCCTGTCAACTATATGCCAAGATTTGTTGACAGAATAAAATCAGATGAAACCATGAATAGTATGAACGCTTGTTTTGTCAATTTAAAGCCAAATCTCGAGTCTGATGCAGACGGATTTTTCAATTATGATATTACATCAGACAGCTACCAGCCTGATACACAAATACATAGTATGCACATTACAAACCTTTTGTCTGCTGTCGAAGTAAAGGAGATCGCACAAAATCACGGTAGTTATCCAAAGAAAGGCGAGCCTAAGGGTAAAGTGTTTACATTCCAGGACAACGGAAATGCATTCACTCTGGACGGAGTGTTCACACAAAATGACGCTAATAAGATAATGCACTTTATTCTGTTCAGCCTTTTGATTACAGAATATGCTTTTAACAGCTTTAATGATTATACATTACCCGGTTTCTCTGTTTTGATCGACAGATGGGCGATCAAGGAAGGAGGAAACATACTCCACCCCGGAAGGGTCGTAGTACCGCCAAAACCGAGCGGCAACCTGAACGAGGCTTTTGCAAGCGCTGCTAAGGAGTATTTTATTAATCTTGCTCATAAATATATCAAACCTACATTACAGGCTTTTCTTGATTACAATGACACTTGTCCCGATGTAATGTTCTTTGACAAAACAAAGATCAACGAGAACCTGCCTGATGGTGTTTACGGTGTTGTTCGAGATATAGTAAATAAGATACAGAAACCACAAAACGGACCGTGTTTTATAGTTCCGGAAAATGATTCAATGGTTATTCAAGAGAGAAACGAATATCGTATCGCTGCAGTTGTTAAAGGAAGATTTGGTCTTCCTGTTGATTTCAATGCTGCTTTGGGTTCAATACATGGTTTACCGGGCGGTGGATTGCTGCTGTCTTATCAGGGCTGTTTCCCAAGCTTCGGAACAGCGAAACCTTTCGGAAACAGAGCGTGGTCAAAAGATGTAACTGCTGCAAATGTTGCTCAGAAGGCAGTAGATTTCTGCAACGACGTTACTAAGTACACATACCAAAAGGTATGCGAAACATTTGTATAAGGAGGTATTGAATATATGAGTATAATTGCCAATTATATAGGCGGAGGTGTCGCAGTCGGAGGCGGTAACTTCCTTGGGCTGCCATATAACGATCATATAGATTATGCCAATGAAGTTCAGCAAGCTTTTAGAGTTGCGGAGGTTGACGGCGACAGCGATCACTTTATTACTATGGAAAATAAGGTAACACATATTGCAGGTATTTATAAGGCCGCGCCAATGGCTGCAACTATAAACAATACTATCGTTCCCGAGCTAAAGAAAAAATCGGGCGGCTATCTGCGATCATGGTTATCTGCTTTGATATGCTGTATAATGTACGGCTGCGATGATCAGACAGATGTTCACATAGAGGGCGAGCCGTTTAAAGATGGAATGGGTAATTCTATTCAGGGTACTCGTTTTCTTGAAATATGGAAGAAAAAGTTTGAAAGAAACGGCGGCAGTAATAATAATGACGGTACAGTAAGAGCTAACGCATTAGGTTTGCCTGTTCCCGGATTAAGCTCAACTTCTTTTAATTATATAACAATGGATCCTACAAATCCTGCATTACCGAAATTAGGTTATCATAACAATGTCGGAACATTCCACGATCAGTTGTTTGTTATACCTATGAAAGAGTACAAGCTAAGCGGTGTTCCGGGTGCAGTTCCCGAGTGGAAGAAGAAGTATTTGTACCTTTGCGAGGGAAGAGATAATCCAAATACACAGATAAAGCTAAGTGATGTCTGGGAAAAGTACACAGATAGATTGAACGAGCTTAATGTTAAGCAGAAGATATTCCTGCACATGAGCGCCGACTCCATATCTACAACAGAGCCTGCTCCTCTTCAGCTTGCAGCAGCTCTTATAAAGGAGCTTATTAAGCTGCCGAACGGCGTTG
Source organism: uncultured Ruminococcus sp. (assembly GCA_902761345.1). Lineage (GTDB taxonomy): Bacteria > Bacillota > Clostridia > Oscillospirales > Acutalibacteraceae > RUG592. The sequence continues at coordinate 79,138 of CACWKD010000005.1, read as the reverse complement.
TACTTCCTGCCGGATCTGTAACACCTTGGAAAACTATCAACGGCATTAGTTTTTACAAGATAAGCGGATACAGAGATCTTGATGCAATGATAAATGACACGCTGTATCTCGGACGTCATGATGAGAAGTTCTACTCTACTTATCCTTTAAGCGCAATAGGCGTACAGTTTGTAAAGGACGGCGGCAAGATCAATGATGTTAAGCTAAAGGTAAAAACCGACTTCGCTGACACTGCTTTGGTTACATCTGCGGAATTGGATTTCACAGTCAATACCTCACTGCAGTTTATCAATAATGCAGGTGTTCCGAAGTATGATCATACAATAAATTATACAAAAACAAAGACTTACAGCGCCGACAAGGGAGAGATCCAGTGGATTCGTGCGATCCCCACTATTTGTATGTATCCTAATCTGACCTCTGATTTGGAACACAGATGCAATAAGTTTACATATTTCAGCAGAAAAGGTACTAACATACTGTTGGATCAGGTAAAGGGGTTAGGTACAGCTGTTGTGCTTCAAGACGGACTGCTTATGGGTTCGCTGAACGGAGATACAACACTTAAAAAGCTCATTGATTTTGCCCCGAGTGCATTAGCGCCATACAAGAATGTAAAGGCTTATGATAAGATCGATATTTCATCAACAGAAGCCACCTTGCCCGAGCATTTTATAATGATCTCCGATAGAAACGGAGTAAGATCCTACGGTTATGTTCTTAACCTCAGAACAAGAGGAAAGGGCGATCTGCCTGCGCTGCTTGCTGATAAGGGAATGGGCGTTGACATTGGTATCGATAACGACAGACCTGCGGGAACTCACAAGCTTCGCGCTTATATTGACTTCGGAAGCAGTTCTTCTTATATAAGATATGAAGTTGATACTACTTTAGGAAACGGATATAGAGGAAGCTTGGTAGAGAATAAGTGTACATTACGCAGATGTCTTGTTGATTATGCTAAAAATGCGTACAGCATACTTGTCAATGATCCGGAAATAAACACAGATCATAAATTCCTTTCAACAACTTCTCTGTATGACAAGCAAGCTCCTGTAGCTGATTCTATGCCTTATAAGGACGCATGGACGCCTTTTGTAAAAAGCTATGCCAATTACGGCGGTATCGGCAATACCTTTACAAGCCATAAGACAGAACTGGTTACAGGCGGAGGAGCTTTTGTTCATCCGAAGATCGTCATACACAATATGCTTTATACAATTGCCTGCAATGCGATCGATAACAATTGCAGTGAAGTAACGATCGTACCGTCGCTGCCGAGTAAGGATTATGAGCCGAACCTACAAACAACGTGGTCACAAGCGAAGAATGCTGTAAGTCAGGTGTTCAGCGGATTAACTTATGATTTTTATCTTGATCATAGAAATAATCATTTCTTATACGAGAGTATCGGCGTTACTTTGGGTACTAACGGTCTTGCTCAAAACGCACTCAATATTAATATTGATATGGGTGACGGAACAACAGATATGTCGGCTGTATATGTTGACGCAGGCGGCACGATACACTTCTGCGGATACTCTTCCATTGAGTATGCAGGAAAGGATCTTATCAAGACGGTTGTTAAAGATATTCTTGCTCAGGGAAGCGATATGGCTGATAAGCATCTTATCGGTTCGCTTGATCCTCAATGCGCTTACGGTCAGCCTATATTTGTACCGAAAGGTAATAACACGACCTTATACAAGGGATATATTAACGACCTCAAAGCGAACCAAAACGATAACGATTACTTTGAAAGTAAAGTTATGGATATTCTTGATGTTGCTTCTTTTGGCGCAGGAGTTGGTGTAAAGGATCAGAAAGTCGCAGCTGACTTTATCCTCAGATATATGTTTATGATGCCTGTTATTAAGGACTTTATTAATACAGCAATTAAAATTGCAGGATCAATATATAATCCGGGGGCAAGTATTAATATTAAGTTCCAGGGCGGCGCTTCAAAGGGTATAGATTTATTTAACAATCTTGATTCGAGAAATACTAACGTGCGTACACTGCTTGATCGTTATTTCAATAATGCGTTTCCCGGCGCTGTCAGCGTTAGTGTTTCCCAAGATAACGATAAGCAGACTTTGATAGACGGTTTGGCAAGAATTGATAAGAACCAGAATAACGGTGTATTCGAGCTTTCCATTAATGGCGTTACGGTAGCACCGGTAAATTGGGACGATGAAGTAAATCCGAAATATACAGAAGCATTCGGAACAACTGCAAGCGTTCACACAGACGCTCTTCAGAGGAACAAATCGTTTGTCTATACAGGCAACAGCAATGCCGACAAGCAGGCTAACGATCAGATCATTCATAATGTTGTGTCGTATTATGATAATGTAGGAAATCCGTTTGAAGATATCAGTGCTTTTTATAAGAAAGAGATCTACGATCAGCTCATAAACAATGATGACGGTGTTCAAGACCCGATCGAAGTATTGACCGAGTCGTTCCTTTCTAATGCATCACAGAATATGCAGAACGCTATTAACAGAGAACTCTTAGGTTTCCCGAATAATAGTTTTGTAAAGGCTACTAACTCTTGTATATACCCCGAGATGATGCAGAGCGCTATATTTATGTTTACTCTAAGCAAGATGCTTTCGCAGTATCAGGGCAGCTATAACCCAACCAGCAGAATTATAAACAACGGTACAGCTAACGGCCATGAATTCGGAGGTTGATGATTATGGTGAATCATAAAAATGATTCCGATATGCAGATATTGTCGAGAAAACTACAAGATGCTATCAACATAATTGAGGCGGTAAAAGATGTACTCGATGTTTCTTCACCGGGGATTTACAATCCCAAACGCAATGATCGTTCGGGTAACAGCAAACAAAATCCTCAAATAATTCCCGATAACACACCTGTGAAGTCGGGACGTCAAGGTCAAGACATGAGCGGTTTTATGTTGCGTCCGAACGCAGCTTCGCAAAATGATTTATACGACTTAGATGTTCCAAAAGTCACTCCTCCTCATCAAGAGCAGAATGGTACACTTTCGATTTGTTTTCGTGTAAACGGTCATATAGATAGAGATCCCAACAACAGAGAACGCTTTTTGGTTGATATGGATAATTCTAAAAAATGGCTGCGTTTACCGAATGGCACAAAAGGGGTAAATGACGGCAATTCAGCGCCTTATGTGTTGTATGAGATGCCGCAGACTGTAATCAGCTCGGACAGCACCGGTTGTGCGATACTCTTTTTAAACAGCGCCAATCCAAGCGAAACATTTGAAGAGTATCTGGAGAAACGTGTTAACGAACGTATAGCACAGAAGGAATTACATAGAGACAGGGAATTAGAAGCTGAAAATAGAAAGAAAGCTGAGTTGGAAGCTAAACGAAAACAAGAGGAAGAGAATAAACGCATTGCTGAGGAACAGGCAAGAGCTGAAGCTATGTCCAAGTACCGCACTATGGAAGATGTATTCAATCAAGTCAGAAGACTGCGAAAAGATCCTACAACTCCGTTCCTGAAACTGGATTCGGGTATGTCTAACTTCAGTCATACTATGTACAGCGAAAATTCGGACACTCCTTACGTGAGATGCAAAGATGAACAGTACGGATACATAATCCTGCCGAACAAAACAAGTGCATTCAACATTAATGAGATCGATGATTCTGTTTATGAGTGTGACAGCTACTTCATTGATGAAAGCTACAAGTTGATACAGCCTTGTGTAGTAGATGAATATAACAAAATCTTGCAAAAAGGAAAAATAAGTCAATAACAATAATCTATACTCATCGTTGCTGTACGATATAAGACTGCAGCGGTGAGTATGATTTTTATAGCAAAAAGTATATGTTTGTAATACTTCTTATCTTGTACAAGGAGAAATTCAATGAATATTATAGTAAATGCGTGGGGTGAAAGCGGAATATTAAACGCCGCTGCACTTATTTCGGTTGCCTGTATGGGTATGATAAGCAATTGCAATAAAATAATAGTCAGAACCCTTTGTTTGAATAACGAAACGGCTGATAACAGCAGACTGTCGGAACTCAAAAAAGTATACTCCGATTATTACAAAAAATATTACCCTATGGACAGCGAAATGGTGTTTCCCGAAAATGTTACCTTGTCGGGTATTGTATCAAATAGGGTCGATATTAAAAAAACTCTTGCTGATACTTACAGCGAAAAAGAAAGAAAGCTTTTGTCGCTTGGGTGTTCCGATATAGATATGAAACAGAATATTCGTTATGGTATGCACGGAAACACAAGATTGGGCGAGGTCTTTTTCGCTGATAAAGATGTATTGAACCTTTTATATTCCGATAATGAAACAAATAACGCTTTTGAGAAAGAAACAATTATTATAAATACAGGCGATTACAGCTCTGATAGTACAGCGATTACATTCATACCGCTTGAAAATGTAATTCCCGTGTCCAAAGTTACTAACAAACATGATTGCGTTATATTCAGGTACAATGTTTTAAACGCATCTTCAACTAAAAAATCGGAGAAAATACCTATTCATAATCCCGACGCTTTTGGATCAATCGGCTTTGCAGAAACCGACATTTTTGATATTCCCGAACATTCGAGCGAAATTGCAAAAGCATTCAGTAATGCTTCTTTAGAGGAGCGTAACAGAATGTACGGAGATATTGTAAATCTCCAAAGAGAGTATTCAAGAGTGTTTTCCGAAAATTATGATTATCGCGGCTTAAATCCAAAGGACTATCCCGAAAAATTAATAGAGGCTTTAAAATCGGAGCATAGCACTGTTTCTGCTTCTTTTATTAATCTTAAAACGAACGGCAGTAAACTTTTACCGCCCGATGTAACTTCAACAAAGATTTTGTCGGGCAGTCAGTGTACAAAAATAAACATAGTAAATTTATTGAGTGCTGTTTCAATGATAGAAATAGCTGAACACTACGATAATTATAATGGCGGCGGAGTTTATGGCTTTGGCAGCGACAAAGGCGACAGCTTTAGTAGTTTCAATCTGTTTGATGATAAGAACACGCAGAAATTCCTGGGTTTTCTGATTTCGGCGCTGATAGTCAGAGGGTGTTTTAATAATACATTTGACAATATATTCGAGAAAAATTATTTACCGATTATTGCAGTTTTCAGAGAAATAGACGCTTCCTCACAGTTATCAGCTGTAATTCCACCAATTTATTACAATTGTCTTGAAGCTGTAAATAATGGTTCACCTGATGCAGTTCAAAATGAAATAGTAAAATTTGTAAGATCGTTTAACAGCAGTATTAAAGACGAACGATTGAATAACCTAACAGATGAACTTATCAGAAGTATAAATGTTAGTTCGGGCGATATAGCTGCGATTATAAAAACAGTAGTTTCGTCCTCTAAAGCATTTGTAAAAGAGGTGACAAAATGGTAACTTCAAACATACGAGATACCAACGACGGTACAGATTACAGGGACACAAGATTTTACAAAGTATCGGGCAGTGTAAAGGATTATGCCGCGCTTGCCGAACGCAAGTTTTCGATAGGAACAGGCTTTGAGGGACACGATCATTTTATCCATACGATGAGGTCGATAGATAATCTTTGGGGTAAGTATTCAAGGTCACAAGATAAAAAACAAGTTTTAGGTGAATTAGGCAGAAATCCCGTACTCAAAAGGTGGGTTGCCGCTGTAATATGTATGATGATATACGGTTCTTATAACGGTTATCATCTTAAAACAGTCGGTTATCCGATAGAGAATAATACGTTTTTGAGGGTTTGGAAAAATAAGTTTTTATTTGACAAAACGGACGATAATTGCCCTCAAAGCAATTCTGCCGATGAAGATACAAAAAATCAATTTTATGTATATGAGTTTGTCAAAAATGAAACAGGAACTGCAATTGGCAGCTTCTCGAACAGATACTGCATAATCCCGTCACGTCATATTGCGAGTAAAGACAACGGCTGGGAGGAACTGTTCTCGGAGCTTATAAAAACAGAAAACCTTGATAAGTATATAAACACACAGATACCCGTATCGTTTCGAATAAAGCTAAAGTTTTCGGCATATTCTCTCCCTGAGAATTTACCCGTTATGATGATAAGGGAGTTTATTTTATCGGCTGTACAGTGCGATATAAATTTCAGCGAAGATGTACCGTATAGTTCGGTTGGTTTTCTAAAGCTTTATGATATAGAAAATGCCGTTTTGTCGGATAATGTTCTTTGCGATGATATTTATGTATCAAAGGTAAACGGAAAGTGTGTGGCTCTGTACCCGTTGAAAAAGAATTTTGCAGAGGATATCGAAAGAAATATTACATCGGTAGAAAACATAGTTATGCAGCATACCTATGATGAAGAAATTTCCGAAAAGTATACTGTAAGTGGAAAATTTTGCTATAAAGTATCTTTTAAAGATATTGGTCAAGAGAATGCAGATAGCTTTAAAGTACCGTATTATTTTACAGATGAGAAACAATATATCGGAGATAATATAAAGAGTGCAGACGGTGTAGGAACATTTTGTACATATCCCGACATACCTATTGAATATGAATATCGCTGCAAATCGTATAATTATTTTTACGATTTAAACGTAAGCTTATCAAACGGCGGTACGGCAGAAAATCTTGAACTCAGCGAAGTGGATTTTAAACAGTCATACAGCGGTGACAAGATTTATATTTATTCTTCCGATAAGCCGATACATGTATTTAAAGTAAGCTTGTGCAAAACAAAATATTCGGGAGAAAATCGCTATGCAGGCTGTATAATCAATATCCATAAATTGGGTAACGAGTGTACGCCGCCTCTGCTTGAGGAAGATAAAATAACATCGTTTGATATTAATTCGGTAAAAATCGAGCCGAAAAGCACGATGTATATTTATATGGATCTTGGCAGCAGTTCAAGTGCAGTCGGCTATAAAATAGGTAACGGAGGAAGTTTGTTAGATGATATTACGGGCGGAACAAATATTGTCCGTGAGCTTATCGGCAGCTTTGATAATGAGAGATATTCATACTTTTTGAATATGCCCTCGCTGTATGAGAAAAACGGCTCTGTTCCGTCGGCTCTTATCGAGTATTGTGACAAGCCGTTTAGCGATGTGTCGTTTGACAATGTTTTTCTGCCTTTCCATAGGCATTTCTCAAAATTTGAGGAAAAGGGTTTGAAAATATGCGACGTAAATAAATCATTGCTTGCAAATTCAACAGGTACTATTAATAACACTCTGCAAGCTATGATCTATAATCTGTTTTATACTGCGTTGTGTCATGTGATAGCGTCAAACTGCGAGGAGGCTGTTTTTATACAGTCGTTTCCAAATGAAGATTACAGGGAATTGTATCATATTATTACTTACCATTTAAGTAATAATTTCAAAACGAATGTTTTTCATGATTTGCAGATAAACAGTGTAATAACCTGCAAAAATAATTATTTGCTGTATGAAAGTCTTGCTATTACAAATGGTATTTCGGGCAGCAGTATGGCAAACAACAATCTGATAATCGGTATAGATATTGGCGACTCGACTACGGATATGGCGGCAGTTTACTGTGTGAACAATACGAAAACATTCTGCGGATATTCGTCAATTGAGTATGCGGGAAAGCAACTTTTAAAACGCGCGGTTTTCGATATGCTGATACATAGCGGCAGCAAGAGTGATCCGCAAGACTTTGAGAGAAATATTACAGAGTTTTTGATCGGCAATGAAAGAGTATCGGGTTTCTTTGAGCCTAAGTCGGAAGAAAACAAAAAGCCTCTGCAAAATTACGCAAGTATGCTTGCAAAGAGATTTGTCAGTGATATAAACGACAGCGGAGATATTGAAAGTGCTGCATGGGAGAATATTTTTATGGAGATACTTGAATGTGCCGACATAAACATTGACGGGTGTGATCCTAAAATCAGATCGGCTCTCCTTTACAGATACGCCGTACTTATTCCTATTATAAAGGATTTTGCACAAACATCTCTGAATGCCTGCGAACATACAGACGCTACTGTAAGCCTTAATTTCTACGGCGGCGGTTCAAAGGGTCTGCTGTTGGCTGAGAAGTTTACGAACGAGTTTATTTCGATGATAAACAAGTATTTCGGCAAATACAACATAAGTGTAAGCGTTAAAGTACCTGAGGGCGATTCAAAACAGCTGCTGTTAAAAGGACTTGAAAAACTCGATGTATATGCGGACGCTTTTAACAACAGTGGTGCGGATAATTCTCAGTTGTACAATGTACATTTGCACGATACCAAAACAACGGTTACAGAGTGGAGATATATTGACCCTCGAAATATGGACTATATTACAAACCCGCTAAGACGTGACAAGTGTGCAGAGTATAATATTACTCCTTTGAAGAGCGGAGATGAACTCAATAAAAATAAAGAACAGCGATACAGAACTGCAAACTTTATTAAAAATCCTTTTGCAGAACTAAAAGAGTATGTTTCGGAGATAGAACAATTCTTTATACCCGACGGAAACGAGCATATTTTGGTAGATAAGATGAATGAGAGGAAAATATCAAAACGAATTATCTCTAAAGATAAGAACAGCTCGTTTATGAGGGCTGCAAATGCCGATGTTTACCCTGAAATGATACACAATGCGGTATATCTTTTTGAGGTTGGCAGGATAATATCGGAAAGTTTCTGAAAAAATCTATATTGGGGAGAAGTTTCAATGAGAAGACTATTATTAATACTTAATTGTATTGCTGTATCGCTGCTGTTGATATTCGGCGGTGTTTCTGCAAGTGCGGAAGACGATTACTATTACGGCGATGTGTATGATGATTACAATGATGACTACATAGACGAAGAAGAGCCTGATTATTTGTACGATGATGAAGAATTAGACGGTGAAGATGGAGAAGTTCAAAGTGAGCCTGATGTTATAAAAGGCGCTAATTCCGACATCTTTGGAGAAGAGAACAACAAGAGTGAGGAAAAAAGTACAGAAAACACGGACAGCGATGAAAGCACCGTTACAACAGAAGAGGGCGGTATCTTTGAAGTGAGCAGTAAATCGGAAGACAGCAGTATCGCTGATGAAAGCAAAACAGAGGATAGTACGTCCGAAGTAAGTTCTGCGGACGAAAGCAATACATCATCTGATAAACAAAAGGAGTCAAAGTCGGTTTTTAAGGGAGTTATTGCTTTTATTGCAGGTGTATTATGCGGAGCGATTTTCCTATCTATTGCAGTATTGGTTTCGGGACTAAGGCTGTACAGTCAAAATGAAATAACGAAAATAAAAGAGTATGTTGATCAGCTCGAACGTGTAACAAATAAACTGAAAAGGTATACAGAAAAAAACGATACTGATGATAATGTGTGATATTAGGGGTGTATTTGATAAGGACAGTATATTGTAAAACAAAGTGAGGAAAATGGTATGAGCAAGACGAAATTGACAAAAGGAAAATCATTAAAAGAATAATCTTCGGAGTTTTAATGGTGTTTGTTGTGTTTGTAGCCGTAGTTTTTACGGTAAACAAGATAAAGCTTGCACAAGAGTTTGATATGCTCAATGAAGCGGGCGGTGAATTTTGACAAGTCGCTTATTTCTGTAACACTTGAGCAGTCGCAAAATATGAGAGATACTGTTATCAAGCCTTATACAGAGAAAATGGGTAACTGTGAGATGGTGCTTTTGGGGGGAGATCACTATATCTTTGCCCAAAGACCCGATGATTGTGCAGATGTCATCGAGCAGTTGTTGGAGAAGATTGATAAATAAAATTGTAGGTAGGGGTATTTGTGAGATGATCTAATAAATGCCCTTGAATATCAATACTTTACAGCATATTGACGAAAATTGTACATTTTTTACATATGAATTGACATATTTTATATCAAAGAGTTATAATGTTAGTACACGAACTATTAGTGTACTGACATTTTTTTATAAAAGAAAAAAGGAGGTGTTTTTGTGGATAGTGACAGATATGTTGGTCGTGATATGAAGCGTGTTTCAAACTGCATAAGACGTGCATTTTCGGGCAGATGTAAAGACGTGTACGGCGACGAGATAACAACGTCAAACTGCTGGCTGCTGATGTATCTGTTCGACCATGACGGCGAGGACGTTTTTCAAAAAGACATAGAGGAAAAGTTCTACATCAGACGTTCAACTTCATCAAGTATAATATCTTTGCTTGAAAAAAAAGGTTATATTGAGAGGGTTTCTGTTGAGCGTGACGCAAGACTTAAAAAACTTGTACTCACTCAAAAGGCTCTTGAAATATGCGATGAAGTCAACAAACGCACGATAGAGTTTGAGGATAGCTTGACAAAGGGAATACCCGAGGATAAGCTTGACATATTCTATGAGGTTCTCGCCAAAGTACAGAAAAATGCCGAAAGTCAGTGACACGGCAAATTACTCAAAGGAGAGATGTGTATGATAAAAAAGCTTGCAGGCTGCGTAAGGGAATATTGGCTTTTTTCAATACTTGCACCGATCACAGTTGTCGGTGAGGTTATACTTGAAGTTATAATTCCGAGGCTAATGGCTGAGCTTATTGACTTCGGAATAAACCCGGGAGATATGTCATATGTTTGGCTTACGGGTGCGAAGCTTGTAACAGCGTGTCTTTTATCGCTGTTGTGCGGTGCGTTGGCAGGAATTTTTGCGGCAAAAGCTGCGGCAGGCTTTGCAAAAAATCTGAGAAGAGACATGTTCTATAATGTACAGGGGTTCTCTTTCTCAAATATAGATAAGTTTTCGACTTCAAGTTTAGTTACAAGACTTACTACCGATGTATCTAACGTACAAAACGCTTATATGATGATAGTTCGTACAGCTTTCAGAAGTCCTGCGATGATAATATTCTGTATGATAAGTGCGTTCAGAATAAACAAAACTATCTCGCTGATGTATCTGCTTGCAGTACCGATACTTGCAGTAGCATTTTTTATAATAATGTCAAACGCACACCCGATTTTTGAAAAGGTGTTTAAGACTTACGATAAGCTTAATAATATTGTAGGGGAAAATCTTCACGGTATAAGAGTTGTTAAAACATTCGTACGAGAGGATTACGAGGATAAGAAGTTTAAAGACGTATCAGGCAAGATATACGACTTGTTTATAAAAGCAGAGAAAATTATTATCTTTAATATGCCTGTTATGCAGCTTGTCATCTACGGAAGTATGATTTGTCTGTCTTGGCTTTCCGCAAAATTCATTGTAGCCTCGGGAAATAACCCCGACGCAGGACTTACAACGGGACAGCTTACAAGTCTGTATTCGTATTTAATGCAGATGCTTATCAGTCTGGTGATGCTTTCTATGATATTTATGATGATAGTAATTTCAAAAGCATCGGCAGAGAGAATATGCGAGGTGCTTGACGAGAAATCCGACCTTACAAACGGCGATGATCCTGTAATGGAAGTAAAGGACGGTTCTGTAAAGTTTGAGGGAGTATCATTCAGCTATAATGCGTCCGACAGATATTGTTTGAGCGATATTGACCTTGATATAAAGTCGGGTGAGGTAATAGGCGTAATCGGCGGTACGGGTTCTTCAAAATCGAGCCTTGTACAGCTTATTCCACGACTTTATGACGCTACAAAGGGTAAGGTCATCGTAGGCGGAGTAGATGTGCGTAATTATGACCTCGAAACGCTCAGAAATAATGTTGCTATGGTTCTCCAGAAGAATGTGCTTTTCTCGGGTACGATTAAAGAAAATCTCCGCTGGGGTAATCCCGATGCAACAGATGAGGAAATCAAAAGAGTCTGTAAGCTTGCGTGTGCGGACGAATTTATAGAGAAGTTCCCCGACAAATACGATACATACATCGAACAGGGCGGTACTAACGTATCGGGCGGACAGAAACAGCGTTTGTGTATAGCAAGAGCCTTGCTCAAAAAGCCGAAGATACTTATTCTTGACGACTCTACGAGTGCGGTAGATACTAAGACGGATTCGCTTATCAGAAAGGCTTTTGCAGAGGAGATACCCGATACTACAAAGTTTATTATTGCACAGAGAATTTCCTCGGTTGAGGACGCAGACAGAATTATAGTTCTTGACGGCGGTAAGCTTAACGGATTTGGAACACATGAGGAACTCTTGAAAAATAATGCGATTTATCGTGAGGTTTATGAGTCACAGGTGAAAGGGGGCGGCGAAGATGAGTAAGAAGAAAAACAAGAAAAAGCAAAACCCCTCTGCTGAAAAGACGCAGGAAAAGAAGAATGTGCAAACACCCGATAAGGGAGAACAAACGGTAAAGCCACAACCTCAGAAGGAGCAGAAGGCTGAGAAAGTTACTGAACCCGAAAAGAGCAAAAAGACGGTTGAAGCTCAAACGCAAAAAGCAAAAGAAAAGAGTAACGCCGCCGATAAAATGGGTAAAATGCCCCCGAAGGGTGGAAAGCCGCCTATGCCGAAGGTGGATAAAAGTACGGTAAAAAGACTGCTCAATTATGTTTTCTCACGCTATAAGGCAAGATTTTTCCTTGTGCTTATATGTATTCTTGTTAGTGCAGTAGTGAATGTAGCAGGCTCTATGTTTATTAAACTGCTCATAGACAGCTATATTACCCCAATGCTTACACAAGTACACCCTGACTTTGCACCTCTTATAAGGGCACTTATAGTAATGGGAGTTGTGTATTTTATAGGTGTGAGTGCTTCGTATCTCTACAACAGAATAATGATTACAATTTCTCAGGGTGTGCTGAAAAGAGTGCGTGACGATATGTTCAAGCATATGCAAACCTTGCCGATAAAGTATTTCGACACCCATACTCACGGCGATATTATGAGCTACTACACAAACGATACAGATACTTTAAGACAGATGATCTCTCAGAGTATTCCGCAGGTGTTCAACTCAATTGTAACAATAGTTGCTGTTTTCTGCGCAATGGTATATACAAGTCCATATCTTACGGGAGTTGTTTTGCTGTTCTGTGTGATACAGTTTCTTGTTGTAAAGAAGGTAGGCGGAAACAGCGGAAAGTACTTTATAGCACAGCAGCAGTCTTTAGGCAAAGTCAATGGCTATATCGAGGAAATGATAACAGGTCAAAAGGTAATCAAGGTATTCTGCCACGAGGATAAAACAAAAGAGGATTTCGATAAACTCAACGATGAGCTTTACGACTCTGCATACAACGCGAACAAGTACGCAAATATGCTAATGCCGATTATGATGAACATAGGTAACTTGCAGTATGCGGTGCTTGCGATAGTCGGAGCATTGATTTCTCTTACAGGCGGAGGAGTTTTAACGGTAGGTGCTATTGTATCATTCTTGCAGCTTTCAAAGAGTTTCTCAGGCCCTCTCGGAAATGTATCTCAGCAGTTCAATTCAATAGTAATGGCACTTGCAGGTGCTCAGAGAATATTCTCGCTGCTTGACGAGGAGAGCGAACGTGACGACGGATATGTAACGCTGGTCAATGCAAAGCACGAGAACGGAGAGATCGTCCCCTGTGAGGAGAGAACAGGTATCTGGGCGTGGAAACACCCTCACGGCGACGGTACTACAACCTATACGGAGCTTAAAGGTGATGTACGTCTGTTTGATGTGGATTTCGGATATGTTCCCGAGAAGATAGTTTTACATAATGTGTCTATTTATGCAGAGCCGGGTCACAAGGTAGCTTTTGTCGGAGCGACAGGAGCAGGAAAGACAACTATAACAAACCTTATCAACAGATTCTACGATATAGCAGACGGAAAAATCCGCTATGACGGAATTAACATCAATAAGATTAAGAAAGCAGATTTGAGAAAATCGCTTGGAGTTGTTCTTCAAGATACAAACCTGTTTACCGGCAGTATAATGGATAATATTCGCTACGGAAAGCTTGACGCAACAGACGAGGAGTGTATAGCTGCCGCTAAGCTCGCCAATGCAGATGACTTCATCACAAGACTGCCCGACGGCTACAACACTATGATAGACGGAACAGGCGGAAGTCTTTCGCAAGGTCAAAGGCAGCTTGTTTCTATTGCAAGAGCAGCGGTTGCAGACCCGCCCGTAATGATACTGGACGAGGCGACATCTTCTATTGATACAAGAACCGAAATGCTTGTAACAAAGGGTATGGATTCGCTTATGCACGGCAGGACGGTATTTGTAATTGCACACAGACTGTCAACTGTAAAGAACTCAGATGTTATAATGGTACTTGAAGCAGGCAGGATTATAGAGAGAGGAAGTCACGAGGAACTGATTTCTCAGAAGGGTAAGTATTATCAATTGTACACTGGAGCTTTTGAGCTTGAATAAACCAAACGGCATCGCTTTTATGGGCGGTGCTGTTTTTTTAAACTTACTCTTGCAATTTTGTGAAAAATGCTGTATCCTATAATAAATATAAAATACGAAAGCGGTGACGATATGCTGCAGGGGCTGAAATCATTTAGGAAAGATAAGATAAAAACAGATATATTAAGCGGTATTATCATCGCGCTTGTGTCGATACCTATTTCAATGGGATATGCACAGATTGCAGGACTTCCCCCTCAGTATGGTCTGTACGGGTCTGTGATACCTGTATTTCTGTTTGCGGTTTTGTCATCTTCACCACAATGTATATTCGGAGTTGACGCCGCACCTGCCGCTTTAGTAGGTGGAACTCTTGCCTCGCTCGGAATAGTAAGCGGCAGCGAAGAGGCACTCACGATAGTTCCGATAATAGCATTTTTTACGGGAATATGGCTCTTGTTGTTTAGCCTGATGAAATTCGGAAGTCTTACACGGTTTGTGTCATCGCCTGTAATGGGTGGATTTATCAGCGGAATATGCTGCACTATCATACTGATGCAAATACCTAAACTGTTCGGTGGGCAGTCCGGTACGGGTGAAATATTTGAGCTTGTAAAGCATATTTTAAAATCGTTTAACGAAAGCTTTAATGCAGTATCTCTTGTATTATCCGTTTTCTGCATAGCGGTAATAATGTTGTCGGGAAAATTTATACCGAAGATCCCAATGTCAGCAATAGTAATGCTTTTAGCGGCAGGTGGACAGTTTCTGTTTAATTACTGTGAAATATGGGGGATAAACACGCTTCCAAAGGTTGCAGGCGGTTTGGGAAAATTTTCTGTTCCGAATTTTACTCTTGATAACTGCTATTATGCACTAACAGCGAGTTTGTCTATTTCTGTTGTAATAGCCTCGGAAACGCTGCTTGCAGAGAAGAATTTTGCACTTAAAAACAGTTATGCAATAGACGACAACAATGAACTGCTTGCATTTTCTGTATGCAATATTGCGGCTGCATTTATAGGGGTGTGTCCGCTCAACGGCAGCGTTTCAAGAACTACAATGAATGACAGAAACAAAGGTACAAGTCAGATAGTGTCGCTTACGGCTGCCGGTGTAATGCTTTTAATACTGATGTTTGCGGCAGGATTTATAGGTTATCTTCCTGTACCGGTTTTGACATCTATTGTTGTATGTGCGTTGTGGAGCGGAACAGAGTTTGAGCTTGCACATAAACTTGCAAAAAGCAGCCGTAAGGAAATGGGGATTTTTATAGCTGCATTTTTGGGTGTTCTTGTTTTTGGTACGATTTACGGTGTTGTGATAGGAGTGCTTCTATCATTTTTAAATGTAATAATCAGAGAGAGCGCACCCCCGACAGCGTTTTTGGGAGTAATTCCGGGCAGAAATCATTTCTATAATATTGCATCCTATGCAAAATCACGTCCCATAGAAAAGGTTGTTATATATAGGTTTAAGGGCAACTTGTTTTTTGCGAATGTGGAGGGGTTCAGACGAGATATTGAAAATTCTATAAAAGACGATACACGGTATATAATAGTAGATGCAAGCGGAATAGGAAGTATAGATACAACGGGAGCGCAGACTCTTGACATACTTTATAAGAATTTAAAGAAACGTGGGATAAGGCTGTTTTTGGTGGAACATATATCTAAGGTAAACGAGGAGTTAAGAAGCTATGGACTTGGTTATATAATTGAAGAGGGCAGTGTGAGAAAGACTATCACAGACGCACTTGAAGCAGTAGGATACAGCAGACCGTACAAATTAAGCGAACGCACAGACAGAGTAAGCGAGGATACGGCGATTTTGCAGGAATTTGAGTGGGCATTTGGAAGTGACGCACAGAAATATATAGACATAAACACAGAGCGAATTATAAAGGGAGCAAAGGAGATAAACATTGACGATAAAAATGAATTATTTCACCTTTGGGACAGCGTATCTCCGATAAGCGACCATATTCTGCTTGATTATATGGAGCAAAGAGTAACGCAGCTTGCCGAAAGGTACGATATAGGTGAGGAGGCTATAAAACAGCTTATAAAATTACATAGGGAAGCAATTCCTGCAAACAGCAATAAATCGGAATGATTATCTGTGCTTTCGTTTTTAACAATAATATTAAATAAACACTTGATTTTCCGTGCAAAATGTTGTACTATAATAATAGAAAATAAAAAACAGCAGGTGATAAAATGTCAGAAGCTTTTAAAATCAGAACGAAAAACCCCGATGTGTTTCTTCGAGTAAGGAAAGGTCATTTTGCAACAATGCACTTACACACAAACTATTTTATAGATGTAACTATACAGAAGATGCGTTTGTCGGAAGCAAAGGCGGTAGCAAGCGAGATAGCAAAGCATTATGGTGTAAATACTATTATAGACACAATACTTTGCATAGACGGTATGCAGGTAGTAGGAACCTGTATGGCAGAGGAGCTTACAGGCGACCACTATCTCAATATGAACGCACACCAGACTATGTATGTTGTAACACCCGAACTTGTATCAGGCGGACAGATAATGTTCAGAGATAATCTTGTGCCAATGATTTCAGGCAAGAATGTGCTTGTTCTTGCAGCATCTGTAACAACAGGAAAGAGTGTGCTGGCAGCAATGGACGCTGTAAATTATTACGGCGGCAAAGTAACGGGAGTTGCGTCGATATTCTCCACAGTAGATGAATGCGACGGACAAGACGTAGTATCTATATTTGACCCGAATGACCTTGGCGACTATGAGAGTTACAAACCTCATCAATGCCCGATTTGTCAGAAAGGCGAGAAGATAGAAGCATTAGTAAACAGCTTCGGCTACTCTAAACTTTAAAGTATAATAAGGAATCAAGATTTTTTTCAAGTGTGGAGCTTTTTTTAAAGTGCGGAATTTGGAGAGTGGAGTGTGGAGTGTGGAGTTTTTTTATTAGGAGTTAGGAATGGAGTTGTTAGCTCAAAGCATATAATTTAAAGTTGGTGGGGAGATGCAAACTTTGAGCTAATAACTTTGAACTATTAACTATTCGTTATTCATTATTCATCGAGCAAACAAAGTGAACGATACTGTCTTTTTCCACAATAATAATAAAATGTACTTCAAATAGTTGTATGGTAATCCGTTGATTATTTTGTCGGAGTGTGCTATACTGATAATATAAATAATAAATTGCAGAGTAGGCTGCGAAGCGTTAAGTGCCTTTTGAACAGGAAGTTGTCAAAGGACGAAAAGCTATGCTTGCGATTTCGCTGCCGCATTCCGCTGCTACATAGATACCTCTTGTGCGGCTGTCGGACTTATCTGCACGGGAGGTTCGTTTTATTATGGATAGTGAAAAGATAAAGCAGGCGGTTACTCTGTTTTTAGAGGGAATAGGAGAGGACGTTACAAGAGAAGGTCTTCTGGAAACTCCGGACAGAGTTGCAAGAATGTGTGAGGAGATTTACGGCGGTCTTGGAAAAACGGCTGAGGAGCATTTATCGAAGCAGTTTACGGTAGATAATAATGATATAGTTCTTGTAAAGGATATAATGTTTTACTCAACGTGCGAACATCACCTGCTGCCGTTTTTCGGGAAAGCACATGTTGCATATATACCGAACGGAAAGGTAGTAGGTTTAAGCAAGCTTGCAAGGGCGGTAGAGGTGTATGCAAGACGTCCTCAGATACAGGAGCAGCTTACATCTCAGATAGCAGACGCACTGGTAAAATTCCTTGCACCACAAGGCGTTATGGTAATGCTGGAGGCTGAGCATATGTGTATGTCGATGAGAGGAATTAAAAAACCCGGCAGCCAAACTGTAACTTATGCGGCAAGGGGTTGTTTTAAGGATAATTACGAAAAACAGCGTATGTTTATGGATATGGTGCGTACAAAATGAGTATAGGCGGCAGATACAACAGACTTCTTGAAAACAGTGAGTATTTGTTTTTGCTGAATAGCATTAAGGAGCTTGAAGGAGAGAGAAAATATTGCCGTCATGGGATCGAGCATTTGCTTGATACGGCAAGGATAATGTATATAATTAAGCTTGAAGAAAATCTGCCATACAGCAAGGATATAATATATGCTGCGGCACTTCTGCACGATATAGGACGGTACGAGCAGTACAAGGACGGTACGCCGCATAATAAAGCAGGCGAGAGGACAGCAAAAAAACTTCTTGCCGAGTGTGGGTTTAACAGCGACGAGGTTGAGATTATCTGTAAAGCGATAAGCGTTCATCGTACACCTGCCGATATAAATGATAGGTCACTTGGTGCGATTTTGTACAAAGCCGATAAGCTTTCAAGAATGTGCTTTTGCTGTAATGCCAAAGACGAGTGCTATTGGAGCGAGGAATTGAAGAATAGAAATATTACATTATAATAGACAAAGCAGACAGCGGTTAGATACTGTCTGCTTTTCTTTTGTAAAAAAAGAACGAACCGCCGAAGCGATCCGTTCAATAGAAAAGGGATAATTATTATATTAGTACATTCCGCCCATATCCGGTGCAGGTGCTGCTGCCGGAGCAGGCTCTTTAATATCTGCAACAAGTGACTCGGTTGTGAGTACCATAGCTGCAACGGAAGAAGCATTTTCAAGTGCAGAACGTGTAACCTTTGTCGGGTCAACGATACCTGCGTCTATCATATCTGTGTATTCCTCTGTAAGAGCGTTGAAGCCGTAGCCTGTTTTCTCGGACTTCTTGATATTGTCAACAATTACAGAACCCTCAAGACCTGCGTTTGCTGCGATCTGACGTACAGGCTCTTCAAGCGCTTTAAGTACGATCTGTACACCTGTCTTTTCGTCACCTTCAACCTCAGCAAGCTTTGCCTCTACTGCGGGGATAGCGTTCATCAGTGCTGTACCGCCGCCTGCAACGATACCTTCCTCAACGGCTGCCTTTGTAGCTGCAAGTGCGTCCTCAATTCTGAGTTTCTTTTCCTTCATTTCTATCTCTGTTGCTGCGCCAACCTTGATTACTGCAACACCGCCTGCAAGCTTAGCAAGTCTTTCCTGAAGCTTTTCTTTGTCGTACTCAGATGTTGTTGTTTCAAGCTGTGCTCTGATCTGTGCAACTCTTGCAGCGATATCTGCCGCTTCGCCCTGACCGTCAACGATGATTGTGTTCTCCTTGTCAATTCTAACCTGTCTTGCACGACCGAGCTGTGACATCTCTGTGTCAACAAGTTCAAGACCTAAGTCTGAGCTGATTACCTGACCGCCTGTAAGAATTGCGATATCCTGGAGCATTTCCTTTCTTCTGTCGCCAAAGCCCGGAGCCTTAACAGCAACACAAGTAAACGTACCTCTGAGCTTGTTGAGGATAAGTGTAGTAAGAGCCTCGCCCTCTACGTCCTCAGCGATAATAAGAAGCTTGCTGCCTGTTTTTACGATCTGCTCGAGGAGGGGGAGAATATCCTGTGTAGTGGATATTTTCTTGTCTGTGATAAGAATATAAGGATTGTCAAGCTCAGCTACCATTTTATCTGTATCTGTAACCATATAAGGAGCGATGTAGCCTCTGTCGAACATCATACCCTCAACAACCTCTGAGTATGTTTCGGCAGTCTTTGACTCCTCAACTGTGATTACACCATCGGAAGAAACCTTATCCATAGCCTCGGCAATAAGCTCGCCGATTTTTTCATCGCCCGAAGAGATAGCAGCAACTCTTGCAATATCCTTGCTGCCGCTTACTTCCTTAGAGTTATCAATAACAGCCTTTACTGCTGTTTCAACTGCGGACTGAATACCCTTTTTAAGGATCATCGGGTTAGCTCCTGCCGTTACATTCTTCATACCCTCTCTGATAAGAGCCTGAGCAAGAAGCGTAGCTGTTGTTGTACCGTCGCCTGCAACATCGTTAGTTTTTACTGAAACTTCTTTAACAAGCTGCGCACCCATATTCTCGAAAGGATCATCAAGCTCGATCTCCTTAGCGATAGTAACACCGTCGTTAGTGATGAGCGGAGCACCGAATTTTTTATCGAGAACTACGTTTCTGCCCTTAGGACCGAGTGTGATTTTAACTGTATCAGCGAGCTGATCTACGCCTGCTTTAAGTGCTTTTCTTGCGTCCTCGCCGTAAATGATCTGTTTAGCCATAATTTGTTACCTCCTGAAAATTATTCTACAACTGCAAGAATATCCGACTGGCGAACGATTGTATATTCCTCACCATCAACCTTAACTTTAGTTCCTGCATAGTTATTTGTAAGTACCTTGTCGCCAACCTTGATTTGCATAACAACCTCTTTGCCGTCGACAACTCCGCCCGGACCTACTGCTACGACATTCGCAAACTGTGGTTTCTCCTGTGCGGCAGCAGCAAGAATGATACCGCTCTTTGTTGTTTCCTCAGCTTTCTCAGCTTGAAGTACAACTCTGTCTAAAAGTGGCTTAATAGTCATAATATATTCCTCCTTGAGATAATCAACATTGCTTTAGCACTCTTAATCTTTGAGTGCTAAGTATATTCTATACCATATTCAGGAAAAAATCAAGGGGTATTTTGTTTTTAACAAATTGTTTACAAAGAAATCCGCCTACTCATTGTAATTATATTCTTGCTGTAATAAGATTATTACAGAGTTTGAACCGGAGCGGTTAGTCCATAGTAAGTTTAAAAAATAATGAGTTTTTTACTAAAAAATGAAAAATCTTCAGTTTATCTTTAGATAGAGGGTTTATAATTAAGAAAAAAGGTTACGGGAGGAACAGATATGGATTTCAGTTTATTACACCCCGATAATATTGACGTAAAGTACAACACATTGACAGTGCAGGCGGTAAACGATCTTTCGATAGATTACGTCTGCGAAAATCTTACAAAAGAAATATTCGAGCGAAACAGCATTAAAAACCTTATGACAAACATTACAGATGATGAACGTGTAATAAAGTATAGAGGTGATATTTTTGACGACCTTCTCAGAAACCCCATTCTCCGAACTCAGCTTGAAGAACTGCTTACCGACCTTTCGGAGTTGAGAGAGCTTGAAAAGTTCCAAAAGGATACGGACGCCTCCGACCTCTGGCAGCTTATTAACAGACTACGTGAGATAGACGGATATGTAAACTGTATAACGAGCATTAAGAACTCTCTTGAAAATATAGAGATACATTCCGAGGGTTTAAAAAAGCTTAAAGAGATCGTAACGGATATACACGATAACACCGGATTTCCGCAGCTAAAGCAGGATATAGCGGAAACCTTAGATAAGGCAAGGCGTATAAAGAGCATTACGATAGGAGTAAATCTTGACAGCTTTTTAAGACCGACCGATGCGGGAATAATATCCTTAAATACCCACACTATAACAGACAGCGGACTTTTAAAGAACTTTATGAGCTTTACATCTCAAAACGATGAACTCTATACCGGTACTGCGTTTACTAGCTTAAAATCATTCCACCCTCAGAACCAAAAACCCGGTAAGGTTGGTATGGGAGTAGTTGTAATAGGGGCACAGAACGAGGTACACAGTATAATGAAAACGGAACCGCCGACAGGTTCAGACCAGCTTTCCGCAAATATGACAAAAACCGTAACAGCGATAGTAAAAAAGATAGTTAAGGAAATAAAGAATACT
The DNA here is from genome assembly GCA_902761345.1 of uncultured Ruminococcus sp. Taxonomy (GTDB): domain Bacteria; phylum Bacillota; class Clostridia; order Oscillospirales; family Acutalibacteraceae; genus RUG592. The sequence goes on along the minus strand of CACWKD010000005.1, from coordinate 57,313 downwards.
CTGCAAAAGTACATAGGTATAAGCGGCTTTAAGCTTGTATCGCTTGTACCGGAAATTATTTTTTACATACGCTGGGCGGAGCTTATAGAGAAGATACAGCAAAAGGGTCTGACGCTCTGCAAAGCGCAGGTACTTCCGACAGCAGACCGAGAACTGTATACAAAGGGAATATACAATTTGAAGCTTGCCATAAAACGCACACAGGGCGAGGAGTTTGAGATAATAGGAAATGATTTTGAATTTTCCGACAAGGGCAGAATATATATAATGACAGGGCCGAACCGCGGAGGAAAAACGACCTTTACACAGGCGGTAGGGCTTGCGTGCCTGCTTGCGCAGAACGGAATATATGTACCTGCAAGCGATTTTAAATTCAGTCCGTGCGACAATATTTATACGCATTTTCCTGCGGACGAGAACGACACGGTTGATTTGGGCAGACTGGGCGAGGAGTCGCAGAGAATTGCGGAGATATTCGAGAAAGCAACAGACAGAAGTTTGCTTTTGTTTAACGAAAGTCTTGCGACAACTAATGTTGCGGAGGGTTTGTATATTGCAAAGGACGTTGTAAAATCTATGCGTTATGTAGGAACAAGAACTATATTCAACACGCATATGCACGAGCTTGCAAGAAATCTTGACAGATTGAATTCTGAAATCGACGGTACAAGTAAAGTTGAGAGTTTGGTTACAGAAGTAGAGAACGGAGCAAGGTCATTCAGAGTAAGCATAGCGCCGCCGCAGGGAGTAAGCTATGCAAGGGATATAGCCGTAAAGTACGGAGTAACATTTGAACAAATTAAGAAGAATATAGATGAGCATAAGTGACAAAAATTCCCCGATAAAGTTAGATTTTATCGGGGAATTTTGGCATTGTTCACAGTGATATAAATTTTGTGTTATGTACAATTAACAAAAAAATACATTTTTATTAATAAGTATTGAAATTGTGATGGGAGTGTGATAAAATACTAATAATATTATTTTTGAGCTTTTGCATTCTTTGTTTGTAAAAGCTCAAAAAAATAAATTTTTTAAGAAAGGATGAGTTTTTATGAAAGCAAACTTAACTGCCGAACTAAAGCAGTTATTGGCAAAGGTACTGGTTGTAATGATGATAGTCAGTATGTTTTCGGGTGTAATGCAGCTTTCGGCGAGTGCAGACGACGATGTAACGGAGTATCCGGTGGTACTTGATACATCTGCATTGACTAAAAGCACAGGTGATGGGTGGAAATCAAGTGATATTTTTATCCATCTTGATGACAGCAACAGCATACATCAGCAAAGCGACATACAACAGGTTTTGGTTTCGTATGTTCAGGGAGATACTACCTATTCGCAGTCGCTGATATTTGATTATTGTGAAGATTTTGATTTGCTTATTGTTGAACCGAGATATTATTCAAATGTGTATAATAATAATATAACTGATATATATTATTTGAATTTGAATGAGGTGTCTTTTTCGAATTTAAGCGAAATATATCTTCATTTGATTTACAGCGACAGTACGGAACAGGAAATAGCTGTTGAAATTAGGTATGACGGTAACTGGCTCAGATACGGCGACACGAGCAGAGCTTCTCTCTTTAGATTAGCTCACAGTACAAATATTACCGATAAATCATTCTATAAACTGGAGAATGCTATTTATGCGGAGCAAACAGTGAATGAGGGGACAACAAAAAGGTTTTATGTCAATCTTGAAAGTGAAGATGATATAATTTTACCGATGGATAATATGACAGAGCAATTAAACCTTGTTCAAACGCGAGTTGGCAGTGATGTTGTATATGACAATGGTGAAAGTCTTGATTTTGGAAATAACTCAATACAGCCTATATCCAACGGCGAAGTAGATAAAGGTAGAGTTTTTATTATGCCGAATGGTAATAATGCTAATGAACTTGAATTATTCAATTTATATAATTATTTAAAAAACGAAGGTTATCATTGGGGAAAAAATAATGGCGAAGAATTCAGACTTTCCGAAGTTTGGAATTCAGCACTTAGAGTATACGAATCGAATATTGATATAGATTTTGTCGATAATGGTTATTTACGTGAAAATACATACACCGGTTTGCCGGGAAAATCTACAGACCCGGACACGATAAGAAAAGCAGTACGTACTCGTGGTGGAAGTGACGACTACCGTTATTTAGTAATGACCTTTAATTCGTTGGCTTCTACTTCGCTGGAACATGAGCGATCAATAGAATTGATAAACTTTCTTAATGATTATTATTTAAGTGATGAAATCACAGATGAAGAAAAAACACTGCTTCAAAATTTTCCTGTTTACTATGAATTGCAAGATAGATATGGGAACAATATGAGTTGGAGTCAAAAAAATAATTATTATGACAATAATGTATTTTTGGCTCTTCTTGATGTAATTCAAAATAATAAATATTATTATAGTAATACTAATTATAGCGATTATTCTTGGCATGGTTCATTAGCTATTACAGGAATAAGGTATGATTTTGGTTGGGTGAATAATGTAACAGACACCGAAATATCAAGAGTAACGGCTATTTTCGAAAAGATTATTAATCATATTAATGAAACTTACCCTGACCTTATTAATTACTACTTCTCATTTATGCCTAATACCTCCGACAAGTATACCTACAAATCGGTTAAAGATGTTATGAGTGAATTGGGTATTGTCGAAACCGAAGGTGTTGTAAAAAAATCTTTTGCAAGTCAATATGGTTCTTATTATGCAGACCCCGGAGATGACATTGACAGCAGTGAGGTGTCTTATACCGATTATAATACTACTTCTGTTAATAAAGATACTTATTCCGATAAGAAAATAACATTTAACAAGAAAGATTTAAGCAATGTTGAAAAGGGTGTTTCTTACAATGTTATTAATCAGGTAATGGTATCTAATCCGGACACTAAATACTATGTTGACGGTGAGTTTATCAGAAATGCTTACGTAGTGCCGACAGAGGAAAGAACATTAAGAGAAAGGTACAACGGGGAGACAAATAATATAGAAATTTATAATGTAAACACACAGAAAAACTCAATCCGCCACACTGAATACAAATGGGGTGAGATTGCATTCGCTACACGTCCCGACCCTGTTCTTGACCTGAGTTATGATATTGATAAAAACGAGTTGTCGTGGACAGTACCTGTTGACGAGGGATTTGGAACAGAGGACGGAAAAACAAGAAAAGATGAAGTTATTCACGTAGATACTTATACTATCAGCGTTTACGATGAGGACGGAGTTTTTGTAAATGACTTCACGGTTAAACGCAGAGGAGATACACAGTCTGTCGAGATTTTGGACGAATATATCCCGAACTTCGCAGACGGACGTGAATACACACTTAAAGTAGTAGCAACCAATATTATTGGTGACAGCGACGAAAGAGAAGTCAAGATAAAGGGTGTTCCCGATGTAGAAATTACAATGACGCCCGATCAGCCGGTGTATCATGAAGATGAAACAGTTGTATATACTGAAGTAGTTACAAATGTAGGCAATATAAAACTCACAAACGTAACTGTCACACAGGATTTAGACGGTAAGTACGATATTGTTGAGGACGAGATGACCGTTGACGGCAAGAGCGTTGTTATTCCCGACCTTATGCCGGGCGAGAGCTATACTCTTCTGTACAGAGTTCCTGCAAGCATTGCAGAAAACTTTGAGATAACAAACAGCGCAGAAGTTACGACCGCTCAGGAAGTTACCGACGACGACGAGTGTACTGTATTTGTTGAAGTGCCTATTGTAGATATAACAATTTCTCCCGACGATACTGTATATAAAGAGGACGAAACGGTCGTATATACGGAAACGGTTACAAACACAGGTTCTGTAACCCTTACAAACGTAAAAGTTACACAGACGGTGTTTGGCGAGTACGACGTTGTTGAGGGCGAAATGACCGCAAAGGGTACAGAGGTTATAATCCCCGACTTGAAACCGGGCGAGAGCTATACATTCACATACCGTGCTCCTGCAAGCAATGCCGAGGACAACAAACTTGTTAATACAGCTTATGTAACAACAGCCGAAAAGGCAACTGATGACGATGAATGTACAGTTCACACAGTATATATAGACATTACAAAGACAGCAGACAAAGACATATACTACGGTGAAGATACAGTAACGTACACAAATGTTATTGAAAACACAAGCGGCAGAATACTTTATGATGTAGTTGTAACAGAGGACAACGACAAAGGCGAGTTTGATCTTGAAGCTTCCGAATACGGTGATAAGGTTGTAACAGTTGAAGAAAATAACATTCTTGTAATTGATAAACTTCTCCCGGGCGAGAGCGTAACGCTTGTATATTATATTAAGGTTACGGACGTAGAGCATGACGATGACTTTAATGTATATTCTTACACAACAGCAGTTTCCAACTCCGAGAAGAGAGTTGAGGCAATGGACGATGTAGAATATGCGATCGTATTCCCACAGATAACTGTTACCACAACACCCGACAAGGAAGTATATGACGACATCGAAGATATAGTATACAAAGACGTTGTCACCAACACAGGAAACCGTGTGCTTCATAATGTTGTAGTAGCGGAGAATTTCGAAAAAGGCGCATACGCAGAAAACGAGAACGGCACGATCAACGACAAAGGACAGTTTGTTATAGACGTACTCGATATAGGCGACAGCGTTACTCTTACATACACGATCAACGCAAAAGACGCACCTCTTACAGATGTAAATAAGGTTGTAAATCTTGTAACCGCAACATCAGACGAGAAAGTATCCGATGACGATACTGCAACGGTTGAAGTAGTTCATTATGAGATTACAGTAACCAAGTCGGTAGATAAACCTGTACACGTAGTAAATGACAGTGTTGAGTTTACAAGTACAGTTACAAATACAGGCTTGACAACATTAACGAATATTAAGGTTGAAGAAAACCTCGACGGTTATTTCAAACTCCCATACGGTGTAACTGTTAGAGGAGACCATTTTGTAATTGCAGAGCTTGAACCCGGCGAAAGCTATGAATATGTATTTGTAGTAAAGGCTACTGAAAATATTATCGAAAACGATACGATCCAATCAACAGTAACGGCAACCGCAAGCGAGCATTACAAGGATTCGTCAAGCGACTCGGTAACAGCAACAGATAACGGAAATACAAAAATAATTTATCCGAAGATCAAGGTAACAAAAGAGGTTGACAGCAGAGATTACACGATAGGCGAAACAGTTGTATGGACCGATACGGTAACAAATAACGGAGATGTTACGCTTGTAAATGTAGTTGTAACAGAGAGCCTGAACGGTATATTTAAAGCTGATGAAGATTACAAAACAACCGAAAATACAATGATTATCCCGAAAATGGAACCGGGCGAATCGGTAACATTTACATTTACCACAGTAATAGACAGTGAAAATGTAACGCAGGATATGTATCCTTGTACGGTAGAAGCTGCATCGGGTAACGTAAGCGACAACGATGAAAAATCAGTGCCGATAATTATACCACCTCAGCCTGAGCCGGAAGAGGAGGAAACAGACTACACAGAAGTAGAAGCAGAAACCGAAACCGAAACAGAGGTAGAAACTGAGACAGAGACAGAAACCGAAACAGCATCCGAAGTAGAGACAGAGACCGAAACAGAATCCGAAGTAGAGATAGAGACAGAAACAGAGACCGAAACTGAAACAGAGGTAGAAACAGAGATAGAGACAGAAACCGAAATCGAAACAGAGGTAGAAACAGAGACAGAGACAGAAACAGAAACTGAAACAGAGGTAGAAACAGAGACAGAGACAGAAACAGAAACTGAAACAGAGGTAGAAACAGAGACAGAGACAGAAACCGAAACTGAAACAGAGGTAGAAACAGAGACAGAGACCGAGACCGAAACAGAAACTGAGGTAGAAACGGAGACAGAAACAGAAACCGAAACAGAGGTAGAAACAGAGACAGAGACCGAGACAGAATCTGAGGTAGAAACGGAAACGGAGACCGAGACAGAGACAGAAACAGAGGTAGAAACAGAAACAGAGACCGAAACGGATACAGAAACAAAAACTGATACCGATACAACAACCGATAACACAAAGATACAGGGCGTTACAGTAAATAAGGATACCGATACACAGACAAACAATAACAACAATACAAACAACAACAGCAATACTAATAATAACAATACGAACAATAACACAAACAACTACACAGCATTGCCGCAGCCGTCGGGCGGTTCGACAGCAGAACCTGTAAAGACGGGCGACAGCACAAATACATTTGCATACGCTGCAACAATGCTTACGGCATTACTCATCTGTGCATTTGCATATCGCAGACGCAAGGAAGACTAATTATTAATATTGCACAACAAAATTTCACCCCTCGGACTTAGGTTCGGGGGGTGAATGTTATTAGTGGGAAAGCAGCTTTTCAGCTTTTATGTAATTTTCACTATCAAGGGAAACATTGTTTTGTTGTGCCGCCATTTCCAGAAAGTCTGCCGGGCATTCTCCGCTTGTGTTTTCCTTGGAAATGTTCGCACCGTGATCAATAAGCAGTTGCAGAAGTTCCAAATCCCTTTCCTGTATTACTTCGTCTGAGCATATATACCAAACTGAACTAAAGAGAGCATTTGGATGATAGGTGCTGTTAAAATCTACACCGGCTCCGTTTTCAAGCATAAAGCTAACCATATTGTTAAGGCTCATACCCGGGTCAATATAATTATTGGTTGTGTGTTTTGCAAAAAAATATTCCAATGAGTAATCATAAACGCTTTTTCTGTGCATAAATTCATCGTCATATACTGCGCCGTGATCTATTATGCATTCGGCAAGTTCAATGTTAAGAGTGTTGCTTGCTTCGTCCAACGGTGATTGTCCGTTAGAACCGGTATAGTATACCAACTCGGGGTATTTATCCATGAGAGCCGCAGCCCCTTGAATATCTTCATTTGAAATTGCCTCAGAAAAAGCATAAGCTTCTTTTTGCGGTATTTTTGTAATTTGACCTGTCGGTGATTCGATGCTTACGCTTTTAGGCCCGAATATGATAACTCCGAGAACAATAAATCCTGCAAGCAGTACAGAGCCTATTGATGTGAATATTATAAAAGGGACTTTTCTTTGTTTTGTTTTAAATACTATCGCCAGAATAAAAGATGTTACCATTATACAAAATGCTGTGAAAAGCGCTATTAAAACAATAGCAATAATAAACATTCCCATAAATGCCATATTGTCACCCCCTTTTTCACTCGTATGTATGATCGCAGATCTCGTTAATCTTGTCACGCAGCTTGAAGAAATCCTCCATAGCGGCAGGTTTGTTGTTGGGGTTTCTCAGAAGTGCGGCGGGGTGTAGGGTAGCCATAAGCAGAGTTCCTTTACGTTCAAAGAAAATACCATGCTCACGAGTGATCTTGATGTCCGGTTTGATTACTCGCATAGCGGAAATTCTTCCCAAACATACGATTATTTTCGGGTGTATAAGCTTTACCTGATTTCTCAGCCAGTTAATGCATTGGTCTTGTTCCTCGGGTTTCGGGTCACGATTTTTGGGCGGACGGCATTTTACCATATTTGCAATGTAAATGTTTTTGTTTCTGTCAAGGTCAACCACTGCAAGCATTTTATCAAGCAGCTGTCCTCCTCGTCCTACAAAAGGTTCGCCTTTGAGATCCTCCTGTTCTCCCGGACCCTCTCCGATAAACATTACCTCTGCACGGGGATTGCCTACACCAAAAACAAGGTTTGTTCGAGTAGAACATAGCTCGCATTTTTCACAATTATAGCAGGCGGTTTTTAAATCTTCCCAGTTATCGTACATATGATCACGTTCTTTCTTAAAAGCTAAAAAAATTTTACCATAAAACAAAAGCGATTACAATATTAAGGTAAAATTTTAATGAAATCTAATGAAACACATTGCAATGTTTATGTTTTTGATGTAAAATAATAGTAGCCGAGTATCGGTAATATAGTTTAAACGGAATGGTGATTAAAAATGAAAGTAATGGTTGAAACCTCTGCTCGTCATATTCATGTAACAGAGGAGTTGTTTGCAACACTTTTCGGCGAGGGTAAAACTCTCACAAACAAGAAGGATCTCTCTCAGCCCGGACAGTTTGCCTGTGAGGAAAAAGTAAAGGTAGTAGGTCCTAAGGGTGAGCTTGTAATGTCTATTTTAGGACCTTTCAGAAAGGATACACAGGTTGAGTTATCTTTTACAGATGCAAGAAAGTTGGGTCTTGTACCTCCGATAAGAGAAAGCGGAGATATTGCGGGAACACCGGGATGTAAGGTTATCGGCCCCTGCGGAGAGGCTGAGATCGACTGCGGTGTTATCGTAGCAAAAAGACACATTCACTTTACTCCCGCTGAGGCTGAGGCATTCGGACTTAAAGACAAGCAGATAGTATCTGTTGAGGTTGACGCAGGCACAGGCAGAAAGACTATATTTGCAGATGTAGTTGTAAGAGTAAGAAGCGACTTTGCAGCAGCTATGCACATCGATACAGATGAAGCAAACGCAGCAGGTATCAGCGGTACTGTTTACGGAACAATTATATCATAATTATGAAGCTTCGTGGTATTGTACTGTCTGTTTTTTCTGTAATCTTTATTTCGCTTGTAATGCTGATGAATGGTCTATGCACGATGCTTTCAGGCTCGGCATACGACGATTCTGTAAAGCTCTCAAATTACGATCCTACCGATATGTCGCTGTATTACGCTATGGGCGAGTATTATCCGCCTGATGATATAAACACGCTGAATATAGATTGGTTTGGCGGAAGAGTGGAGATAATAGCATATGACGGGGATAGTTATTTTGTAGAGGAAGCAGCTACAAGACAGCTTAGAGAGGACGAGAGATTATCGTATCTTTATGAGGGTACTGAGTTTTCGTTTTTCTTTGTAGGAGATAAGGACGTAAAGATAACAGACGCATACAAAAAGCTTGAAATTCGTATTCCTAGGGTAACTGCGAATAACCTCAAAAGTATCAATATAAATACGGACGGAGAGGTTGTTCTAAAAAACCTGAACTGCGAAGATCTAACAGTAAATTCTCAGAGTGGAAAAATTACTTGTGAAAATGTGTATGCTTTAAATTCTGAGCTTACAGCGACAGACGGCGATATTTTGATAGGTATTGCAAGCGGTGTGGGATACAAAATGGATTTCTCCTCCAAGAGCGGCAGTATGTCAACGTATATTGATACAAAAAAGAATTCGTATATTGTCGGTGCAGGAGATTATTCCTATAAAGTAAAGACCGATACCGGAAAATTACAGGTATCGGCAATATAGTAATTTAGAATGGGTCGGTTTATGCCGGCTCATTTTTTTGCAAAAAAATCCCCTCGCTAAGGAGGGGGTGACGTGCGGCGACGGGCAGCTTCGTCCGACTTTATTCTCAAAGATAGTCTTTGCCGCACGATAAGTTTTTTACTTCCTCTCAACAACTAAGCGGGTATCAAGTATATCATCATACTTTTATTTCAACTTTACTGCCGTTGTTTCTGTCTTTTGTAACAACGATTTGTTTGTCGATCTTCTTTTTAAGTTCGCCGACGTGAGAGATAATTCCGATAAGTCTGCCGCTTGAACCGTTGCTTGCGAGATCCATAAGCATTCTGAGGGCACTTTGCAGTGATTCCTCGTCAAGTGAGCCGAAGCCCTCGTCTACAAACATAGTTTCAAGAGAGATACCGCCGTTAGTAGATTGTATTTCATCTGAAAGTCCGAGTGCAAGTGCAAGGCTTGCTTTAAACGACTCGCCTCCGGACAGAGAAGCAACACTTCTTTCGGTTTCGTTGTAATGGTCGATTACATTGAGATCAAGACCTGTTTTTGAACTGTTGTTTTCTGCTTCAATTCGGCGTTTAAGCTCATACTGTCCGTTAGTCATAGTTAAAAGCCTTGTGTTTGCGTGTCGGATTATTCTGTCAAAAAAATGCGACTGTACGTATACTTCAAGAGTAACCTTGCCGGTCGAGCCGTTTGATTTTGTTGCGGAGATAGCAGTGTTAAGAGCTCCCAGCATATCGCGATTCTGCTCGAATGCTTCAAGCTGTACAGCTTCCTTTTTTAGGCTGTCACGAATTCTTCTGTTTCCCGTAAGACGAGAATGTACGTTTTCGCTCTTTTGCTTGTTGACGTCTTTATCGCTTTGGAGTGCAGAGAGTTTAAGCTTTTCCTGATCAATGTCACGAATGTCTGTTTCGTTAAAGCTCTCCTTTAGCTGCGAGATAGTACCGTTAATTGTGCTCTTCTCATTACTCAGAGTTGCAATACTGCTGTTGAGTTCCTCTATTTTTCTGCTATGTTCTGTGATTTGTTTCTCGTTATTGTCAATAACGCTTTCTGCTTGCTGTTTGTTCTCGTGCTTTAGTTTAGCTCTCAGAGAGTTGTACTGAGTTTCGTAGTGTTCCTTGTCTGTGATGCTCTTAGTCATTTTTTTATCGGTTTCGGAAATAGCAGTCTTGTAATTTTCGAGTGCGTTTTCCAGTTCGCCGATTTTCTGTTCGATCAGCTTTTTCCTTTCTATTGCGCGGTTAATGCTTTGAATAGCATTGTTTTCATTTTCAATAGATTGTTCAACCTCACTAAGCTTGTCTGTTATGAGCATATCGGCATTTTCTGTACTAAAGCTATCGCCAAGTCTTTCTGTACCGCTTTTTTCAAATGCAGCTTTGAGCTTTTCGGTGTTGTTACGTGCGGAAACTGTATCATCAAAGAGCTGTTTAACTGCTTTTTCAAGTTTTTCCGCTTTTTGGCAGGAGGGTTCAGTTTCCGTGTACGTTACAGTATAGCTGTCCTCCGGCTCAAAGGTTAAATCAAGCTGTTTGCAGTAATCAACACTTGTTTCATCAAGGAAAGTTTTGTAAGAGTTAAGAACAGTGTTTAGATGCTCTTTATTCGCTGCGATAGTCTGTGAGAATTTGCTGTTGCTCTCATTCTCTTCCTGAATAACCTGCTCATCTCTTTTTATTTCGCTGTCCAAAGTAACCATAAGACGGGATTTCTTTTCGATGTCATTGAGCTTAGCTTGTGTTTGTTCTATGTCGCTGTCGAGTGCAGCTTCTCTTTGTTCAAAAATAATGTCAAACTTATCGAAAGAGTAGTCATCTCCGAGCAGGGAGCGAGCTTTTTCGTTTAACGAGGACAGCTTTTCGTTATATTTTTCTTCACACTTTGTTTTTGATTTTTCACATTCACGGCATTTAGCCTCATCGGCTTCTGCTTTAGCTTTGAGTGAATCTACCATATCTTTGGCAAATGCTTCATCGTTCAGCAGGGCAATAGAGGGGTGTTCGAGCGAACCGCAGACGGGACAGGGTGTACCGGGCTTTAGCGTTTGTGCAAGTAATCCTGCCTGATTATCAATAAACAGGTGATATGCCTTATTATAGCTGTCGCTTGACTGTTCTGCTGTTTGTTCTGCCTGTAAAAGCTTTTCAGCCGCTGTGTCTTTGTCTGCCTTTAATGCGTTGAGTACGGATCTATCCTTTTTAAGCTCTTTTATCCTATCTTTCTCTGCGGCAAGCTCCTTTTTTGTATTCTGAATAATAATAAGCTGCCCGGGAATATCCTTTAGCTGTTCAAGCTGAGATCTCTTTTGTTCAAGCTGTACCTTTTTATCGGCTGTTTGTTGTATATTATGCTCATACAATTTTTGCTGATATTCGGTAAATCCCGCAAACGCTCCTGCATACTCTGCCTTAGCTGCTATACAGGTTTTGATTTCAGATAAAAATCTGCTCTTTTTCTGTTCAAGCTCCTGCTGTGCAGATGTGAGATTTCGGCTGCTTTCCTTTAGTTTAAGCAGTTTAGCTTGTTTGTCGCAAAGTGACGAATGCGTGTGGTTATGTTCGGTAAGTTTGCCGTCAAGCCCACAAAGTGAACTGTCTTGCAGTTCGGCTTTTTTCTGTTTAAGTGTTTCGCTATCCTGAGTTTGCTTTTCTTCGAGTGCTTTCAGTTTAGCGTCGAGGGACTGAATATCGTTAGCAAGACTTTGTGTTTTGCTGTAATAATCGTTCATCTTGTCGTAATCGGAAAGGCTGTCCTTTAAAAGAGTAGTTTCTTTTTGCAGTTCGTCGAAATACTCCTGCTGAGCTTGTACTTGTTTAAGTTCGTCAACCTTAGTTTTAAGCTGAACCTCCTTTTCGGTAAAAGCAGTACGGCTTTTTTCAAGCTTATCCCTTGTTTCGACAGCTTTTTCAGCTTTTTGGATAACGGTATTCTGATCCGAGATTTTTTGCTCAATGGTTACTCTCTCGTCTTCGAGTTCCTTGTGTTTTTGTTCATCAAGTTCGATAAGCTCGCTGCAAACGGATACTCTCTCCTCGATATTGTCTTTGCTTATTTTGCTTGTTTTTATATTGTCAAGCTGTTCGGAGTGTTTGTAACTATCGGGAGCTGATAATGCGGAAATAATGTTAGTCATTTTCAATTGCTGATTTTCAAGCTCTTTTTTTGCAGCGCTAAAATCATCACTAACACGCTTTTCGATTATTCCGTAGAGTCCCGTTTTAAATATATGGCTGTAAATCTTTTTTCTTCCTTCTGAGTCGGTTCTCAGCAGCTTCATAAATTCTCCCTGTGCGATCATAGCTATCTGGCAGAATTGGTTTTTATCCACGCCCATGATGTCTATGATTTTTTGTTTAACTTCTTCTTTCTTGACAATATCCGGTCTGTCTGTTCCGGGGAACGAAAGACAGACCTCTGCTTTGTAGGGCGATTTTCTGCCCTCAACAAAATATTCCGGGCTTCTTCTTATCTTGTAGTGTGTGCCTCTATACAAAAATTCAAGCTCCACATACGTTTTGACAGATTTATCAGCATACTTTGAACGCAGCATTGCCCCCGTCTTTTTATCTGAACTGCTTACCTCTCCGTAGAGTGCGTAAGTAATGGCGTCAAAGATAGTGGTTTTTCCTGCTCCCGTATCTCCCGCAATAACGTAAAGTCCTTGTGTACCAAGCTCGTTCATAGGGATAACAACTTTATCCTTATACGGCCCGAAAGCCGATATTGTAAGATTAATCGGTCTCATTTTTACCCTCCCATATTTCGCTTATGATTTTTTCCAGATAATTTTTTCTCATATCAGTCATTTCAACACCTTTAACAGTGAGAAATTCCGCTACTATGTCAAGAGGAGATCTTTTTTCAAGTTGATCGTCTTTAAAAGCTTCAATTGTATTCTCAGATGAATTTGTACCGTTTTTCAATATCATAATGTTGGGGTAAGTTTCTCTGAGGAATTGAAAAGCATCGTGCACAGGCTCACTGTTGGTAAGAATAACTCTTACATAATCCTCCGTATAGTTTGAGATCTTTCGCACTTCGGCAAACTCGCCCTCAACTGTTCTCATATCTCTGAGGGGGTTAAGGTCAATTGTCGAAACCTCTGTAACGCCCTTTTCTCTAATGTCGACAACGGTTACAGATTTCTTGTGCTTTTCCTCAGAAAACGAGTATTTCAAAGGTGTGCCGCAGTATCGAATGTTGGGTTTACCGATGTTTTGAGGGCCGTGAATATGCCCGAGCGCCGTGTAGTCGAATACATCGAATATGTCTGCGGCAACCTCGTCCGTACCGCCGACTGAACAGGGTTCTTCGGAGTCGGATTTACTTGCGCCTTTAACAAACTGGTGCGTAACGATTACGTTTCTCTCAGAGGGGTCAATGTTCATCTGTTCAACTGCAAAACGCACAGCGTCCGAATAGTTTGAGCCGTTAAACGGTGCGTCGGGAAACCTCTTTTTAACGTCATTAGGCTTGATGAACGGGAGAAGGTAGAAGAACACACTTCCGTATTCGTCCTCACATTCAACAGGTGTAATATTGCCGTTATAGACAGGTGAGATGTAGATTTTTTTGTCACTCATAATCCTTGAACCGAACGACAGTCTTTCAGCAGAGTCGTGATTTCCGCTGATTATGAAAATAGGTTTATCCATTTCGGACAGCGCGTAGAGAAAGTCGTCAAATTCCGTAACAGCCTCAGAGGGCGGTACGCTTTTGTCGTAAATATCTCCTGCGATAATGATACCGTCGGGACTAACGGTTTTGACAATATCGAGTATCTGGTTTAAGATGTACTTCTGGTCTTCAAGCATAGAGTAACCGTTGAGTTTTTTACCGATATGAAGATCAGATAGATGAATAAGCTTCATATTTTACCTCCTACGAATATAATCTTATAGTAATATTTTAATACAAGTTACCTGATAAATCAACAATAATTTGTTAATTATATCTTAGAGTTTGGTTAATATCAATTTCTTTATAAATCTATTATACCACAACAGGTGTCCCGTTATATGGACTTTTGGATAGCTTTAAAAAATTTTTTTTGGGGGACTTGATTTTATTTTAAAGCGTTAGTATAATTAGAGTGAAATTTTTTGAGAGGGTGATTTTGTGAGTGTTAATGTAAACGATATATACAACAAATTTATGTCGCTTAAAGAAACCGAGGCAATAGCATTGGGCGGTTCTCGCGCAAGCGGAAACGATGACCCAAAATCAGATTACGATATATATGTGTATTTGACAGGTATGATAGATAATTCTGTAAGAGAAGATATATTAAAACCGTACTGTTCTGTAATGGAGATAGGCAATCACTATTTTGAAACAGAGGATAATGTGGTTTTTACAGACGGAGTATGCGCCGACATCATTTACAGAAGAATAGACGATCTCGAAAAACACGTTGAATTTGTATGGGAGAAATGCAATGCGTCAAACGGCTATACAACTTGTTTTATACACAATGTGAGAACGTGTGAAATTATAGCCGACAAAACGGGAAACCTTACCAAATTACAGGAAAAATGCAGAGGAGATTACCCGAAAGACCTAAAAAAGGCTATAATCGAGCGTAATATGAATTTGCTGAGCGGTACTCTGCCCTCATACGATAAACAGATACAGAAAGCGTATGACAGACACGATTATGTGAGTATAAACCACAGAGTGACGGGATTTTTAGAGAGTTACTTTGATGTAATATTTGCATTAAACGAGATGACGCACCCCGGAGAGAAAAAACTTATGGGGATATGCAAAAAACAGTGCAGGATACTTCCCGATAAATTTGAGAGTAATATTGTCGGACTGTTTGAGTATATGTTCAAGTATGATGTGAGTGATATTCTTGAAAGTATGGTTGAGGAGCTTCGCAGAATTATTGAATAAAATAATTGACTATTATGTTTGCAGATGATATAATATTACAGTAAATGTCGGCAGTATTCGGCATAATTTGTGTTTAGGTTGAAAGGAATTATTATTATGGTTATTACTTGTCTTGATTTAGAGGGTGTACTTGTTCCTGAAATTTGGATCGCATTCGCAGAGGCAACGGGTATAGAGGAGCTTAAAAAAACTACTCGTGACGAACCCGACTACGATAAGCTTATGAAATACAGAATAGATATTCTCAAAGAGCACGGTCTGGGACTAAAGGAGATACAGGACGTTATTGCGACTATTGACCCTATGGAGGGGGCAAAGGAGTTTTTAGACGAGCTGAGAACTATGTGCCAGGTTATCATTATCAGCGATACATTTACACAGTTTGCAGCCCCGCTTATGAAGAAACTCGGCTACCCGACTATCTTCTGCAACAGCCTTGAAGTATCGGAGAGCGGCGAGGTAACAGGCTTTAAAATGCGTGTTGAGAAATCAAAATATACAACAGTAAAGGCTTTGCAGTCTATCGGATTTGAAACGATCGCAAGCGGTGACAGCTACAACGATCTCGGTATGATAAGAGCAAGCAAGGCAGGTTTCCTTTTCAAGAGCAACGATAAGATCAAGGCAGAAAACCCCGATCTCGAAGCTTTTGAAACATACGAGGAGCTTATGGCTGCTATAAAGAAAGCGTTATAAAATTATAAACAGCACCCCCGACTTGTTGTTTTGGGGTGCTGTGATAATTTGGAGTTAATATAGATAAGTGTGAACATTATATGAAACTTGGAGAGTTAGAAAGGCAGCTGGGATTAACTTTTCCGAAATCATTCCACACTATTTATGAAACAGGTGCGATGAAGTGGCTGGAAATGAGCAAATATGAAGTCCCAAATAATAGAGAAGACTATATAAATGATACTAAAGCCTTTTTAATGATGAACTGCGATTGTGAGTTATACCAATTTGAAGAAATACCAAATGCTATTGACAAATTAAAAGAATATGTACATTGGCAAGAACAAGATAGGAAAGCTACACTTTCAACAGAAATATCACTAATTCCATTTGGTCACAATGGCGGTGGAGATTTGTATTGTTTTCTTGTGGCATATACATGAATTGAACGATGATTATGGTACTCATGATGAAGAAAAGCTGATAGGTGTATTTTCATCTGCCGAAAAAGCTAACGATATTATAGAAAATCTCAAAAACGCAGAGGGATTTAAAGATTACCCCGTGAGTTGTTTTATAACAGACGAATATGAAGTTGACGAACCAAACTGGACATCGGTTTTTTTTACTGCTCGGTGGACTGAGTAAGCAAGTCGGCAAATTAATATCAGAATATATAATAAAGCTGTCGTCAGTGAAGGCGGCAGCTTTTCTGTATATATCGATATTTCCCGTTCATAGCTTTTATTATTTGCATTATGGCGGCTTTCTGTTCGGTGTTGAGGTTTACCCACCCATCAAATAATGCCTTTAACTCGGGTGGCATTTCTACCATTTCGCCTTCGGCAAAGAATTGTGATAGGGTAATTCCAAATCCGCTGCAAATTGCTTGCAGTGTGCTAATGGAGAGTAATAAAATCTAAAAAAGCCCGAATGCGGTAATACAATCGCATTCGGGTTTTATGCTAAACCTGCTCTTCTCTTGCGGCTATTTCGGAGAGATTATAAGGTGTGTTCTGATAAACAAAGTAATTGAGCCAGTTTATAAACAAAAGATTTGCATAGCTTTTCCATTTCATCATCGGCGTTTTGTCGGTGTTGTTTTCGGGGAAATAGTTTTTCGGGATCTTAGGGTCTATACCCTTGTTTAAATCCCTGAAAAACTCGTTTTTAAGAGTTTCACGGTCATATTCGGGGTGACCGAGTATGAAGAACTGTCTGCCCTTTTTGTCGGCAATGATCGACGCTCCCGCCTCATCGGACAAAGAGAGTATTTCCAGACGGCTGTGCTTTTGTATATCGGAGGTTTTTACTCCCGTGTTTCTCGAATGGGGGAGATAGAATACATCGTCTATTCCACGCATAAGAGGGTGCATTGAGTTTAATACACGGTGAGAATACACACCCGACAGCTTTTCGTCAAAGGTATATTTCGGAACACCGTAATGATAGTAAAGTCCTGCCTGAGCGCCCCAACAAATATGAAGTGTTGAACAGACATTTCTTTTACTCCATTTCATTATTGTGCAAAGCTCTTCCCAGTAATCGACTTCGCTGAAACTCAGCAGCTCCACAGGCGCGCCCGTTATAATCATACCGTCATAGAAATTCTGCTTAATATCGTCAAAGACATTGTAAAATGACATCAGGTGATCCTGCGGAGTGTTCTTTGAAACGTGCGACGCCATTTGCAGAAATTCTATATCCACTTGAAGGGGACTGTTTCCAAGAAGTCGCAGGAGCTGCAGCGGACGTATATCCTGTGTGCTTGCGCGCTCGTTTGTCATTACAAAAACATTTTCCTGTTCGAGAACTTTTGCAGCGGGCAGGTCACTCGGAATTTTTATAGGCATAGTATCACCTTTAGCAATAGTATAATTTTTGAAATTCAGCCTGCATCATACTAACGGTAAGACGCAGGCTTTTATTTTTTGACTGCAAAAAGAGTAAGTGCGCGTACTTCCTGCTTAATACTGCTTGCCCCAGAATACCTGGTGCTTTGCAGGTTTGCCGCAGCATACGCATACATCTGATAAATGCTCCTCAACAAAAGGAATACATCTCGACTTAACGCCGCCTGTGACGTCTTTGATCTTATCCTCGCACTCAACGTCGCCGCACCACATAGCCTTGATAAATCCGGGCTTGTTCTTTGCTGTATCTACAAACTCATCGAATGTCGTTGCGACGAATGTCTTTTCCTGCATATTGGCAAGAGCCTTGTCATACATAGCCTGATGTACCTGCTCCAAAGCCTGTGCAACAGCTTCTTCTATATTGTCGAGAGAAACAAACTGCTTTTCTCTGTTGTCACGTCTGACGATAACGCACTGATTTTTCTCTATATCCTTAGGACCTATCTCCACACGAACCGGAACACCCTTCATCTCGTACTGAGAGAATTTCCAGCCTGGGCTGTTGTCGGAGTCGTCAAGCTTAACTCTGAACTGCTTTTTAAGTCTTGCTTTGAGTTCTTCAGCCTTTTCGAGTACGCCCTCTTTATGCTGAGCAACAGGGATAACCGCAACCTGAATAGGAGAGATCTTCGGGGGGAGTACAAGACCGTCATCGTCGCCGTGTACCATAATGATAGCGCCTATCATTCTTGTCGATACGCCCCATGATGTTTGATGAGGGTACTGCAGCTTGTTGTCCCTGCCTGTAAATGTTATGTCAAAAGCCTTTGCAAAGCCGTCCCCAAAGTAGTGAGATGTACCGCCCTGGAGAGCAACTCCGTTGTGCATCATAGGCTCGATAGTGTAGGTAGCCTCTGCACCCGCAAAGGTTTCCTTGCGTGTCTTTTTGCCGACTACCGCAGGGATAGCGAGAGTTTCTCTGTAAAAGTCCTCGTACACCTTGAGCATACGGAGAGTTTCCTCTTGTGCCTCTTCTGCTGTTTCGTGCATTGTGTGACCCTCCTGCCATAAGAACTCGGAAGTTCTCAAGAACGGACGGGTAGTTTTCTCCCAACGCATAACGCTGCACCACTGGTTGTAAAGTTTGGGGAGATCTCTGTACGAGTTAATAATGTTCTTGTAATGCTCGCAGAAGAGAGTTTCGGAAGTAGGACGGATCGCTAATTTCTCGTTGAGCTTCTCAGAGCCTCCGATCGTTACCCATGCGCACTCGGGAGCAAATCCCTCTACATGGTCTTTCTCTTTCTGGAGCAGACTTTCGGGAATAAGCATAGGCATATACACGTTTTCGTGTCCTGTTTCTTTAAAACGTCTGTCAAGGTCTGCCTGGATATTTTCCCAGATAGCGTAGCCGTACGGTCTGAAGATCATACAGCCCTTAACGCCCGAGTAATCGCATAACTCGGCTTTTTTTACTATGTCGGTATACCACTTCGCAAAATCATCGTCACGGGAAGTGATAGCTTCGACCATTTTTTTATTCTGTGCCATAATTTGTTCCTCCGTTTAGTATTTCATACAACTTTAAATTATAAACAAAATCCTACAATAATTCACCCTTTTTCACGAAATTTCAAAAAAATAATGCCCGCAAAAACCTGCGGGCGAAATTATCCGTAAGATTATTCGTTATCTTCGATGTAAGCTACGATGTCGGAAACAGTCTTTACGTTAGCGGCAACCTCGTCCGGAACTTCCACTTCAAACTCGTCTTCAATAGCCATAAGAAGATCAGCCATATCGAGAGAGTCTGCGCCGAGATCGTCTGCAAGATCAGTGTCGAGTGTAATTTCCTTTTCGTCTGTACCAAACTGTTCTGCAAGAATAGCTCTGAGTTTTTCGAATACCATAACAATTCCTCCTGAATAGGTAGATTTATTTTTTTCTGTGCTATACACTATACACATATTATTAGTTATTCGTCTATTTGTCAATATACTTTTAGAAATTTTTTTAGAAATTTTATTGTATAGATTATGATTGACAGAAATATTTCCTGTTTGTATAATAAATATATGTAAAATAAGAGGTGTGAAGCTATGAATAATTATTTAATGCAGTCGGACAGCGATTATATTGAACAGGTTCAAAAAGCGGCAAGTACATATAATCTTATGTCTATACTTCTGATAGCAATTGTTATAGCAGTGATCGTTGCTTTGATTTGTTCGTTTTATATTGCAGGCAAAGAAGGCAGTAAACCTATGCGTACCATTAAAAACTTTGATAAGTATAAAAAAGCTGTGGGAAAGATCGTGACTATCGAAGAAGAAATCTTTTCTGTACAGCCGTATGTAAAGCCTGTCGAGGGTGACTCGGTACTTAACACTGATGAAAAAGCAAATAAAACAAATGCGTTTCTTAAAGAGATCGAAAAGTATGCGGCAGTGAAAGAAGCAGCCGATCCACCAAAGCCGATAGAAAAAAAGCGTTACAAAGTAATATATACTTTTGCGGCAGAGGGATCAGGCGACGGATTTAGCGGAGAGTTTTATGCGTATGAGAAAAACGACGCTTTCAAGGAGGGCAAAGAGATAGAAGTACAGTACGACCCCGAGCGTCCGCAGGTGAATTTTACGGAATACAGCAGACCGATATAAAAGAGGGAGATTAGCAATATGAGTAAACTCTTTGAACTCGACAGCAGACTAAAGCTTTGCGCAGATTTTGTAAGACGGGGTACAGCCCTCGCAGATATCGGCACAGACCACGCATATTTGCCCGTTTGGCTTGCGTTAAACGGCAGGATCAAATCTGCTTTAGCGTGTGATATTCGCCCTATGCCTTTACAAAGCGGTGCGGATAATATCGAAAAGTACGGTTGTTCGGATATTGTCAAAACAAGACTTAGCGACGGACTTGACGAAATAGCCGAAAACGAGGCGGACGATATTGTGCTTGCAGGAATGGGCGGCGAGCTTATAGTTAATATTATTTCCCGTACCGAGTGGCTCAAAACCCCCGATAAACACCTGATAATGCAGCCGATGACTAAAGCGTTTGTGTTAAGGGAATACTTGTGCGGGAACGGATTTAATATTTTGGAGGAAAAAGCCTGCACTTACGGCGGCAAAAATTATTCCGTTATGCTTGCAGTCTATGACGGAGAAACGAGGGATTATCCCGAAAGCTTTTATTATTCGGGCAAGCTCTTAGGGGGCGACCCTTACGCAAAGCCCTATATAAAACAGATAATTAAAAAACTAAATTATAAAGCCGAGGGAAAGCGTCACTGCGGCGAGGATAATATTAAAGAAGATGAGATCATCGAGGAGTTAAAAAATAAATTCGGAGTTGATACAGATGACAACGGTTAAAGAAATTTACGATTACATAGACAGCTTTGCGCCTTTCGATACGGCAGAAGGCTACGACAATGTCGGTATACTTGCAGGCGACCCTAACGAAAATATTACAAGGGTACTGCTTGCGCTCGATATAACAACGGCTGTTGTAAAAAAAGCGGAGGAAATAAACGCTCGGCTTATTATCAGCCACCACCCTGTTATTTTCAGACCCGTAAGGAGCGTTATGAAAGGTACGGCACTTTACGAACTTGTGCAGAGTGGGATTTCTGCAATTTGCGCTCATACAAACCTTGATAAATCACAGGAGTTTGGAGTAAATACGGCTCTTGCTTCTGCTATGGGGCTTAAAAACTGTAAGATTAGCGATAAGAGCGAATTGCTTTTTACAGCGGATACAGAAAAGGCGATGACAGCGGAGGAGTTTGCTGTGTCGGTAAAAAACAGTATCGGACTTGACAGCATTGCTTACACAAACGGCGGCAGAATGATAAATAAAGTAGGATTTTGTTCGGGCGCGGGCGGAGATGAGATTTTTACGGCAAAGGCAGACGGCTGCGACGCTTTTGTAACGGGAGAGTTAAAGCACCACGAGATAATTTTTGCAAACGAGAATAATATTTCCGCATATATATTAGGGCATTTCGGCTCGGAGAACGTAGTGATAAAACCGCTTGCAAAGAAGCTGTCCGAAAGGTTTACCGATATAACATTTGAAGTAATACAAGGAGATACGGACGGGGTAAAATTTGTTTGATTAGGGTAATTTTATACTAAAATCCGCATAAAATTACGTCATCATTGACAATAATATAGAAAAACATAAATTTTGGTTTTTAGGGAAAAATAATTGTTGACTTTTAATTTGCAATATTGTACAATAAATAAATGTGGGGAAAGTATACCCTTGTACCCATAATTTTAAGGAAAGGAGTAATGCAAGAAATGCCAACCTTTAACCAACTTGTTAGAAAGGGCAGAGAAGTATCTGAGAAGAAGGCAAAGGCACCTGCTCTCTTGAAGGGCTGGAACTCAAAGAAGCGTCGCGCAATCGACCAGAGTTCACCACAGAAGAGAGGCGTATGCACAGCAGTTAAGACAGCTACACCTAAGAAGCCTAACTCAGCTCTCAGAAAGATCGCCAGAGTAAGACTTTCAAACGGAATAGAAGTATCATCATACATTCCGGGCGTTGGTCATAACCTGCAGGAGCACAGCGTAGTTCTCATCAGAGGCGGACGTGTTAAGGACCTCCCCGGTGTTCGTTACCACATCATCAGAGGTACACTCGACGCACAGGGTGTTGCAAAGCGTATGCAGGCACGTTCAAAGTACGGCGCTAAGCGTCCGAAAGCAGGTAAGTAAAAGGAAAGACAAATTCTTAAAAACTGTTTTTAAGAGAGTATGCTGCTCAATACGGAGCGTTTTATATATATACGCCTCTGTATTGGTCACGGGAGTTTGTCACTTTCGAGTACCTATGAGATCATTATAAATTATGAAGGAGGGAAGTTAAGATGCCAAGAAGAGGTTCAATCGCTAAGAGAGATGTTTTAGCAGATCCTATCTACAACTCAAAGCTTGTTACACGTCTTATCAACAACATCATGTATGACGGTAAGAAGGGCGTAGCTCAGAAGATCGTTTACGGTGCTTTTGATATTGTACAGGAAAAGACAGGAAGAGATCCGCTTGAGGTTTTCGAGGAGGCTATGGAGAACGTAATGCCTGTACTCGAAACAAAGACACGCCGTGTCGGCGGTGCCAACTATCAGGTACCTATGGAGGTTAGACCTGAGAGAAGACAGACATTAGGTCTTCGCTGGATCTCAAAGTATTCCAGACTGCGTTCTGAGAAGACTATGAAGGAAAGACTTGCAGGCGAAATTCTTGATGCAATCAACGGTGCAGGCGGCGCAGCTAAGAAGCGTGACGATACACACAAGATGGCAGAAGCAAACAAGGCTTTCGCACATTTCAGATGGTAATAATAATAGGAGGATACTATGCCAAGAGAAGTTTCACTTGAAAAAACTCGTAATATCGGTATCATGGCTCACATCGACGC
This sequence comes from uncultured Ruminococcus sp., assembly GCA_902761345.1. Lineage (GTDB taxonomy): Bacteria > Bacillota > Clostridia > Oscillospirales > Acutalibacteraceae > RUG592. The sequence continues at coordinate 34,126 of CACWKD010000005.1, read as the reverse complement.
CGGTAAAACAACAACGACAGAGCGTATCCTATTCTATACAGGTATCAACCACAAGATTGGTGAAACACACGAAGGTGCTTCAACAATGGACTGGATGGCTCAGGAAAAAGAGAGAGGTATCACAATTACTTCCGCTGCTACAACTTGCTACTGGCAGGGCAGCGAGCACCAGTATGACAAGCACCGTATCAATATAATTGACACACCCGGACACGTTGACTTTACAGTAGAAGTTGAGCGTTCTTTGAGAGTTCTCGACGGTTCTGTAACAGTTCTTTGTGCAAAGGGCGGTGTTGAGCCACAGTCTGAGACTGTATGGCGTCAGGCTGACAACTACAAGGTTCCGCGTATGGTATATGTCAACAAGATGGATATCATGGGCGCAGACTTCTACAGAGTTGTACAGATGATGAAGGATCGCTTAAAATGTAATGCTGTTCCGATACAGCTTCCTATCGGTTCAGAGGATACCTTTAAGGGTATCATAGACCTCGTAACTATGAAGGCTGAGATCTACTACGACGATCTCGGTAAGGATATGAGAGAGGAAGAAATCCCCGAGGATATGAAGGACATCGCTGAGGAGTACCATGAGAAGCTTATCGAGTCTGTTGCAGAGCTTGATGAGGAGCTTATGGAGAAGTACTTTGGCGGCGAGGAGCTTACAATAGATGAGATCAAGTCCGTTATTCGTAAGGCAACAATAGACAACACAATGGTTCCCGTAACTTGCGGTACATCTTACCGTAACAAGGGTGTTCAGAAGCTTCTGGACGCTATCATTGATTATATGCCTGCTCCGACAGATATTCCTGCTATCAAGGGCGTAAACCCCGAGACAGAAGAGGAAATCGAAAGACACGCATCAGATACAGAGCCGTTCTCGGCGCTTGCATTTAAGATCGCAACAGACCCGTTTGTAGGAAAGCTTTGCTTCTTCAGAGTATATTCGGGCAGCGTAGATGCAGGTACAACAGTTTATAACTCAACAAAGGACAAGAATGAGCGTATCGGCCGTATCGTACAGCTTCACGCTAATTCAAGAACAGATATTCAGACTTGCTACGCAGGCGATATCGCAGGCGCAATCGGTCTTAAGACTACAACAACAGGCGATACACTTTGTGACGAGAAGAACCCCGTAATCCTTGAGTCTATGGAGTTCCCGGAGCCGGTTATCCGTGTTGCAATCGAGCCTAAGACAAAGGCAGGTCAGGAGAAGATGGGTATTGCTCTTGCAAAGCTTGCAGAGGAAGACCCGACATTCAAAGCTTATACTGATGAGGAAACAGGCCAGACAATTATCGCAGGTATGGGTGAGCTTCACCTTGAGATTATTGTTGACAGACTTCTCAGAGAGTTCAAGGTAGAGGCAACAGTAGGTAAGCCACAGGTTGCTTACAAGGAAACAATCAAGGGCAATTCCGATGTTGACCAGAAGTATGCACGTCAGTCAGGTGGTAAGGGTCAGTATGGTCATGTTAAGATCAAGCTTGAACCAAACCCGGGCAAGGGCTACGAGTTTGTGAACTCCGTTGTCGGCGGCGCTATCCCGAAGGAGTATATTCCTGCAGTTGACGCAGGTATCCAGGGCGCTATGCAGTGCGGTGTTCTCGCTAACTACAATGTAGTTGACGTAAAGGTTACACTTTATGATGGTTCATATCACGAGGTTGACTCCTCCGAAATGGCATTTAAGATCGCCGGTTCTATGGCGTTTAAGGAAGCTATGAAGAAGGCACAGCCAATTCTTCTCGAGCCTCTCATGAAGGTAAACGTAATTGTTCCTGAGGATTACATGGGTGATGTTATCGGTGACCTTACCTCACGCCGTGGTATGATCAGAAGCATGGAAACAGAGAACGGTACATCAAGAATTACTTCTAATGTTCCGCTGTCTGAGATGTTCGGTTACGCAACAGACCTCCGTTCCGAGACACAGGGACGTGGCCAGTACGTAATGGAGCCTGACACATATCAGGAAGTTCCGAAGAACATCGGTGAAGCTATTATGACAAGCCGCAAGAAGGCTGACTAATATTTTTCACAAAATTTATAAAAAGGTGTTGCAATTTTCCTGAAAACTTGCTATTATATATTTAATGAATTTAAAAAGGAGTGATTTTCCAATGGCAAAGGAAAAATTTGAAAGAAATAAGCCGCACGTTAACATTGGTACAATCGGCCACGTTGACCACGGTAAAACAACTCTTACAGCTGCTATCACAAAGGTTCTCGGCCTTGAAGGTTCAGCAGACTTCGTAGATTACGCTAACATCGATAAGGCTCCTGAGGAGAGAGAACGTGGTATCACAATCAACACAGCTCACGTTGAGTACGAGACACCTAACCGTCACTATGCACACGTTGACTGCCCAGGTCACGCTGACTATGTAAAGAACATGATCACAGGTGCTGCTCAGATGGACGGTGCTATCCTCGTTGTATCTGCTGCTGATGGTCCTATGCCTCAAACAAGAGAGCATATCCTTCTTTCTCGTCAGGTTGGCGTTCCTTACATTGTTGTATTCATGAACAAGACTGACCAGGTTGACGACGAAGAGCTTCTTGATCTTGTAGAGATGGAGATCAGAGAGCTTCTCGACGAGTACGAGTTCCCGGGCGATGATACACCTATCATCAAGGGTTCTGCATTCCTCGCACTTGATTCAGCTTCTAAGGATCCTCAGGCTCCTGAGTATCAGTGCATCCACGAGCTTATGGAGGCAGTTGACTCTTACATTCCTACTCCTGAGCGTAAGGCAGACCTTCCTTTCCTTATGCCTGTTGAGGACGTATTCACAATCACAGGTCGTGGTACAGTTGCTACAGGTAGAGTTGAGAGAGGTCAGCTCAGAACTTCTGAGGAAGTTGAGATCGTTGGTCTTACAGACGAGAAGAGAAAAGTTGTTGTTACAGGTATCGAGATGTTCAGAAAGATCCTCGACTACGCTGAGGCAGGCGACAACATCGGTGTTCTTCTCCGTGGTGTTCAGAGATCAGAGATCGAGCGTGGACAGGTTCTTGCTAAGCCGGGTTCAATTCACCCCCACACAAAGTTCCGTGGTCAGGTTTACGTATTGACTAAGGAAGAGGGTGGACGTCATACTCCGTTCTTCAACAACTATCGTCCTCAGTTCTATTTCAGAACAACAGACGTTACAGGTGTAATCAGCCTTCCTGAGGGAACACAGATGTGTATGCCCGGTGATAACGTAGAGATGGACGTTGAGCTTATCACACCAATCGCTATCGAAGTTGGTCTCCGTTTCGCTATCCGTGAGGGCGGCCGTACAGTAGGTTCAGGTGCAGTTACAGCTATCAACGAGTAATTTCTTTCATAGAATTGCATAATAATTCCCCTTGTCCGTATGGGCAGGGGGATTTTTTTGGAGTTAGTATTATAATTGACGACATAATTTTTGACCTAATGTACAATTTTGAAATTAGAATTAATGAATAATGAAGATTGAATAATGAATAGTGAATAATAGCGGAAAGCCGTTCGGCTTTAAATTTATATTTTGTTAAGTTTAAGTCTTTGAACTTTGAACTAATAACTTTGATCTGTAGCATACTAACCACTAAAGTACAATAGGATCTTTTCTATGACGTTTACTATGAAATTATTCTATTGATTAAATTGCTGTGATATGGTATAATTAATTAATGGATAAAAATACTTTGATTAGATTGTATTTATTGTGTTTAATTAACAATTATTATACCAACGTAAATAAAGGAGTGATTTTCAATGAAAAAAACTATATCCGTTCTGCTTGCCTGTTATCTTGTTTTTTCGGTATTGTCTATCTCAATCACAACAAGTGCGGACGAGGACAATAATGTAAGTCGGGCAATAGGTAATTTTAGCTCGGAGTTGTTCAAGCATACCTATCAACAGGGTAATATTGGAAAAAATATGATAGTATCACCTCTTTCTCTATACACAGATACTGCAATGCTTGATAACGGAGCTGCAAATCAAACTCAGAGTGAGATACTCTCTATGCTGCAAGGCGGTGATGAAAATATTACTCAGGACGACTTGAATAATTATTTCAAGAATTATATGCAATCTATCTCAAATGACAAAATTGTCAATATGGCTAACTGCGTTTATTTCTCAGACAGAGATGACATCAAGATCAATAACGGCTTTGTTAAAACGGCTAAGAACTTTTATTATGCCGAGGTTTTTCAAGCGCCGCCGGATAATTCCACAATTAATCGTATCAACAACTGGGCGTCGGACAATACAAACGGTGCGATAAAGGATATTGTCGGTAATGATGATATAAATGAAGAAACAAATTCTGTATTGCTGAATGCCGTTGCTTTTTACGGTGAGTGGGAGGATAAGTATACAGATAGTCAAATCAGATCGTTTCCGTTTAATAATTATGACGGTTCAACATACGAGGCTGATTTCCTGTGTGATACATTAGACACATATTATAGTGATGATAAAGCTGTTGCTTTTACAAGACCGTATAAAGGCGACTATGAGTTTATTGCAATTCTTCCAAATGAGGACGTAGGTATTGATAAGTATATTGAAACTATGGACGGCAGTACGATCAATAATCTTCTGAATAACTCTAATTGGGCGGACGTATATACAAGAATACCGAAATTTGAATTTAATAACGATCTTATTCTCAATGATACGTTAAGAAAAATGGGAATGGTTGAAGCTTTTGATTTCTCTAAAGCAGATTTCTCACAGCTTGCACCGAGTACAGATAAAAACACTTATATAAGTAATGTTAAACAAAAAACGCACATCAGGCTTGACGAAAACGGTACAAAGGCAGAGGCGGTAACTGTTTATGACGATATAGTCTACGGAGCTGCCCAACCTTGGGAAGAAATTGAAATATACCTCGACAGACCTTTTATATTTATGATTTATGACACGTTAAACAGTCAGCCTTTGTTTATAGGTACAGTTTGTGAATTGTCGGCAGATTTACAGCCAAAAGGCGATTTTACATCAAGTATAGTTAAAAGTTCTAATTTTAGAGGAGTTGTAGTTGCCCTTATCGCCGCTATAATTCTCATTTGTGTAGTATTTGTTACGATAATTCTTATAAAAAAACGCTCTAAGAAAAAACAGTCCGAAAACATATAAAATCATATAATAATTTCAAACTTATTCTCCGTAGCTATGTAGATAAGAGGATATTTTTATACCTATTGTTAAATATTTACAAAATACTCCTTTGAATATTGGTATGTATTATCACTTATAACTCAGTGTTTTTTCATTTGCTTTTCATAATGCGTTGATAATATCAATTACAAGATAATAAAAGCTTTCAAAAAAATAATTTCTAAAACTTTTGAAAAATTTTTAAAAAGTTTTAGAAATTTTTCCATTTGCGGTGTCTATCTTATAGAAAGCTTTTACAAGCTAAATAAAAAAAGGAGTGTTTTAAAAATGAGCAAAGAAATGAAGAAAATGATTTCCAAGGTGCTTGTATGCTGTATGTTGTTATAGGCAGTATACCCGACAGTAACGGCTAAAGCATTGGAGGCTGAAGAGGGTCAGTATTCGGAAGGACAGGTTGTGCAGGTAGAGGGTTACAACGTTACTTTTATCACTAACGGTGTAAATGTGGAGTACAACGGCAAAACGGTTGCAGACGGCGAAACAGTTGTTTCAACAAAAGCTCCGATGATGAGTTGGGCAATCCGGAGAAAGCTCCTATTTCCTGGGTAGATAACGATAAGGAAATCCACGGTGACGGCGACGGTGCTGTTGTGTTCCACCTTGAAGAGGGTAATCCCGGATTTAAAATCGACGGTGATTACGACTATATGGGTTACGATGGTGACGGTAACTATAAGATTTTGGGTATCTCCGAGAATATTACCGTAGAAATATTTGATTATTATGGTTTGCACGGTGATGAGGACGAAGAGATCGGCGATGATGTAGCTTCCGACGAAACATTAACATCAGCAGAACAGGGCGAAAATGAAGGCGTATACAGTGTAACCTTTGTTACAAACGGCGCATATGTAGAGGTTGACGGTGTACAAGTAGAAGACGGTTTCAGCGTTGATTCATACAAAGCGCCTTCTGTATGGGTAGAATCAGACGGCTACTTCGTAGATAGCAAGGGCAACAAGGTTGATGAAGAGAATATCGGCGATCCCGAGGTAGGAGAGCTTACTTGGATCGATAAGAGTAAGGAGATCTATGGTGACGGTGACGGAGCGATCAAGTTTAAGATCGAGGACAGCACCAATGGTCTTACTAAGTTTAACTTTGACGGCGAATACGATCATATGAACTACTTCGGCAACGGTGTTTACGAGGTGATCGGTATCTCTGAGGATATTACTATCGAGGTAATTACAGATTACAACCCGAGTGAAATTAAAACTGTTGACGATGCGTCTAAGGATAATAAGGACGAGAAAAAGCCGAGTAAAAAGTACCTCGGCGACATAAACGGCGACAGCAAGGCAACCGCTAAGGACAGTATGCTTATTCAGAGATATGCTGTTAATCTTTCAAATCTTGATGATACGCAAAAACAGTTAGCAGACGTTGACGGTAACGGTAAGGTGACAAATGCAGACGCTATGAGTATATTGAGATACACGGTTAATCAGAATGTAAAGTATTCCATAGGTGAAGAGCAGGAAGATTAATAATAACTATTTACAATTAGGGGGAGAATTACAGAAAGTATGTTCTCCCCCTTGGAACTTATAATAATTATAGTAGACAACATAATCCTTAACCTAATGCATAATTTGGGAAAGTGGGATTAATGAATAATGAATAGTGAATAATATCGGAAAGCCTGCGGCTTTGGATTTATAGGGTGTTAGTTATTAGTTGTTAGATTTTAGTTTTTAGATAAATGTTACTTTGAACTATGAGCTTTGAACTTAGAACTTAGAACTTAGAACTTAGAACTGCAACACACTGATCGCTATTACACAATAGGGACTTTTCAATGACGTTTACTATAAGTTTTATTTTGATATTTATAAAAATATAAAAATATAAAAAAATTACTGCGAAAAAAACGCAGGGTGCTGTGTCTAATTAATATAAGGATTATTAAAATCAAAAAAGGAGTGTAGAAAATGAGTAAACAAATGAAAAAATGCTTTCTCTGCTGTTGGTATCTTGTATGATGTTCTCTTTTACCGGTACGGCAACAAAAGCAAGCGCTGCGGAGTTTCAACCGAGTGTATCAGCGGGGGAAAACGACAATTTTGACGAAGCCCCAATAAATGGCGTTGGTTTTGTCACAGGTCACCGTATTACATTTAAATGAGAGGACGGCATTACTGTTATACACGACGGTAATCCGATAAACGAGGACGGTGTTGTTTATACCGATGATATAAATTATACTGGCGGGTCACGTGACGAAGCCGAGAAAAAGGATTTTGTATTTTCCATAGAAGAGGACAAGGACAGTGATGTCGGTATGTATATTTCTATCCATGGAAAATATGACGCGCTTAAAGGCATTAAGGACGGTAACGAGGAATATGTTGACAATTATTTTGATGATAATTACGATTATTATGTAATAACCGGTATTACAGGCGATCTTTCCGTTTCTGTAGGATTTGAATATCCTGACGAGGGCTGCATTGGCGGTTATTATGTGGAATTTGTAACAAACGGCTTTATTGCTGATTGTGACGGCATAAATTCAGACGATACCGTGTATACAGGGAATATACTGCTTTGCAGCTTTAAAGAGGGCAAACGTATATGGCATAAAGACGCTGAAAAGAAGGAGCTTACTTTTGAGGTAAAAGAAGCAAACCCCGATTTTGAAATTACGGGAGAGTATGAAAATATTACCGATAACGAGGACGGCACTTATACAATATCGGGTATAACAAGCGATCTTACGGTTTCACTGCAAAGTGAATTTCCGACTGAAACAGGCGATGTTGCAGCGGGTCATGCGATTCAATTCTTTATGCCCGATAATATGCGTGTTTATGAGTATGACAGCGAAAACTTTGATACGTTTTTTATCAGATATAGTTGACCTTAAAGACCACGCTGGTATGATTTATTTAGTCAATTGTAACGAGTGGGATATGATACAAAACCTTTCAAATGGCGATATATATTATAAATATATAAACGGCGATTGGTTCTCGCTTGACCCCGAGAGTGATAATTATTACAAGAACAGCTATTTGTATAAAAAATATGTTTATAATATATTATTTAATGATTATTTTCCGGCTGGTGAATGACGCTGATTAACAATAAAAAAACTCCGACTGTGCAGCAGCATAGCCGGAGTTAATTTTTGTGTTAAATTTAATCTGTAACTTCCTGTCCGATAGGATATTTTACATTTGCTTTAATAGTGTATCTCAGAATACTCAAAGCGTCTGCGTTGGTAACTTTTCCGTTACCGTCAACGTCTGCAAGCTTCTTTTGGTTTTCGTCAAGTTTGGCAAGATTTATAACAAATCTCTGTACCTGCATACTGTCCTTAGCCGTAACTTTATTATCACCGTTTACATCGCCGAGGTATTCTATTGTTTCGGTATCTGTTGAGGAATCTGTTGAAGTGTCTGTTGACGTATCTGTTGAAGTATCGGGAACTATGGGTGCAGTGGGGATATTCTGCTCCTTGGCGAAATTCTCTGCGGCAGAACCTTCCTCGCAATGGATAGTAACACTTGGAGAGTTCTCAAATGCATTTTCTGCTATCTCTGTCACGCTTGACGGAATTGTAACATCTTCAAGGTTTGAACAAGAGCCGAATAAGTTTGCAGGGATCTTATTTATAGAATTGGGGAGGCGAGCTTCTTTGAGGTACGTACAGAAAGCAAATGCAAATTCGCCTATCTCTGTGACAGAATTCGGAATAGTTATTTCTGTAAGCTGCGATGAGCATATAAATGCGGAATCCTCTATTGTTTTAAGAGTATCGGGCAGCGTGATACTTCTGCATTCATTGAACTCAAAAGCATTTTGTCCGATTATTTCAACGGGCTTTCCGTCTATTTCAGAGGGAACTGTAACATTAGCGTCGCTGCCTGTATATTTTGTTATTCTGATACAATTATTTTCGCTGTCAACTTCATACTCAAAGCCGTCTTTGTTGTATTTCGGAGTATCGGTTGAAGTATCTGTTGCTGTATCGTTTGCTGTGTCTGTCGAGGTGTCTGTTGTATCGGTTGCCGTATCGGTTTCAGTTTCGCTGTTATCGGGGTACATAGTATATACCTTAAACGGAGAAAGAGTTATTGCAATTCCTACCGGGTCATCGTCCGAGGAGGTGCCTGTTATTGTTGCTGTTTCGGAACTTCCTCTTACTTTAAGGTCATCTTTAGTAATATAGAACTCTAATGTATCGCCCTCTTTAGGTATATAATCGCAAACAAAGGCATTTAGTTCGGGGTTGTATTCCATATCATATTCTGTTGTGTAACCGTTTGAAGTAACGCTTAAATGACCTGCGTAGCTTTTGTCTGTATAATCAATTTCTGTGTTTATATCGGTATCGTCTGTATCTTCTGCGTCGATCGGAGCTGTTTCAATACCCATACTTTTAGCAAAAGCCTCTGCCGCAGAGCCTTCCGAGCAGTAAATCACTTCAAGATTATCGCAGCCTGTGAAAGCCGTAGGTTCGATTTCCTGTACGCTGTCCGAAATGGTAACAGATGTAAGATTGCGGCAGTCTAAGAAAACTGCGGGACCAATTGCGTCTATCTGTCCCAAAATCTCTGCGTCCTCAAGATTTATACAGCCTGCGAATACAGACGTGCCGAGGATTTTGACGCTTTCGGGTATTGAGATAGTTTCAAGAGAGGGGCACTGTGAAAAAGCGCCGTCAAAAATAGCTTCTGTGTTATCAAAAATGCTTACTTCTCTTAAAGCAGTACACTTATTGAATGCGTTTGCTTCGATATTGATCAGAGGTTCGGGTAAGTATATCTCTTCGATTGTACTATTTCCGCTGAATGCATCCGCTGCAATCGTCAAAACGGGCTTGCCGTTTATCTCATCGGGCATAACAACAGATTTTTCGCTGCCTTTATATTTTGTTATTGTGCAGGAGGTTTCATCTTCTGTATACTCATAGTCCTTTATATCGTCCTCATCTGATGAAGTATCCGTGTCGGAGGTTGTATCTGTGCTTGTATCGGGGATAAAATCTGTGTTTGTGTCTTCGCCGTCATAGAGAACGAATTTTAAATTATCATCAAGAGCGGATTTATGAGCTTCGGAATTAGCATAGCAATAAACAGTAACGTTGTATGTCCAAGTAAACAGCGAGCCGTTCCAACCTGTATTTCTGCCCGGGAAATCTACTCGTGAAAGGTTGTCGCAGCTTCCGAAAGCGTTTGTTTCGAGAGTTTCTACTGTTGCGGGTATCGTTATTTTATCGAGAGCCGTACACTGGTAAAAAGCTTCTTCGCCTATTCTTTTAAGTCCGTCATTCAAAGTTACATTTTTCAGTGAAGAACAGTATGCAAAGCAGTGATCTCCTATTTCGGTCGTACCCTCGGGAATGTTTATTGACGCAAGGGAGGAACAGCTGCGGAACATATCTTCGTTAAACGCTCCCTTTGTGCCCTCGGTAACATTTACGGTTGTCAGTTTTTCACAGCCTGTAAACACTCCGCTGCCCCAGCTTTCAACAGTAGAGGGGAGAGTAACCGTATTTAGATTTGTAAAGCGGAAAGCGTTTGAGCCTACTGTCTTTACCGAACGGGAAATATGAATGCTCGAAATTTTGTTTCGTGAGAAAGCGTAATCACCGATATATGTTACAGTGTCGGGGATAGAAACGCTTGTGATGTACGTATTTGTAAAAGATCCTTTGTCGATTCTGAGTTCTGCAACAGAGAATGCGCCGTCGGCTATTTTCTTTACCCCGTCGGGAATTTCTGCGTGTTCGTCGCTGCCCTTGTAGCAGATAAGGATTTCGTCGCCGACAATTACAAAATCATTCAAGTAGTTTGTAAGCCACGGAGTTTCTTCAAAAGCTACAAATCCTATCTGTGTTACACTGTCGGGGATAACGACGTTTCTGAGGTTTTCGCAGCCGTAGAAAGCGTATTCGCCGATAGAAGTAACCGAGGACGGTATTCTTACCTCTTCAAGAGAGGCACAGTAGCGGAATGCGTGGTTGCCGATCGTTTCCAGACTGTCGGGCAAGAGAATAGTTTCTAATGCCGACAGCTGAGCAAAGGTTGCGTAGCCGATAGTTTTGACGGTATCGGGGACAGTAATGCTAACGATCGACTCCGCCGTGTCAGCGCCGTTAAATGTACCGCTCAGCTCCGATACTTTGTGTCCGTCGATCTCGCTCGGGATAACTATATTTACGCTGCTGCCTGTGTACCTTGTGAGGACGGCAGTATTGTCCTCTAAAACCGAGTATTGGTAATTCTCTGCAAATAAGCTGTCGGAATCACCGCTTACAGCAGGTACGCTGCTCTCATATGCGAGTGCGTTTGTACCCGAGAGCATAACGGCAGCCGCAAGCATACCTGCGAACAGTTTCTTTATTTTCATAATAACATCTCCTTGATTTTACCGATAACTAAGCTTATGCAAGCGTTTGTCCTATCGGATATTTATCATTGGCATTAATGGTGTATCTGAGAATATGCAGAGCGTCTGCGTTTGTAACTTTACCGTTTGAGTCAACGTCTGCAAGCTTTTGCTGATGATCGTCCAATTGCGCGGAACTGATAACAAATCTTTGTATGACTAAACTGTCCTTAGCCGTAACCTTGTTATCGCCGTTTACATCGCCCAAAAGTCCTGCTGTCTGATTTTCCTCGGGCTTTATCACGAGGAAAACGTCTGTCAAGTTACCGCCCGCAATATATGCGTTTGTAATAGTGATGTTCTCGGGGGCAATGTTTACAATAGAATTTTGGGGTCCGTAATCATTCATTCCCGCACTGATAAAGATATCGGAGTTATCAATATTAAGCACTGTATTATCTCCGCCCTCAAGACTGCCTGAAAGTGACATTTTACTGTTGGTAATGTTTATTTCTTCGCATTGGTTAATGCCTTGGATAACGGTATACTCGCAATCGCAGTTATTGAAATTCATACTGCTTTTTCCGTATGAGATTATATAAGCGATCTCTTGAGCGAGCATCAGATCGCCCTCGGGTGCGTTGAAGTCCTTGACGGTAAGATTATCGGCGTTAACATCTCCTTGAGCATTTATCAAACCGCCGTACATTTTTGCGTTTTCACCGTTAAAGCTGCCCATAACATTAGCATACAGTCTTTCTGTTGTTAAGTCGGTTACGGTGAGATCTCCGTTTATCCGAGCCTTTACCTGTCCGGGACCGATATATTCTCGCAGTTCCATAGTTTCATTATCCTTGTAGTATAATGAAGTATCGTTTTTAACGGCTTTCAGAGTACCGCTGCCCGTAAGCTCCAGATCGCCTTCGGTATAGATGAAATTCGGCAGCTCCTCGTGAGTTGAACCGTAGGCGTTGTCAACTACTGTGTTTACCGTGACTTCGCCCTCTATAACAACAGTGAGTTTATCAAGATGTGATACGATAGCATAATTGTTATAGTTTTCATAATCGCTTGGAGTATCGGGAGTAGAATCGTCAACGTAATAGTGGTTTGCGTAATGCGGATTAAGGCTGTTTGTAAGTGTTGCGTTTGTAAGAGTTAAGGTGTTTGTATCAGGATTGAATTTTGCCGTACCGTCGCCGCACGTTATCTCTAAATTATCATCTGTGATAATAGTGCCGTTTACGGTTAGCGGATAACGCTGAGCGTTCGGTTTTTCGAGAAGATAAGCATATTCACCCAAAGCGTTTTTGTATTCCTCGTAATATTCATCGGGTACGTGGAGCGTACTCTCCGTCCAGGGTCCATTTTACAGGCTCGTCAAAAACAAGCTCTGTGACACCGGTACAGCCGTCAAGGAATTTAGCAGGTAAATTCTGAACATTTTCGCCCTTATATCCCAATTTAACGTCCTTTACTTTAGGTGCAAGGTTTGGGTCTGCTTTCAGTGCCTTTACCCAGTTTTCCGCACCCTCGTCATCAATAATGAAAAGAGTACCGTCATCTGTAAGCTTCCAGCCGTTTTTCTCTAAGGCTTCATCTGTTTGACTTGCCCATTTTGCGTAAAGACGCTGTTCGCAGAATTTGTCGGTATAAGTGCCGTATTCGTCGTCCTCCCAAAAATAGCGGTACGCTTCGATAGTTGAGTCTTTTGTTACAAAGCTTGAGTAAAGAGCGTTCTCTTTGGCACACCAGCCGAGAAAAGTATCTCCGGGCTTTTCGGGGATATAGTCGTTAATATCAAATCCGAAGTCGCCGTCATCGGGGATTCTGCTGTCGCCGTTTTCGCCGTACTTTGCCTCGTCCTCACGCTTGACTTCGTTTGCGGCTATTATAAATTTGTCACGTCCGTTAATAGTACCGCCGTTTGGGTCTAAATATATAGTTCTCTGATTGCCGCCTAATCCGGGGGACATAATTATATCGCCCGCAGTATAAAAATTTATATCGCTGTAATAATGGTCAAGTTCATCAATAAGCATATCGTCAATATTCGGGAATTCCCATACCCACCTTACAGACAATTCGGTGTGATCGGCAAAGACTTCCTGATGAGCCTCGCTCATATCTCCAACGCCGTTAACACCTCCGCCGTTCCAAACGGAGAAATGAGTTCCCTCTCGTATGGGATTGGGTACGCTTATTGTATAGGGTTCGTCCGTGAGCCAGTAATATTCGGGGAAATCAAGCTCCTCAAATTCACCCAAAGACCAGAAAAGAGTTTTTTGGTCATTTATGCGATACCTCAAGAAATCCTCAAAGCCTTCATATGAAATTCTCTCATAATCGGGAGATTCGGAGGGTTCGTCAATAAAGTGATAGTAGATGTGATAGAACGGTGCGTAAACATCGTAGCAAATATCTGTGTGCTGTCTGCGTTGAGTGTGGTCATCATAGTACACATACGGACCGTCACCGCCGCCTCCTGTGGCGCGTATTACTATCGGGCAGTTGAGGTTGTTTTTTCCGGTTCGGATAAACTTGTCTGTGAAGTGGTTTCCGTCAAGGCTTATACCGTCGCCCGAGTCAAAGTCGTCATATCCTATAATATCGACAGAGCCTGTGACTTCGATACCGTATTTTTCGGGGCAAAGCGCCATGCTCAGATTTTCATCGGGGGAAGGTGTGTTTCCTCTGCCGTACCAATCCACAGTGTAGATCATATCCCGTGTAATATCGTTCGGTATCTCAAAGGTATCGCCCGGCATAATAAGCTCATCACGCAAATTTAGCATATGGTCTTCTTTTCTCTCGAAAACGTGGTGCTTGGGTTTGCGGTTTTTAAGCACATCGGGCATTTCGGGGGTATCCGATGTATCGGGCTGCAAATCGTAATACGCTCCCTCGAGCGTGAAACGGTCTTGCCCTTCGGGTTTCCAATAGGGGTTGACTGTTACAAGCGTCATATCGGCGGCAGCGGTAATGTACACGCTCGACATAAGCATAGTTACAGCCATAAGAACAGCTAACAATTTTCTGCCTGTTTTCATAAAAAATCACCTCGTTGTAATAAAATAAACAAATTTAATTGCAGGATAACAAAAAAATTATGTTTTAATTAGTGTCTGCTTCAATACCTTCGATACCCCAGAAATCCCCGATAAACAGTATCATTTTTAGTCATAACATGGTATAATAAGTGCAAGGAAAAATAACCAAACAGAGCAAAAACCTTGCACTTGGAGGGAAGACGGATATGTATAAATTCGACAGGAATCATCAATTCAGTTTCAGCGACTTCAATCAGCCGTTGGGAATGGAAATGAGCAGCGAAAACAGATGGGTAAAGAAAGCAGCTCTGATACCATGGAACGAAATTGAAGACCGCTATGCGACATTGTTTCCGAGTGAGGTAGGAATGCCCGCCAAGCCCTTGCAAATGGCATTGGGATGTTTGCTTATTCAGAAAGAATACAAATACTCCGATCGCGAATTGGTCGAGCAGATCAAGGAAAACCCGTATTATCAATATTTCATAGGACTTCCCGGATATGAATATAAAGCACCATTTGCGCCATCTCTGCTTGTTGAGTTTCGCAAGCGTCTCAACGAGGAGGTCTTGGCTGAGATCAATGAGATGATTGCTGCGTATAACGCTCCCGATGACCCGACGGACGGAGATTCCGATAACAGCAACAGCGGTGACAGTGGGAATACGGAAACGACCAATGCGGACCAAGCCGGATCAACAGAATCTGAAAACAAAGGTACTCTGATCCTTGATGCGACCTGCGCACCGCAGAATATCGCATATCCGCAGGACATCAATCTGCTCAATGAGGCAAGAGAGAATCTTGAATCTATTATTGATCAGATATGCTGTGATTACAACTTTTACAAGCCTCGTATGTATCGTCAAAAGGCAAGAAAAGATTATCTCGCTCTCGCAAAATGCAAAAAGCGTACAGCAAAAAGAGTTCGCAAAGCAATCGGGAAACAACTCGGATATATCAGCCGTGATCTTGGCTATATCGATATGTTTGTTCTGTACAACAATGTCGTTCTGACCGATAAACAGCAGCAGCGTTTGAGCGTTATCACCGAGCTTTACGAGCAGCAGAAATACATGTACGACAACAGAGTTCACAGTGTAAAGGACCGCATTGTAAGCATATCTCAGCCCTATATTCGCCCAATCGTCAGAGGCAAAGCAAAAGCACCTGTCGAGTTCGGAGCAAAGCTCGATATGAGCATTGACGAAAGAGGAATTGCACGTCTGGAAAAACTTTCGTTTGACGCTTACAATGAAGCCGATGTGCTGATCACGGCGATTGAGAATTACCGCAAAAGAACCGGGCATTATCCGGAGAGAGTTCTTGTAGATCAGATCTACCGCAATCGTAAAAACATCGCTTTCTGCAAAAGCAAGAATATCCGAATTTCCGGCACGCCCCTGGGACGTCCAAAGAAGAACCCGTCATCGGAAGAACTCAAAACCGCACATCAGGATAACACGGATCGTATTGAAGTCGAGAGAGGTTTCAGTCTCGCAAAGCGCTGCTTTGGAATGGGGCTTATCTGTACCAAGCTCGATATCACGACCCGCTCATCGATTATGCTCTCAATTCTCGCAATGAACCTCCGAAACATTGCGAGGGAGCTTTTGCTTTGGCTTTTGTCTGCCTTTTATGTTGGAGAGAGAAATCTATCCTTGATTTTTGTGTGGGATTGCTGAGCAAAGACTAATTATACAGCAGTATAAGCAGAATTGCAAGCATAAAAGAAAAAATCCCCGACTGCATTAGTATGCAAAGTCGGGGGGCGGTTAGTTATTAGTTGTAAGTTGTTAGCTGTTAGTTGTTAGCCCAAAGTTTGAATTCCCCTCAACTTTAAACTATAAGCTTTGAACTTTGAACTTTGAACTAACAACCCATTCCTCACTCCTAATTCAAAAAGACTCCACACGGAAGTAATGAATAGTGAATAATGAAGAATGAATAATGAATAATATCGGAAAGCCTGCGGCTTTGGATTTCTATGTTGTTAGTCATTAGTTGTTAGCTGTTAGCCCAAAGTTTGAATTCCCCTCAACTTTAAACTATAAGCTTTGAACTTTGAACTAACAAACAACCTCAACTCCATACTTAGTAAACCAGTAATCAAGCTGTGCGATGTAGGCGAGGATCTGAGGGGCACGCATTAGCTGACCGTACCACGGCGAGGATATTTCTTCGGGGTTTCTGATGATCTCCCTGATACCTGCTCCGTTCAAATATTCCGATAGGGGCGAGGTTTTGTTTTCGATTACCTTTAACGCGCCGCGGCTTGCAAGCTCAAAGTATAAAGGATTGTGCGTTTTCGGGTAGGGGCTTTTCTTTCGCCAAGTGATAGCTTCGGGCAAATGATCCGAAAAAGCCGCCCTAACTATGCCCTTTTCTCTGCCGTCAAGCGCTTTAAGCTCCCACGGCATATTGTACGCATATTCCACTATTCTGTAATCGCAGAACGGTACTCTTACCTCTAAGCTTTCATACATTGAACAGCGGTCTTTTCTGTCGAGAAGCGTCTGCATAAACCAGTTAAAGTTGAGCATAAACATCTCACGCATTCGCCTTGTATGCCTGTTGTCCTCGGGCAGGCAGTCCGTGCGGTTTACAGTGTCGAGCTAACGCTGTCTTACGTATTCCTCGCCCTTTGGAAGAACTCCGCTTTTCAGAATACTCCTGCGTACAGCCTGTGAGCGTGACCACGGGAAACACTCCTCGAAGAGTATCTGTTCGTTATGATACCAAGGATAACCGCCGAAAAGCTCATCTGCGCATTCTCCCGACAAAGCGACTGTAAAATCTTTTTTTACTTCTCTGCAAAAAAGTAAAAGAGATGAGTCAACGTCAACCATACCCGGCAGATCTCTTGCGTTTACAGCGTCGAATAATGCGTTGTACAAATCGGTGTTGTCAAGTATTACCTCGTGGTGATCAGAGCCTGTGTGACGTACCATAATATCAATAAATTCTTCATCGGAATTAGGCTGGAACAGGCTTTTCTGAAAATACTTTTTGTTATCAACATAATTTACGGAGTAGGTGTGCAGAGGGAGATTTTTTCTCTTGTAATAATTTGCGGCGGTGTTTGAAATAATGCTTGAATCAAGACCGCCCGACAAAAACGTACACAGCGGCACATCGCTTACAAGCTGTCTTTCAATAGCGTCTGTCAACAGGTAACGTACGTGTTCCTTAGTCTGTTCTCTGTTGTCAGTGTGAGGGCGAGCCTTTATTGTAAAGTATCGCTGTTTTTTAAGTGTGCCGTCCTTGTAGATACCGCACTCACCCGGCAAAAGCTCTCCTACATTTTTGAAAATCCCCTGTCCGCCTGTTTTGCCCGGTCCTATAAAAAACAGCTCCATAAGCCCCTGTTCGTCTATCTGAGGTTTGACAATAGGGTTTGCGAGAAGGGCTTTTATCTCGGACGCCGCAAGCAGACCGCCGTTATATTTGTAATAGAAAAACGGCTTTACACCTATGGGATCTCTTGCGATAAAAACACTCTCATCACGTCCGTCATAAATAGCGAATGAGAATATACCGTTTAGCTGTTTGACGCATTCCGTACCGTGGTGTATGTAGCTTTTTAAAAGTACCTCTGTGTCGGAATGTCCTTTAAATTCATAACCGCAGCGGATAAGCTCCTGACGAAGTTCATCTGTGTTGTAAAGCTCTCCGTTATAGACTAAACAAATATCATTTTCTCCCAGAACTTCTGTCATCGGCTGTTTGCCCGTATCGGGATCGATAACGATAAGCCTGCGGTGCATAAGACAGATGTTGTCTTTAAGGTAAATTCCGTCCTCATCGGGTCCTCTCCTGCAAAGAGTTTTACTCATAGCAGAGATCGTATTTTTGTTATCCTTTATGCTGTCTAAGTCGGAATACCATACGGCAAATCCGCACATAAAAACCGCCTCCTTAGAATAATGGTTGATGTACTGTTCTATTGTATTCGACGACATTCTCTTTAAATATTCCGCTTGTGCATACAAGAAAAGCGATCATCGAGATAATAAGAGCTATACTGCCGCAGTATGTTACATTTGACAGCTTAGGCGATGTATCTTCTATATTTGAAAACACATCGCAGTATGCAGGGAACACCTTACATATTATATATGTAACCGTACCGCAGAGAAGCCCTCCTGCAGCCCTTGCAAGCAGGAATTTCTGTTTGCTTATTTTTATATCCGATAGGGAAGAGAAAATTTGAAAATGTACGCAAAGTCCCCCAAACCCTACGCAGACTGCGGCAAAATATATTGGAAGTCTGTTCTCGGCAATTGCGGTACACCCGTCCGTTACTTCGCATATACAGCGGAAAATTATTCCGACAGCAGAGTTTGGCTCGATTTTCAGGAAGAAGTGAGCAAGCTCTGTAAAGCACGAAAATAATACTACCATTGAGCATAATCCCGCCGTACCTGAGCAGGCGCTTTTACAGGCGGAAATAAATGCGTCTGAAAAGGGGAGAGAGGATCTGTTATTTTGAGAGGAGATAATAAGCGGGTCTTTTTTTCTTGAAAGCAGTCCGAGAATTATTCCCGTAAACACACTTACAAATACCTGCGCCGCTGTGAGTATTATGCCAACCTGAGAATTCCCGTAAAGCTTTGCGCCCACTACGCTTATAAGAAACCCCGGTCCGGAATTTACGCAAAAGCAAAGCATACGCGCAGCCTGCTTTTTTGAGATAACACCCTGCTTGTACAGAGAGTTTATGCCGACTGCCCCGACAGGAAATCCCCCTACAAGGCTTAACAGTATAGTAACTCCTGCGTCACTCGGCAGGTTGAAAAGGGATACGGTGATTTTTGAGAACAGTCTGCCTATTCGCTCCGATATGCCGTATATAACCGAAAAAGATGACAGGAACATAAACGGAAAGAGAGACGGCACGAGTACGTTAATACAGCATTCAATGCCGTCAAAAGCTCCTTTAGCTGCCTGTGAGGGCGCTGTGATCATTCCGATACAGATAAAAG
The DNA here is from genome assembly GCA_902761345.1 of uncultured Ruminococcus sp. GTDB lineage: Bacteria > Bacillota > Clostridia > Oscillospirales > Acutalibacteraceae > RUG592. The sequence goes on along the minus strand of CACWKD010000005.1, from coordinate 14,576 downwards.
CGAACAGAGTGGTTACTGTAAGTAGTGAAAGACGGTCTGCGGTAATAGTTTGCTTTTTCAAAATGATACTTCCTTTCTGTTGGTGTTTAGTGAAATGTATGTCCGAAAGACAAGAAGTATGCCTGCATTTTTTTTACTGTAAGGTCATATAATTTGGTGACAGGGAGGGATTTTATGAACAGTGAAAAAAAGCTGCAAAGTATAGTACCATACGAGCTTACAAACAGACCTGTATCCGAAATCATCGGCAACAGACAGCTAACAGTCGAGGGGTGCAAAGGGATAGAGGAGTACACGGAAGTATTAATAAAAGTAAAGACCACGGACGGCACACTTGCGGCATACGGCTCAGACCTCAATATCAAACTTTTAAGTACATCGGCTGTAATTGTCGGGGGAGTAATAAACAGAGTAGAATTTGAAGATTGGAGATAGTGCGAAATGGTTAATATAATACGATTTTTCAGAGGGTATATAATGCTTGCAATAAGCGGCAGCAGACCCGAAACTTTTCTTAACGTAATGACATCAAACGGTATAGCGGTATGGGGAGTGAAGAGCAGTGAGGGCGTAATATACTGCAAAACCCTTGCCGTAAATTACAGATACATATATAATTTGTCACGCAGAAAAAGTATAAAGATTAGAATTATAAAGAAAACAGGTATGCCGTTTTTTGTGAATAAGAATAAAAAACATATGGGTATTCCGATAGGCGCGGTGTGCTTTGCGTTGATATTTGCATTTTTATCAAGGTATCTGTGGTATGTGGATATTTACGGTTATGAGGCTATGAGCAAAAGCCGTGCCGATACAGTTATGAAAGAGATCGGAGTATATGAGGGAGCAAAGGGAAAATTTGACAGCCTGAGAAATTTGCAGACAAAAGCGTTGATAGCGTTCGGGGACGTGTCGTGGATAACGATAAACACAGACGCTGCGGCAGCAGAGGTCAAGATAACGGAAACTACCGTAAAAACAGCAGAGCCTGATGATAAGCATTATAATATAACAGCAAAATGTGACGGGCAGATTATTCGCGCAGATGTGCAAAAGGGAATGTCATATGTAAACGGCGGTGACGCAGTAGTAAAGGGCAGCTTGCTTATAGGCGGATTTGTACAGACGGACTTAGGTTCAACTATACTTGATACTGCGCAGGGCGTTGTGATGGCAAAAACATCTCACAGAGAAAAAATAACTATCCCTAAAAAAACACAGTACAGACGTTATGAGGACAGCTTTGTCACAAGGCAAAACGCAAAGGTTTTCGGAATTTATCTGCCGCTTGAAATGAGGTGTACAGACGCAAACAGGGAAAAGATGAGGTATATAAGCGAATACGCACTTAGCTTCAAAGGAAAAACAGCGCCTGTATACGCAGTGAGGGAGCATATTTATTATCTGGACAACGAGCAAACAGAATTAAGCGAGAAGTCGTCCGAAAAATTATTTACAGCACAAAGATTATTGTGCGAACTTTTCTCTTACAGCGACAAAAAAATCACCGACAGAAATATAACAAAATCTGCCGATGATGATAATTTTTATTATGAGATAGAATATTCGTGCGATGAGGATATAGGACAGAGAGAGGAAATAATGTTTGATGAAGATTTTTCGTATAACTCGGAAATAATGAATATTGAAGAATAATTGTTAGTTGTTAGTTGTAAGTTATTAGCCCAAAGTTTGCATTCACTCCCAACTTTAAACTATAAACTTTGAGCTATGAACTAAAAAACAACTCCACACTCCACTCTCCAAACTCCACACTCAAAGAAGCTCCACACTCCCCTCAGTGCGTACTGTTATAACTAAAATAGTCCGAACTTGAACAATCGAAACTTGGAACAAATTCTTCGCTTGCGCTGGACAATTCCTGCACAAAGCCGTCCATATCAAGTTCTATTGCGTGGTTTACAACTTCCTCGTACTCTTCTTCCGTTATCTTGCGGTTGAGTTCGGGGTATTTGTAAGCCTCGCCCATAGGTGTGTATTGTCCCATAACGCTTACAAGAACACTGTCGCCGTAGTATGCTTTTATTGTGTTGAGTATAGCGATACTGTCCTTTGTGTGGTTGGGAAGTACAAGCACACGCACGATAGTACCTTTTTGTATAATTCCGTTTTTGTCAAATTGTACTCTGCCTGTCTGACGCACCATTTCTTTAATGGCGGCAAGGGCTACGTTTGAATAATTGTATGCGCTTGAATATTTTTCCGCAAGCCTGTTGTCGCTGTATTTGAAGTCGGGAAGATATATGTCAATATACCCCTCAAGACGTTTCAGGCTCTCAACTGTTTCATAACCGCTCGAATTATAAAGCACAGGTATTTTAGGGCGGTAAATCTTGAAGCTTTCAAGCACAGCCTCTATAAAGTGACTTGCACTGACAAGGTTGATGTTATGTACACCCTGATCTTCAAGATTACGGTAGCAGTTTGCAAGCTGCTGAGGGGTGATAAATGTTCCTACATGGTTTACGCTGATTTCATAATTCTGACAAAAAACACATTTCAGAGTACAGCCGCTGAAAAAGATAGCGCCGCTGCCACGGCTGCCGCTGATACACGGTTCTTCCCAGTAGTGAGGGCCTACTCTTGCAACCTTTGGCTGCAATCCCATATTGCAAAATCCGTTACCTTCAAGAAGTGTTCTTTTAACTCCGCATTTGTGCGGACAGGCAACGCAGTTTTCAATAGTTTCCATATCGGCTCCTCCTTTCGGATAGTAGTAAAGCATAATATATATTGTATCAGTAACTTGAAATTATATCAATATCAATCGGGAATAAAAGCAAGAAATATTTCAAATATAGAAAGAATATTTTTGTTGCAGCTTCGCCTTATTAATGATAATATATATATTGGGAATAAAAGGACTAAATTTAAAGCTGAAAATCTTCGGGATTGTATTTTGGCAGAACAGGCGGCTTGAAAGGCTTTCTCAAAAGCGGGTCATATGAAAACTTCCTGCACTTGCCGCCTATGACAGCTTTGTTTTTAACGCAGAACTGTGCCCCGTCAATACTTTCAATGCAGTGTTCGCAGTATGAGCAGTCGACAGGAATATTTTTTCCGAACAGTCTGTAAGACATAAGCTTTGACCTCCTTAATTCCAAATAACATTATAATCGCATTTTACACGAGTATATTTCCATAGGAGAATGATAATATGATTTTTAACAGTAATATAATGAATTTACATTTTAAAGACGCGCTTGCATACCTTACGTTCAAAGAGTTTGAAAAGCTTGATTTTGTAAATCACGCTTTTTCGACAAGATTGGGCGGCGTAAGTACAGGAGAGTTTAACTCGATGAATATGTCTTTTAACAGGGGCGACAGTGACGAGAATGTAACCCAAAACTACAAAAGGTTATGCGCGGCGATAGGTACGAATTACAAAAACCTTACAGCCTCGGCGCAGGATCACCATACCTATGTACGCAAAGTAACAGCGGCAGAAAGAGGAATAGGCATTTACCGCCCGAGAGATATGGAGAGTGTGGACGGGCTTATTACTAATGAAAAGGGCGTCGCATTGGTAACGTACTTTGCGGACTGTACGCCGATACTGTTTGCCGATACTAAACGCAGAGCGATAGGTGCGTGTCACGCAGGCTGGAGAGGTACGGTAGGGGAGATCGGAAGGATCACTGTGGAAAGAATGCGCGAGGAGTTTAATTCAGACCCTGCCGACATAAAAGCAACGATAGGCCCTGCAATTTCCAAATGCTGCTATGAGGTAGACGAGCCTGTTGCAGAGAGGTTTTTGTCCCTCGGACTTGACAGTGAAAAGATAGTTTTTCCGAAGGGCGGCGGCAAGTATATGATCGATCTTTTGGAAACGAACAGACAGATACTTTTGAAAGCAGGAGTAAGCAAAGACAATATTACAGTAAGTGACGTATGTACCCGCTGTAACAGCGATCTGGTATGGTCACACCGTGCAACAAAAGGCAAAAGAGGGGGTATGTGTGCAATTATAGAAATTGTGTGAAAGCTGAGTGAAATATATTGTGTAATCTTCTAAATTTATTTTTATTTATATGTGTAAATAAACGAAATTCAATTAAATTAATAAAAGATAGTTGATTATGTAAATTATATATGTTAAAATTAAACAGTAAAAGTAGGTGCTCGAACTTGCACCCCGAACAGATAATTTACATAATAACATTACTGAAAGGGAGAGTAAAATGAAAAAACCAAATGCTTTATTGTCTGCGATTTTGTCTGTTGCATTGCTTGCATCTGTTGCGTCACCTGCATACGCAGCAACACAGAATAACGCAGAAACCGGTGCTCAGGTAACAGTGAACACATCTTCCGCAGATGCATCGACATTCTCGTGGGACAATGCTACTGTATACTTCCTGCTTACCGACAGATTTAAGAACGGCGATACTTCAAATGACGGAGCGTACGGACGTATGAAAACTGTTGGCGGTGACAACAGAGCAACATTCCACGGCGGCGACTTTGCAGGTATTACACAGGAGATCGAGGCAGGATATTTTAATGACCTTGGTGTAAATGCTATCTGGCTAACGGCACCGTATGAACAGCTCCACGGCTATCTTCTCGGCGGAGATGACGGCTCGCATTTTGCACACTATTCCTACCACGGATATTATGTTCTTGACTATACCGAAGCTGATCAGGCATACGGCACCAAGGAAGAATTCAGAAAGCTTGTAGACACTGCTCACGAACACGGTATCCGTATAGTAATGGATATAGTTATGAACCACGCAGGCTACAATAATATGATAGATATGGACGAGTACGGCTACGGTACTCTCAAAGACGGCTGGAAGCAGGTATACGATTCCGGTGATTTTGATTCGTATCACTCACATATAGATTATACGGCTGATACTTGGACAACTTGGTGGGGCGGCGACTGGATTCGTGCAGGACTTCCGGGATATACTCCGGGCGGCAGCGACGAACAGACACGTACGCTTGACGGACTTCCTGACTTTAAGACTGAGCAGACATCTTCTGTCGGACTTCCTCAGCTCCTTATTACAAAGTGGACAAAGGAAGGCACACTTTCAGCAAAACAGTCTAAGTACGGTACGTCAAATACTGTAACAGGCTATATTTCCACGTGGCTTGCAGAGTGGGTAAGAGAGTACGGCGTTGACGGTTTCCGCTGCGATACTGCTAAACACGTTGCATTCGGTGACTGGAAACAGCTTAAAGACGCAGGTACAAAGGCGCTTGCAGAGTGGAAAGCAGCTAACCCCGACAAGAAGCTCGACGATCTCCCATTCTGGATGACAGGCGAGTGTTGGGATCATAATCTTGGTTATGGCTATGACGGCTACTATACACAGGGCGGCTTCGACTCCATGATCAACTTTGAAACTCAGGGCGGCGGATTGCTTGATACAAGTAAGCTTGCCGGTGTTTATCAGAACTATGCAGATTCTATCAATACAAATGATAACTTCAATCAGCTTTCTTATATTTCTTCACACGACTCAACGCTTGCAAGAGGCGATCAGTATCACCTCGGTTCGGCACTCTTGATGCTTCCGGGCGGCGTACAGATCTACTATGGTGATGAAACAAAAAGAGATTTCGTTCCCGGAATACCGGTTACAGGTGACGGTCACGCTGTAAGAAGCGATATGAACTGGGATTCAATGGACAAAGATGTTCTTGCTCACTGGCAGAAGGTCGGCACATTCCGTAACAACCATATTGCAGTCGGCGCAGGCGCTAACGTAGCGCTTACATCTACAAGCGGCGTTGCATTCGGAAGAACATACGACAAGAACGGCATTACAGATAAGATCGCAGCAGTAGTTGACGCAGACGCAAATACAAGCGTTACAATAGATGTAACAGGTATATTTGAGGACGGAGCTACACTTAAAAACTGGTACGATGAGGAAACATACGATGTATCAGGCGGCAAGGTAACAGTAAACAGCGGCGCACACGGTACTATTCTTCTTGAGCAGGGCGAGTCTGATTCTGTAAAGGCTAAGGTTACAGGCGAGGCTTCATTTGATACAAACGAGGAAGTTACAGTAACACTTGAGGGCGTTGATTCAGCAGTTCTCACAATAGACGGAATTAAGAAGGTAAACGTAAAGAACGGCGACAAGGTAACAATAGGCGACGCTTCTTATCCGGGCGATACAGTAGAGGTAACACTTACATATACACACCCGACAAAGGGCGAGCTTACAAAGAAGTTCTCCTTTAAAAAGAACGGCAGTACAGACGGTAAAGGCGGCTCACGTTCAGAAACAGCTATTGTACATGTAAATACTGATCTCAGCGGCGCTAATCTCTATGTATGGACAGGCGACGGCGATACAGCAACAAAGCTTAACGGCGAATGGCCGGGTACAGCGCTTTCTTCAAAGGACGATGACGGCTGGTATGTTGCAGATCTTAAAACTACCGAAAAATTTAACGCTATTGTTAATTTAGGTACAGGACAGCAGACAGATGACCTTAAAGGACTCCAGGGCGAAACTTGGATAATCTGCGACACAAGCTATAAGGCACAGATCTTTACAGACAGAAACGAGGCTCTTAAAGCAGCAGGTGTAGATATTCCCGAATCCGATTTTGAGAAACTCAAGCAGGAGTGTAAAGAGATCAAGCTTCTTGACACAGCAGGTTATTCCGCAGAAAGTTATGCAGCAGCTATGGCTGTAGTAACAGAAGCAGATAAGCTTATTGCTCAGGGTAAGAGTGAGGCTGATGCAGCAGAAGTAACAGCTATGTATACTAAGGTCAAGGCTGCGAAAGAGGCTCTCCTCAGAGGAGAAAAAATCGATACAGACACAACCACAGACACAACCACAGATACTACAACCGATACAACAACAGACACTACAACTGATACAAGCACAGATACAACAACGGACACTGCAACAGACACAAGTACAGACACAACAACAGATACGACAACAGACACTGCTACCGACACAAGCACAGATACAACAACAGACACAACTACCGATACAAAAACATCAGACGTTGATGTTAATCCGGGTTCAGGCGATGTAAACGGTGACGGTAGAGTATCGCTCAGAGATGCTTCCAAAGTTCAGAGAGCAGACGTAGGTCTTGAAACACTTACAGACGCTCAGAAGAAAGCTGCCGACGTAAACAATGACGGTGTTGCCGATCTTAAGGACGCATATCAGATACAGGCAAATGTTACAGCTAATTACGGCAAGTAATAATTCATATTGATAAAAAAGGCGGAGAATCTCTCAAATCAGAGGTTCTCCCCGCTTTTTTGAAAAAAACTTTAAGCTTTGAGCTAGTAATCCATTCCTAACTCCTAACTCAGACCGTGCAAAAAGGTGTTTTTACATAAATTTAATACTATTCATTATCAGAATTGATAAAACTCCCTCAGTGAGTGAGCCATTAAAGCCTTCCTCTTTGAGGAAGGTGGCACGCCATAGGCGTGACGGAAGGAGTAAAAAGCATAAATCAGTCATTAAAAAAATGATACAAGTGTATATTACACTAAGTTGATGACATTATCTTTGAGGGAGGTGGCACTGAGCAAAGCGAAGTGACGGAAGGAGTATTATTCTTAATAATTCATATGTTTATTAGTTATTGCACAGTCTGAATTCCCAATTTCCAACTCCCAACTCCTAACCCCTAACTAAAAAACAACTCCACACTCCACACTCAAAAAAGCTCACACTCAAAAAAACTCAAAATATAGGATTATTGAGCAGACACTAAGTAAAATAAAAACGAGCCTGAAACTCAGACCCGTCATAACTGCAAATAAAAGCTTATACAAGGAAAATCAGTGAAATAACTATAAATGTAAAAAGAAGATTTTTATTCATAAATTGGTAAGCCATACCGAACATAAGTGCAAAGAGAACATAGCCGATACCGATAAGAATGTTTCCTTGTGTGATAATATGCGAGATACCCCAAGTCAGGGCAAAGATAATTCCGCCAAAGGGTAACTTGCTGTTTTTGAACACTCTCTCGCACCATTCCTGCAAAAGAGCGATCGTTATTACAGTCAGGAATAGCTCAAAGAAATAGTAGATGTACTGAAAAATAAACTGAAACCAGCCTGAATTTACAAAGTCGAGATAAATTCTCCAGCCGCCGAAAAGGTGCAGCTTTAAGAATACAGCTCCCACAACAAGAATAGCCGAGGCGGCGATACCTTTTTTGGTGGGGCTATTTTTCTTTTTTGTAAGGTCAAAAGCATACATTCTTACCGCTGCATAGAACATCATAAGACCGATAAGACCCCATAGCACGCATACAAGCACCCAGTGCATGACGCTCTCTGTTATGGTAAAACCGTAATAATGCTTATTGTATAAAACCTGTTCTGTCTGGAGCATAATGTACTCCGAAAGAAATCCCAGCAGACAGACAGTACCCATAATAAAAAAGGAAGAGGGCTTGCTTTTGTACTGTTTAGCCATGATAAACCGCCTTTCTTAAACAATAATATAACTCTCACGAAAGTATAACATAAATTTAAGCAGATGTCTATTGTTAAAATAATGGTTTTATTAATAATAAAATCGTATTTTTTGAATTTTTTTACGATAATTTGCACGCTCGGCAAAATTATCAAAAAAAATCCCGACTTGCACAAGGGTCATAGAAACATTGTGTCTATGCAACAAAAATCAATATAATTAGCGGAAATGACATTTTCGATTTCCCAAAAAACTCGTTTTAAGCAAATCGTATCACGTAAATACGTTGTTTTTTAATCGTTTATGACCCACCTGCAAGTCGGGATTTATCAAAAATTTCCATAAAAGAATAGTAACATTTCTTTATAAAATTTTAAAAAGTGTATTTACATTTATGTTAATATTGTGATATAATACTAATAGATAAATTGGAGTTTGATTTTGACTTTAAAATTTATAATGGAGGCACATATATAATGGAAAGATTAACAAATGAAGAAATATCGGCTAAGACTATGATATATACCATACTCAAAGCCGCTATGCCGATTGCAGAGTTGATAGTATCTCTGATAGCTATGGGTATTATCGTTAAGGCTTCAAAGGATAATTTTAATATTATCGGAGTTTTGATTTGGCTTGCAATAACGATCGGAGCGTCCTTCCTTATAGATTTCTTGGTAGGGTATAAGTTCCGTGCGGCACACGCTGCGGCAGTAATGGACGCAGTATCGGTAGGTATGCTCTCGGACGATATGAAGAGCATGGCAAACGAGCTTGTAACATTCAGATTTCCGTCCTGTAACGAGTACCTCGGTTACAGATTAAAGGTAACGGGCGCTATCTCACAGCTTCAGAAAAAACTGAACACATTTGCAGAAAATAAGATGAATAAGCCTGTATTGGGTCAGCTCATAACAATTGCACAGGTATTTATAGGAATGGCTTTAGGCTTTACATACGATTTAATTCTTGCATACACATTCTGGCGTGACGGCAAGCCGCTTTATACAAGCGCCGCAGACGCTCTTGCTATCTATTATTACAGATGGAAGAGTATTGTTGAAAATGTTATCAGACTGGCTATTATACTTATCATTGCTATGGTTGTTATTTTTATAACAGTTGGTTCTTTAAGTGCTCCTGTACTCACAGAGAGTTTTAACAGAAATATACTTGCAGGTGGATTTGGAGCAGCTGCGTGCGGTTTGTATGTTTGCCGTGCGGTTATGGTGTTCTTTGAGAGTACTTATATGATAAGAAGTATGTCACCGTTCTTAGAGGAAGCAAAGTATATGGAGCTCAACGACGAGGAGTACGGTGTAGTTTGCAGAGAGAGTGCAAAGTTTAAGAAGATCTACGCTATGGCAGCGTCCGAGCCGAAAAATGCTCCCGCACCTGCCGGAGGAATGCAGTAACAACAGCTAACAAATGTGAAAAGTTTCTTTTTCATGTTCTCCTTTCATTTTTATTCCCGATAGAGTTGTTCTGTCGGGAATATCTTTTTTAGAGTGTGGAATGTGGAGAGTGGAGAGTGGAGTTTCTTGAGTTAGGAGTTGTTAGTTCAAAGTTTATAGTTCAGTTTATTTTATAGACTACCAACTCAAAACTAAATACGGGACTTTTTCAAAAAAGCTATTGACAAAAGCGGTATAGCGGTGATATAATACATAAAGACAATAAAGCAAGGCGTAGAACGCTTTCACCTGTGGGGTGTCGTCTGCACGGGTCAATATTTGCATAAAGTTCGCATATAATAATATATAGCGGAGTTTTGCATTGTTGTGCGGCAGACGAGGTTAAACGTCTGCATTTTTTATTGATATATCGGTTACGGAGGTGCTTAACATTAGCAATAAGGAACTTCTCATTAATGAGGAAATTCGAGAGAAAGAGCTGAGAGTTATAGGCTCGGACGGCTCACAGTTAGGTATTATGTCGTCTGCACAGGCATTGAAGCTTGCAGGAGAGAGTAATCTCGATTTGGTGATGATCTCGCCAAACGCAAAGCCGCCTGTATGCAAGATTATGGACTACGGCAAGTATCGTTTTGAACAGGCAAGAAGAGAAAAGGAAAAAAGAAAAAATCAGAAGGTTGTTGATATTAAAGAGGTAAGACTTTCTTTGAATATCGATACGCACGATTTTAACACTAAGCTTAACCAGGCTTTGAAGTTTATCGCAAAGGGAGATAAGGTTAAGGTATCAGTAAAGTTTCGAGGCAGGGAGTTGGCTCACCCGGAGCTTGGTATGGATATAATGAAAAGATTCTCCGAGGCTTGTGAAGAAACGGCGATAGTTGAAAAACAGCCGAAGCTCGAAGGACGCAATATGCTTATGTTCCTTGCTCCTAAGCCGACGAAGTGAAAATTTTAAGGAGGATAAAATTATGCCAAAGATTAAGACACACAGTGGTGCAAAGAAGCGTTTCAAGCTCACTAAGAATGGTAAGGTAATTCGTGCCCACGCAAATAAGAGTCATATTCTTAACAAGAAGACAACTAAGCGTAAGAGAGGTCTTAGAAAGACTACTGTTGCAGATAAGACAAATGTAGCACAGGTAAAAAGACTTATTCCTTATAAGTAATTCGAATTTACAGAGAATAACCAAAACGGAGGTAATATAAATGGCACGTGTTAAGGGTGCGATGATGACTCGCAAAAGAAGAAAGAAGACTTTAAAGCTTGCTAAGGGCTACTGGGGAGCAAAGAGCAAGCACTTTAAGATGGCTAAGCAGGCTGTTAATAAGTCAGGCAATTATGCATATATAGGACGCAAGCAGAGAAAGAGAGATTTCAGAAGACTTTGGATCGCTCGTATCAATGCTGCCTGCAAGCTCAACGACACAAACTACTCTACATTTATGAACGGACTTAAGAAAGCAGGCATTACTTTGAACCGTAAGATGCTCTCAGAGATCGCAATTGCAGATCCTAAGGCTTTCACAAGTCTTGTAGAGCAGGCTAAGAAGGCTCTTTAATAGCAGTATTTGTTCAGCACCCGAGGGGTAGTTCCTTGGGTGCTGTTTTTAAATAAAGGGTGTGTGACAGATGATAGAGGTTAGAGGATATTCCCGAGAGGAATACCAAGCTATTACAAACTCAGAGGGCAGCTTTGCAGGGGTTTTTAGTGTAACAACATTCTGTTCGGTTGGTTGGTTATACTGTTTGCTTGTATGGGTGAACACAGGAAAATTTAAAGGCGATGCGTTTGTAGTTTGGATGTTGCTGTTTATTATGTTTTTGATAATTACAATTGCTGTGGGAAAAAACTCAAAGCGTAACAGAGAAATGATAAACAAAATGACAGATAATATAATAAAGAGTACAGAAGCCGTACCCGCAACGGTAAAGTATGTTGAACAGCATACAACTCATATAGGCAACACTAAAGATGTTCATTGGAATTTGATAGTAGAGTATGACGATCCATATACAGGCAATAAGCGAAGCGGATTTGGCTGTATAGTTACAAAAGACCCAACTGCCCGAATTTGTAAAGATGTAACTGTACATATAAATTCAAAAGGAGAATGCGTCCACGTTTCAAATATAAAGTATAAGCCTGTTATGGACTTTGGCAGTGATTTTGTATATGTCATAAGTTATGACTATGGAAGAAATCTCACAACACAGGCTCAGATAGACAAAGAAAACAAAGAAATCTATGAGAGCAACAAATATTTTGCAGAATAGCGGTGAAATTTACAGTTAAGATTTTGATTTTTACGTTATTAATATTTGTAATATATAAGTAATAAACCCACATTTTTAAAATACTGCTCATTCCTTTTTAAGTAACGGGTGATTACCCAAACAACGCAGCGTCTTAACGATACTTAAATTTACCCTCGGAGGAAAGTTTATGGAAAACAGCTTTACACTTCAAAAAGCCGAAAGAACCGATACAAAATATAAAAATCCTGCGCTTACAATGACAGCGGCTATTGCGGGATTGGGTTGTTTTGGCGGAATTATTTGCTTATGTACGATATTGCTGTCGGCTTTGTCGGGCGGTAATGTTTCGGGCGGTATATTCGCGGCGGCAGCTGCTGTTACGCTTGTATGTGGGGCGGTTTTTGCGGCGGCAAGCATTATGTTCCAAAAACGCAAAAAAGAATATCTGAAAAAACGCAGAGAGCTTAGCAAATCGGCGGTCAGAGTTCAGGGAAAAGTGGTTGGCGTGACAAAATATGTCAGACACGTTAAATATATGAAAGATACGTTTGACGAGATTTTGTGGTGCTTTAAAATAAAATACAAAGACGGCGATAATTACAAGACCGTACAGAGTGATAAGTACCTGAACGACATTTCAAAAGTGTTGAAAAGCGATAAGGTAGAAGTGCTTATTCTTGAGGATAAAACGCTTGCATTTAAAAATTTTAAGCTGAGAAAAGACGATAACGAACCGTTTGTAAAACTTGAAACAGAGATAATTGAACAGGAAGCTGAGTTATGATAACGAGTAAGGATAATGAAATAATTAAAAATGCGGCAAAGCTTGTAAAAAGCTCTAAACACAGAAAAACAGCCCGGCAGTTTACTGCTGAGGGAGTAAGGATATGCTGTGACGGGGTAAGATCGGGGTATGATCCTGCACTTTTCCTTTATACGGCAGGCGCAAAGAAGAAACACCCGGACGCATTTGACGAGATAAACCATGTATCGGAAAAGGCGTTTGAGGTTTCTGAAACGATATTTGAGCGGCTGAGCGATACAAAATCACCGCAGGGCTTTTTTTGTGTGTTTAAGATACTTGACAAAAAGAAAAATTTGTATAGAATAAATAAGCAGGGTACTTATGCAGGTCTTGAAAATATTCAGGACCCGTCTAACCTCGGTACTATACTCAGAACGGCTGAGGCACTTGGAATTGACGGAGTAATTATGTCGGGTGACTGCTGTGATATATATTCTCCGAAGGTAGTGAGAGCAACGCTTGGCGGACTTTTCAAGGTGAATGCCTACGTCATTGACGTCGACACCGCAAAGGAACTTTTGAAGAATACGAACAGCGCAGTGCTTGATATGGGCGGTAGCAATATTCTCAAAGAGAATATTGAGTGCCCGATCTTGTTTGTGGCAGGCAACGAGGCGCACGGTGTACGCGATGAGTTTGTGTCACTCGCAAAGAAGGTGTATTCCTTGCCGATGAAAAACGGCGTGGAGTCACTCAACGTTGCAGTGGCAACCTCAGTCGCAATGTATAGAACTGTATAGGAGATTCATTATGAGTGGACACAGCAAGTGGCACAATATTCAACAAAAGAAAGGAAAAGCTGACGCAGCTCGTGCCAATATCTTCACAAAAATCGGCAGAGAAATAGCAGTCGCAGTCAAAGAAGGTGGTCCGGATCCAAACAGCAACTCAAAGCTCGCTCAAGTTATCGCAAAGGCAAAAGACAACAATATGCCAAACGACAACATTTCGCGTTCAATCAAGAAGGCATCGGGCGAACTCGGCTCCATCAACTACGAGACAATGGTCTACGAAGGCTATGGGGTCGGCGGAACGGCTATCATCGTTGAAGCGCTCACCGACAACAAGAACCGTACGGCAGGCGAAGTCAGACATATCTTCGACAAATTCGGCGGATCAATGGGTACGACGGGTTGCGTTTCCTTTATGTTCAACCGCAAAGGCGTCATCACGATCTCCAAGGAAGACGTGACGGAAGACGATCTTATGCTCTATGCTTTGGACGCTGGCGCAGAAGATATCAACTCCGAGGACGAAGAAGTGTTTGAGGTCTACACAGAGCCTTCTCAAGTCATTGAAGTGAGAAAGTCTTTGGAAGACGCAGGCGTCAAAGTGCTTCAAGCAGAAGCATCACTTGTTCCGGACAACTACGTCACGCCAAACGCAGAGCAACAAGCAACACTCGAGCGTATGCTTGATATGTTCGATGAGAACGACGACGTTCAAAACGTATATCACAACGCAGTTCTCGAGCTTGATGACGAAGAATAATCAGTGCTTTTTGAAGTGCCGCCCGAACGTTGGTTCGGGCGCATTTTTTGAATAAGGGCAAAAAAGGCGCAAATTGCAAAATAATTCATTATTTTGACAGCCAAAGCGTTGTTTATGCTTGACTTTGGTGCGCTTATATGATA
>CACWKD010000004.1 GCA_902761345.1 uncultured Ruminococcus sp. | reverse complement strand
ATTTATATTTATTTTATGATGTCGATTTCTGTGTCGTTTTGTGTGTCAGCTTTTTATTTCAATGCTTAAAAAAGCCTGATTTCATCGGTGTTTTTTGAGGTTTTCGGTGTGTTGAAAAGTGTGTTAAAAAGTGTGTTGGAATATCTTTCGGTGTGTTGCTTTTTTATATCAACGCTTAAAAAGTCCTGATTTTATCGGCACTTTTTAACATTATCGGTGTGTCGCTTTTTTATATTACGCCCTTGCTGACATAGTACACCCTGAAATACGGACACCAATCGTCACTTGCAACAACACTAAAAGTATTGCCATACAGGTCTTTATACACGCTCATAGTACCTAATCTATCGGTATATCTATAACCAAACATAATCTCGGGTTCAAACAACAATGTTCTCGATAAAACTATATCGTATTCATCAAGATAGTACTGTATCTTATCCGAGGAACTGACAAAAAACACCGTTACAGTTCCCCAGACAAGAGTAAGTACCAAAATCATTGAAATCAAAACCTTAATGTCATGCTTTTTCATTTCAAATTCCCTTAGCTTCTCAACTCTGCACCGAGGTTTTTGAGTGATTTGAGAGCCTTATTTACAGCAGAGGTTGCCTGCTCGTCTGTAAGAGTACCCTCGGAACTTCTGAGCACAAGACTAAATGCAACGCTCTTCATTCCCGGAAGTATCGGCTTGCCCTTGTATACGTCGAACAGCTTTACAGATTCAAGATACTTTCCTGCACCCTCTTTGATAGCGTTTTCAAGCTCCAGTACAGGTATATCGTCCGAACAGATAACAGCAACGTCACGAGTAACGGCAGGGTACTTAGGCAGCGGTGTATAGTGCTTTTCAAGCTCTGCATACTCAAACATTGTATCAACATTCAGGCTGAAACAATACACTCTTGCACCTATTCCGTAATTCTCTCTTACCTTCGGGTGTATCTCTCCTATAACGCCCAACAACTCTCCGTTTACAGTCAAAACAGCACATCTGCCCGGATGATAACCGAACTGCTCGCTGTCTGCTTTAATGTCGTAATTCTTTACACCTGCACGGGAAAGTACCTGCTCTGCAATTCCCTTTACCTTGAAGAAGTCTACACCCTCGCCGTAAAATCCTGCCGTAAGCACGTTCTTCTCGACAGGCAGCTTATCGGGAGTTGTAGGTATATATTCCTTTGCGATCTCAAAAAGATAAGCATACTCGTTTCTGTTATTGTAATTCTTTGCAAGTATCTCCAGCATTGACGGGAGCGCAGTTGTTCTCATTATAGATGTATCCTCGCCCAGTGGGTTTGAAATAACTACACTGTTTCTGAGAGTATGATTTTCAGGCATCATTACCTTGTTGTAATATTTGGGGCTGATAAACGAATACGTCATAATCTCACTTACTCCGCAAGCGATAAGAGTATCTGTAATCGTCATATCAAACTTTTGTCTTGCGCTGTACTTGCCCTGAGCGCCGCCCTTTATAGCTGTTGACGGGATAACATTATATCCGTAGAAACGCGCTATCTCCTCTGCAATATCTGCCTTGTGCTGAAGATCGGGACGGAATGTCGGTACTACAATTTCATCTCCCTCAATCTTACACTCAATCTTCTCTAAAATAGCTTTCATCTCGTCTGAGGTAAGAGTTGTGTTAAGGAAGTGGTTTATCCAGTCGGGGTTGAACTTTATTCTTACAGGCTCGCTCTTGGAGTTATCGTCCATAATAATTCCGTCCAGAACATCTCCTGCGTCAAGAAGCTCTACAAGCTCACACGCTCTGTCAAGCGCCGGCAGGCAGGCATTCGGGTCAAGACCTTTCTCGTATCTTGAAGAAGCGTCTGTACGCATACCGTGCTCTTTTGCTGTAAGACGAACGGACGAACCCATAAAGTTAGCGCTCTCAAAAACAATAGTCGTTGTGTCGTCCATAATACCGCTGTACTCGCCGCCCATTACTCCTGCAATAGCAACAGGCTTTTCAGCGTCTGCTATAACAAGGTTTTTGGAGCTTAATTTTCTCTCTATTCCGTCAAGAGTTGTAATCTCCTCGCCATCCTTTGCAAGACGTACATTAATCTTTCCGTCCTTGATAAAACGCAGGTCGAATGCGTGCATAGGCTGACCGTATTCAAGCATAACATAGTTTGTGATATCAACTATGTTGTTTATCGGGCGAACACCCATAGCGCGAAGTCTTTCTCGAAGCCACAAGGGAGAGGGCTTTACTCTTACATTTTCTATAATTCTTGCGCTGTAAAGCGGACAAAGCTTTGGCTCTGCTACCTTTACTTCAAGCATACCCTCGCTTGACTTTCCCGTTGACTTTACCTCGGGAGTATGGAGTTTGAGCGGCTTGTCAAATGTTGCCGCTGCCTCTCTTGCAAGTCCGATTACAGAAAAACAATCGGGGCGGTTTGACGTTATCTCAAACTCAACCTTTGTGTCTGTAAGACCGACAGCCTCTTTTATCTCCATTCCCGAAACAGGAGTAAGGTCGGGGTCGTCCTGCAAAACAAATATTCCGTCCTGTATCGCATAAGGGAAGTCGTGTGTTGTAAGGCCTAATTCCGCAACTGAACAGAACATACCCTCGCTTACTACTCCTCTGAGTTTACCCTTTTTTATAGGCGTACCGTCAAAAAGCTTTGACTTATCCATACAAACAGGTACATAGTCTCCTACCTTTAAATTTGTTGCGGCTGTCACTATCTGTACTTTCTTCTCCCCTACATTTACCTGACACACAACAAGCTTATCTGCGTCGGGGTGCTTTTGTATATCGAGAACTCTGCCGACTACTATGTTATCTATCTGTCCGCCCTCTGCCTCGAACAACTCCACCTTAGAGCCGCTCATTGTCATAGCCTCCGAGAAATCACGGGGAGCTATATTTCCTACATCAACAAATTCCTTTAACCATTTCATTGATAAATTCATAGCTGAAAACTCCCTTCTCAATTAAAACTGTGACAAAAATCTTGTATCGTTCTCAAAGAACAATCTCATATCATCAACGCCGTATCTTCTCATGGCAACTCTTTCAAGACCCAACCCCAAAGCAAATCCCGAATACTCCTCGGGGTCGATACCGCAGTTTTCAAGTACTTTCGGGTGTACCATTCCGCAGCCTAAAATCTCTATCCAGCCCTCGTTCTTGCACACACGGCAGCCTTTGCCCTTACAGCTAAAGCACTGAACGTCGACCTCTGCACTCGGCTCTGTAAACGGGAAGTGGTGCGGACGGAAACGGACAACGCTGTCCTCGCCGTACAAACGCTTGATAAATGTTTCAAGAGTACCTTTAAGGTCTGCAAATGTTATATCCTTATCAACCACAAGTCCCTCTATCTGGTGGAACAACGGAGAATGTGTAGCGTCAACTGCGTCGCTTCTGAATACTCTGCCGGGAGAGATAATTCTTATCGGCGGCTTTTTCTTCTCCATTACACGAACCTGTACGGGAGAAGTCTGTGTGCGGAGAACGATATTATCGGTAATGTAGAATGTATCCTGCGTATCTCTTGCGGGGTGGTCTTTGGGGATATTCAAAGCCTCGAAATTATAGTAATCGTACTCAACCTCGGGACCCTCTACTATCTCAAATCCCATACCCACGAATATTTCCTTTATCTCGTCCAAAACTACCGACAACGGGTGCTTGTGACCCAAAGGCGACATATCGGACGGGAGAGTAACGTCGATCTTCTCCTCTTCAAGCTGTCTGTTAAGCTTAGCCTCTGCAAGCTCCGCCTTTTTTGTTTCGACTGCATTTTCGATATAACTTCTTACCTCGTTTGCAAGCTGTCCTATTACGGGACGCTCCTCGGGAGAAAGCTTACCCATTTGTTTAAGAATAGCTGTAAGCTCGCCCTTTTTACCCGCATACTTTACTCTCAATTCCTCAATTGTTTCCATAGCGTCTGCTTTTGAGAGTTCTTCTTTTGCTCTTGCACGAATTTCTTCAAGCTTGGCTTTCATAATTCTCTACCCTTTCTTATATTAATATTATTATGAGAGTGAATGCTTACCGCTAAAGCACAAAAAAGCCCCTACGGATATTACTCCATAGGGACGACTATATGCCGTGGTACCACCCATATTCTGTTCACAAAGCAAACACTCTGTCCGCATATAACGGTGCGTACCGTCAAAGCCTACTGCTGTTTCAGCTATGCCGCTCGGAAGCGAACTTCACAATTGCTTGCACAAAGCAGATCTCAGCCCTCGTCTGCTCTCTCTGTATAGCAAAAACAAATGCTACTTTTCTTCGTCATTGCGTTTTCCGATATTTAACGGTTATTATTCCGACTTATAACAGTATATCATTATCGGGAACTTTTTTCAAGTATATTTGGAAAATTTTTTACCTGTCGTTTTTTCGGTCATTTGTAAACTTTTATTAATATTATTGAAAAAAAGCTTCCTTTATGGTACACTGTTATTATATACTTTTGTATGAATTATTTGTTAAGCATTGGAGAGAATATTATTATGATGGACACATTTACAGAACAGCTTGAAGTAAGACAAAATACAAGCAAGGATATTACAAAGCTTATTATCTATCTTCTGCTGATTTTTGCCGTACCGGGTATTTGTATTCTGCTTGGAGTTACTGTTAATTTTTATTTTATCGTTGTGGCAGTATGCGCTTTTTTCTTTGCGGTATACGCCTCGTACTATCTTGTCACAGGCTTGTACGTTGAGTACGAATACGCTGTAACAAACAGTAACATCACTGTTGACAAAATCAGCGGAAAGCGTTCACGCAAGCGTATTATCAGCGTTGATATTAAGCGTTTTAACTCCCTTGCTAAGCTAAAGGACAGCGATGTTTCAAAGAAAAGCTACCGCAAGATTTTCAAAGCAAGCATAACCCCCGACGGCGACGATGTTTTTGCGGCAGAAATGCACCTTGACAAATTCGGCGGCGACTGTCTTTTGCTTTTCTCGCCTAATCAGAAAACGCTTGACGCTATGATGCCGCATTTGAGGAACAACATCAGACTTGAACTGAAAAAAGCAGGATTTGATATATCAAAAAGCAACAGACAAGTTAAAACCGACACTGTAAAAACAAACACAACTAAGACCGTTACTACAAAAACAGACACAACAAAAGCCGATACAGCTAAAGCCGTTACTACAAAAGTTGATACGGCAAAAGCAGATACTGCAAAGACAGATACTGCAAAAGTTGATACGGCAAAAGCAGATACTGCAAAAGTTGATACGGCAAAAGCAGATACTGCAAAGACAGATGCCGCAAAAACAAATACTGCAAAAAATACAAACACAAACAAAAGCAAGAAGAAAAAGTCAAATAAGAAGAAGTAAAAAGGGAGATTTATTCTCCCTCTTTTTATAAGGAGGACACCTATGCCTATAATCAATCTTTTTGACAGAGAACGTATAAAAGAGATAAGACAAAATATCGAAAACACAAGAGGACTTAAAAAGAGCGATATAGAAAGAATAAATGAATTTCGAGGAATAGTTCCCGCAAACGAGCTTTATGCTTTTTTTGCAGATAAAATTTATGAGGACGTTACAAGCACATTGGAGGACAAAAGAAAGGGCGACTGCAACAAATCGACCTTTGGTACTCTCGGACTTATTTGCGGCTCTTATGGTATGGCAGGGGCTGCTATGCTTTGTGCGTCTGCGGCTATGACGAGCGGCGCGGGGATCGTTAAATGTATAATCCCGGACAGTATTTATCCCATTATGGCAGGGCAGGTATGGGAGGCTGTTTTTTCACCGTTCCCAACCTCGTCAAACGGTACTCTCCGATACGAGGATATGGAAGATATAATCAGTCATTGCAACAACTGTACCGCACTTGTTATAGGGTGTGGAATAAAAGTTACAGATGACACGGAAAAAATAGTATGCGAGCTGTTACAGCGATACCAAAAGCCGATAATTCTTGACGCAGACGGCATAAACTGCATTTCAAAGCATATAGATGTATTACAGGAACGCTCCTATCCCACCATACTAACTCCTCACCCAAAAGAAATGTCACGTCTTATGGGAGGTGTGGCTGTATCTGCAATACAAAGTGACCGTGAAAACACTGCAAAGAGTTTTGCAGAAAAATACGGGTGTATCCTTGTGCTAAAAGGTGTCGGCACGGTGATCTCGGACGGCGAAAAAACTCTTGTAAACCCCACAGGCAACGGCGCTCTTTCAAAGGGCGGTACGGGAGATGTGCTGGCAGGTATTATAGGGGCGTTTGTATGTCAAGGCATTGAGCTTTATGACGCTGCGGCAGCGGCAGTATATTCTCACGGGTACGCTGCGGATATACTCAGTCACGAGGTTTCCCCTACTGCGGTTACTGCTCGTGACATCGTTTCAGTATTAAAGCTATTATGACAAAGGTGATGCTATATCAGAAAAAACTTTACTGCATTATTTACCATAACAGTTCTATTATCTTTTATTTTAACAGGCTGCACTGCTAAAAAAACCGCCGTACCGCCTGTTACCGAAAAGCTAAACGAAATATGCACTGTAACCTACAATAATAAAACCTACTCTGTTTGTATAACTAACCTTGCACAGGGTGTTTTATCGGAAAGCTTTATTTTACCCGAAAACACAGCAGGCACAGTATATTCGTTTACAGGCGAGGGGTGCGACATCATAAGAGATACACTCTCCGTCCACACCGACAGATCATACTTGAAAGATAACGCCCTGCCCAAACGCATATATAATATCTTCCGTGAAATACAAAGCAGTGAAGATGTCAGGTATATCGGAGAGGAGCAAGACGGCAACAGTGTTTTCTCTATGGGCAGCTGCCGTGTAACCGCCGACAGCGACGCAGGCTTTATCAAAACAATTGAAACGGCAGACGACGAGATTATTTTAAAGTTTGAGAAAAGCGAGAATTAAGAACACCTCCGATATTTTTTAATATTATAATAGCAGGAGTGTATAAACATTCCTGAATATGGCTACAATAATATCAGGTACAAAAAGTACCGATAAAAATATCGGAGTGTGAAAGACGTGAATATTAAACGGGGAGATATTTTCTATGCCGACCTCAGTCCTGTTGTAGGGTCTGAACAGGGAGGCGTTAGACCTGTGCTGATAGTCCAAAATGATGTGGGTAACCGTTACAGCCCTACTGTAATAGCCGCTGCTATCACTAGCAAGCAGGATAAGGCGAGTATGCCTACACATATCAGGGTAAATGCCGTTTCGGGCGGTCTTGCAAAGGACAGCGTTGTGCTGCTCGAACAGATACGTACCATAGATAAACAAAGGTTAAAAGAAAAAATGGGCTGTCTTGATAATAATTCAATGGGCAGAATTAACGAAGCTATTTCTATCAGCTTTGGCTTAACATAATACAAAACATACCGCACTCAACGAAACATTGCCTATGAGTGCGGTATATTTTTTTAATACTTATATCTTCATTATTTTGTAATTTTGACACACTTATTTATCTAATATTTTTTAAAATTTTTCACTAGTGAAAAGATACTCTGATTATTTTTTTTAGTATTGCTATCTGTTATTCTCTTGAAAAAACAAAGAAAATAAAAATAGGGTGATTTTATGGTAATAGATTATAAGATTATTGGACAGCGGATCAAAAAGGTTCGCAAGGATAACAATATGACGCAGGAGGTGCTTGCCGAAAAAGCAGATGTCACAGTAGGATACATTAGTCAGATAGAACGTGGAGTATGTAAAGTCAACCTCGATACGCTTGCAGTAATAGCTAATATACTTAATTGCGAAGTAAGCTTTCTCATTGACGGAACATCTCATTTGAATAATTCCTATTTAAAAAACGAAATAACCGAGAAAATAATGCTGTGTAATGATAAACAGAAAAAGCTCATTCTCGAATTTATCGACCTGCTGCTTGAATATGACAAGTAATATTTTACAAACAATACAATAATCAATACAACAGCACTTCCGTAAGTTTTGGAAGTGCTGTTGTTATTTTACTGATAAAGCAATAATATGTATTGACATTTCGTTGATTAGATTATATAATTGTATTATAAAGTACCGGAGGTGTTATTATGGCTAATTTACAGATACGATTAAACGATGATCTGAAAACACAGGCAGATATGCTTTTTGCAAGTTTGGGACTTGATACTTCAACTGCTGTGAGAATGTTCCTTACAATAGCAGTTGAGAATAACGGCATACCTTTTGAAATACGACACCAAGCTATGCCGGAAAATTTAATTAAAGCGGTTTACGAAACTCGCAACAGAGTAAATTTAAACGGACCGTTCGACACTGCCGAAAAAGCAGTTGCGGCTATGTTGGAGGACTAAAACTTGTACAAAATTGGGTTTACAAATGAAATGAAACGAAATGTCAAGCTGATGCGTAAACGTGGGAAAGATATTTCAAAACTAACTGATATTTTAAGTCAATTGGTTAGTGGTCAAGCGTTGCCGTCATACAATTATGACCATCAGCTAACAGGTAATTTAAAAGATTTTCGTGAATGTCATATTGAACCCGATTGGCTCCTAATATATCAAATACGTGATGACATCTTAATACTGACAGCAACCGCAACCGGTTCACATTCCGACTTGTTTGGCAAATAGTCTGACTGTTTGAGTAAGGGGTATAACCAATTCAACCAACAACTTTGAACTCCCCCCATTCCTAACTCCTAACTCCTCATTCAGATTGTGCAAAAACTAACAAACATATGAAACACTAAGATTAATAATATTCCCTCCGTCACTTCACTACGCTGACTGAGGGAGTTTTATTAATTCAGATAAAAATAGTATTATTTTTTTTAAAAATGCCTTTTTGCACGGTCTGCATTCCTAATAGATAAAAATATTAAAAACAAAACCCGAGAGCGTATCTTAAACTCACTCTCGGGCTTTATTATTTTATTATCAGAACAATCCGCTGATTACTCCGTTTTCGTCAACGTCTATCCTCTCTGCCGCAGGTGACTTAGGCAGTCCGGGCATTGTCATTATTGTACCTGTCAAAGCTACTACAAATCCTGCGCCTGCCGATACCTTTAAATTCCTTACCGTTACGGTAAAATCTTCGGGAGCGCCGAGTTTTGCAGGGTCATCGGAAAAGCTGTACTGTGTTTTTGCCATACAGACAGGCAGCTTATCAAAACCTAACGACTTTATCTGTGCAAGCTGTTTCTTAGCGTTTGCCTCAAACACTACGCCCTTGCCGCCGTAGATTTTCTTAACTATCGCCTCTATTTTGTTTTCGAGAGTATCGTCAAGCTCATAGCTGAATGTAAAGTCGCCCTTTTCTTCCTCGCAAAGACGTACTACCTCTTTTGCAAGCTCCACACCGCCGTTACCGCCGTCTGCCCATACGGTTGAGAGCGCTACATTTACACCAAGCTCCCTGCACTTTTCAATCACAAGCTGTACTTCTGCGTCTGTATCTGTCGGGAAACGGTTCACCGCTACTACGCAGGGCAGCTTATACACATTTTTAATATTTGATACGTGCCTTAAAAGGTTCGGCAAGCCTTTTGCGAGTGCGTCAAGGTTCTCGTTTGCAAGCTCCGTTTTTTGCATACCGCCGTGCATTTTTAACGCTCTTACAGTCGCCACAACTACCACAGCAGACGGTGTAAGTCCTGCGTATCTGCACTTTATATCAAGGAATTTTTCAGCGCCCAAATCAGCACCAAATCCTGCTTCTGTTATAGCATAATCGGAAAGCTTTAATGCCATTTTCGTTGCAATTACAGAGTTACAGCCGTGAGCGATATTTGCAAAGGGACCTCCGTGTACAAGTGCCGGAGTTCCCTCTAACGTCTGTACAAGGTTAGGCTTCAGTGCGTCCTTTAAGAGAGCTGTCATAGCGCCGGCGGCTTTGAGCTGTCCTGCCGTAGCAGGCTCCTCGTTATAAGTATAGCCGACTATCAGACGTGACAACCTCTCTTTAAGGTCTGTTATCGACGTTGCAAGACAAAGCACAGCCATAATTTCCGACGCTACCGTTATATCATAACCGTCCTCACGAGGTACACCGTTTACTCTGCCGCCCAAACCGTCTGTTACAAATCTGAGCTGTCTGTCGTTCATATCGACACATCTTCTCCATGTAATTCTGCGTGGGTCGATGTTCAGGGAATTCCCTTGATAGATATGGTTGTCAAGCATAGCCGCAAGAAGATTATTTGCCGCGCCAATTGCGTGGAAATCCCCCGTGAAGTGCAGGTTTATATCCTCCATTGGAACTACCTGCGCATATCCGCCGCCTGCCGCGCCGCCTTTTATTCCGAATACAGGGCCTAATGACGGTTCTCTGAGTGCAACAACACAATTTTTCCCTATCTTTCTAAGTCCGTCTGCAAGCCCGATAGTAGTTGTAGTTTTGCCCTCGCCTGCAGGGGTTGGCGTAATGGCTGTTACAAGAACAAGCTTACCGTTCTCTTTTTTGCTGTCCTTTAAGTATGACAAATCTATCTTTGCCTTATAGTTTCCGTACTGCTCGATATAATCAGACGGTATGCCTGCTGTATCGGCAATTTCGGAGATATTTTTCATTTTGACTGACTGTGCAATCTCTATATCACTCTTGTACATTAGTCTTACTCCTTTTATCAAGAATATCCTATATATCTAAGCTTTATAAGATACAAAACAAAAACATGAAGAGGGTATGCAATGTAAAATAAATATTTAAGCACTTTTCCCTTAATAAATCCACGCTCGCCGTTATATAAGCTCATCAGCAGAAACGACATCAGTATTACGGGCTGTAATGAGAAAAAACAGCTGCCTATAAGTGATTTTGTAATTTTATCCTCACGCATAATATACATAAACAAAATAAAGCTGTACCCTATCGCTCCGTAATCCGCTTTGAATACAAACGCTATTGCAAAAAGTGCCGACAGCGATAAAAGCTTTTTTAAATTATCGTCCTTAAACCGTTCATAACAGCATATTCCCACATACCCGAAAAACAGAGTAAAAAACACATTCTGCTCCTTGTAAAGCAGTGTTCCCGTATGCTCCAAATTCCACGGTATCTCCGATATTACGGCAAAGGCGAGCAGATTTATTCCGTAC
This sequence comes from uncultured Ruminococcus sp., assembly GCA_902761345.1. Lineage (GTDB taxonomy): Bacteria > Bacillota > Clostridia > Oscillospirales > Acutalibacteraceae > RUG592. The sequence continues at coordinate 36,092 of CACWKD010000004.1, read as the reverse complement.
TTTTTTCTGTCGTGCGTATGAAGAAATCCCTCTACAAGCAAAAACACATACAATGGAAACGCTATTCTGCCGACAATTCTAAACAAAGCATACAAGCTTATCTGCCGTGTTCCCAAAGTCATTATGGGCTTTAGCGCCGAGGGAATACTTTTTATAATCACCACTCCGATATGGTCGATTATCATTGTTACAAGCGCAATAAGCTTTAACATACTGCCCGATAAAACCCTTGCTTTTTTAAGCTTATCTATAATCGTTTCAGCTCCCTTTACTCACTTCTCCGAAAAGCCGAGAGTAACCCCTGCTTTTCGGAGAATGATTTTTACTTAAAATACTTAACTGCCGAGCGGAACATTCCCATATCATATCTTCCGTCAACGTTTCTGTAAAGTCCCTCGCCTATACGCTCCGAGTGTCCCATTTTACCGAACACTCTGCCGTCGGGCGAGGTTATACCCTCTATTGCAAATGCAGAATCATTCGGGTTGAAACGTACATTGTTAGTTGGAGTACCGCTTAAATCTACATACTGTGTAGCTATCTGTCCGTTCTCTGCAAGCTGTGCGATTATATCATCGCTTGCAAGGAAACGTCCCTCGCCGTGTGAAATCGGCACTGTATATATATCTCCTACCTTTGTTTCCATAAGCCACGGAGATTTGTTGGACGCAATTCTCGTTCTCACAAGTCTGGACTGGTGACGGCTTATAGTGTTAAATGTAAGGGTAGGACAATTTTCATCTGTATCAATTATCTTACCGTACGGCACAAGTCCGAGCTTTATAAGCGCCTGGAAACCGTTGCAGATACCTGCCATAAGTCCGTCACGGTTTTCGAGAAGCTCCGTTATTTCATTCTTTATTACGCCGTTACGGAAGAATGCCGTAATAAACTTACCCGAACCGTCCGGCTCGTCACCGCCCGAAAATCCTCCGGGAATAAACACTATCTGTGCCTCTTTGATTCTCTTTGCAGTATACTCTACCGACTCTGCAATATCTTTAGCGGTAAGATTTTTGATAACGATTATCTCAGGCTCTGCTCCTGCGTCACGAAGTACCTTTGCTGTATCAAACTCACAATTCGTACCCGGGAATACAGGTATAACAACCTTTGGTTTAGCTGTTCTTATTGCAGGAGAAACTCGTTTTTCTGCCGTATAGGAGAATGCAGGTATATCCTTTTTCTCCATAGGAATATTACAGGAATATACAGGCTCTAACTTATTCTCATAAATAGAGAGTAGTTCAGGCAGTTTAAGGATAGTATCCTTATAGCTGATTATCTTTTCATCAGTTGTCGAACCGAGTGTAATTCCTGCGTCTGTATTCTCGTTAAGTTCAAGAATAAACGCACCGTAGTTGTAGCCGAAAACGTCGTCAAGAGATACGTCGCTGCTGTACTTAAAGCCTATATCATTACCGAAACACATCTTCATTACAGCCTCTGCAACACCGCCGTAAGTAGGCGTATAAGCCGCTGCAACCTTACCCTCACGCATAAGCTTAGTCACCTGTGCGTAAACTGCTTTCAGCGAATTTGGTCTTGGGAGATTGTTTTCGTCATACTCGGGCTTTATAAGCACAACACTGTGTCCTGCCTCTTTAAAATCATTTGTGATTATGTTATCTGTTTTATCCATAGTAACGGCAAATGATACAAGTGTCGGCGGAACATCGAGATCTTCAAACGAACCCGACATTGAATCCTTACCGCCTATTGACGCACATTCAAGGTCAAGCTGTGCTTTAAGCGAGCCGAGAAGCGCCGCAAGAGGCTTGCCCCAACGCTTGCCGTCACGGTTAGGTCTTTCAAAATACTCTTGGAATGTGAGGTAAACATCTTCAAATGACGCACCCGTTGCTATAAGCTTTGACACGGACTCAACAACCGCAAGATATGCACCGTGGTACGGGCTTTTCTCGGTAATAAACGGATTATAGCCCCATGCCATTACGGAACAGGATTTTGTATGTTTCTTCTCCATAGAAACCTTCTGAACCATAGCTTGATTAGGAGTAAGTTGGTTCTTTCCGCCGAACGGCATTACAACCGTACCTGCTCCGATAGTCGAGTCAAATCTCTCGGAAAGTCCTCTCTTTGAGCAGACATTCAAATCGCCTGCAAGCTCCTTATACTGTTTTGCAAAATCTCCTTCGGCCTTACGGTTATAATCCTTCGGAGCGTCGGGTGTAATTACAATATGCTTTTCTGCGCCGTTTGAATTGAGGAACTCTCTTGAAATATTTACAATATCCTTGCCGTTCCACTTCATTACAAGCCTTGGTTCTGCCTTTACTACCGCTACTATCGTTGCCTCTAAGTTCTCGCTTGCCGCAAGCTCCATAAATCTATCTGCGTCCTTAGGCTCTACAACAACAGCCATTCTCTCCTGAGATTCGCTTATTGCAAGCTCTGTACCGTCAAGACCGTCATACTTCTTTGGTACTTTATTGAGGTCGATTTCCAGACCGTCCGCAAGCTCGCCTATCGCAACAGAAACACCGCCTGCGCCGAAGTCGTTGCAGCGTTTGATAAGCAGTGAAGCCTCTTTGTTTCTGAATAATCTCTGGAGCTTTCTCTCTTCGGGAGCATTACCCTTTTGTACCTCTGCGCCGCAGCTTTCAAGTGAAGAAAGTGTATGCGACTTGGAAGAACCGGTAGCGCCGCCGCAGCCGTCACGACCTGTACGGCCGCCCAAAAGAATAACAATATCTCCCTCCTCGGGGCGTTCACGTCTTACATTCTCCGCAGGAGCTGCCGCAACAACTGCGCCTATTTCAAGTCTTTTTGCAGCATAGCCGTCGTGATAAAGCTCGTCTACCTGTCCTGTTGCAAGACCGATCTGATTACCGTATGAGCTGTATCCTGCTGCGGCTGTGGTTACGATCTTACGCTGAGGAAGTTTACCCTGCATAGTTTCGCTTACGGGCTTTAACGGATCTGCCGCACCCGTAACACGCATAGCGCCGTAAACATAAGAACGTCCGGAAAGCGGATCTCTTATAGCACCGCCGATACAAGTTGCAGCGCCGCCGAACGGCTCTATCTCTGTGGGGTGGTTATGCGTTTCGTTTTTGAACAGCAGCAGCCAATCTTCCTCCTGTCCGTCTGCGTCAACCTTGATCTTCACGGTGCAGGCATTGATCTCCTCGGATTCGTCCAGCTTATCAAGCTTACCCTGCTGCTTTAAATACTTCGCGCCGATCGTTCCGAGATCCATAAGGTTGATGGGTTTAGTTCTGCCGATCGCCTTTCTTGTTTCGAGATACTCGTCGTACGCTTTCTGCAAAAGCGGATCTTCAAAACGTGCCTCGTCAATAGTGGTTAGGAATGTAGTATGACGGCAGTGATCAGACCAGTATGTGTCTATCATCTTTATCTCGGTGATAGTGGGATCTCTCTGCTCGCTCCTGAAATATGCCTGACAGAATTTTATATCGTCAAGATCCATAGCAAGACCCTTTTCTGTCATAAACTCCTTTAAGCCGTCCTCGTCAAGTCTGTTAAAGCCTGTGAGAGTATCAACCGTTGTCGGGATATCGTACTCCGATACAAGAGTTGTGTATCTCTCTAATGACGCCTCTCTTGATTCAACAGGGTTAATAACATATTTCTTTATCTGTTCTATATCAGCCTGCGTAAGCGTACCCGTAAGGATATAAACCTTAGCTGTACGGATAAGCGGTCTGTCCTTTTGCGAGATTATCTGAATACACTGCGCTGCGGAATCTGCTCTCTGATCGAACTGTCCGGGCAGATACTCTACCGCAAATACAGTATCTGAGTCGGACTTCTCTATCTCGTCTGTTACAATATCAAGCTGCGGCTCGGAGAAAACCGTACCCTTGCAGTAATCAAAAAGCTCCTTATCTATATTGTCTGCGTCATATCTGTTGAGAATACGGATATTTTCCAAATTCTCTATGCCGAGAAGATTTCTCAGATCGTTACAGAGCGCTTTTGCCTCGTGGGCAAGCTCTGCTTTTTTTTCTACATAAATTCTATAAACCATTAGGGATTCCTCCTAAGTAAAATTGTGAATCCAATTATTTTTTGAGTGCCTGAAGCGCCCTCTGTCCAATATCCTTGCGGCAGTATGCATTATCAAATGTAATATTCTCTGCTGCTTTGTAAGCGTTCTTTATTGCCTGTTCGAGATCATCAGCCGTTGCAACGACATTGAGAACACGTCCGCCGTTTGTGAGGAGCTTTCCATTCTCGTCAAGCTTTGCGCCTGCGATATAGAAGTTAGCGTTATCGGCAAGCTCTCCTATCTTTATTTCAAAGCCCTTTTCATAAGCTTTAGGATAACCGTTTGACGCCAAAACTACACAGCATGCGCTCTTGTCTGCAAATTTAACTTCGATCTCGTCAAGTCTTTCCTCTGCAGTTGCGCGCATAATTTCAAACAAGTCACTCTCCAAAAGCGGCAATACTACCTGTGTTTCGGGATCACCGAAGCGGCAGTTATACTCAATTACTTTCGGGCCGTCCTTTGTGATCATAAGACCAAAGTACAAACAGCCTTTGAATGGTCTGTCAAGAGATGACATAGCCTTGATAGTCGGCAGGAATATCTTCTCCATACACTCGTCTGCTACTTCTTTTGTATAGTACGGGTTTGGCGCAACAGTACCCATACCGCCCGTATTAAGTCCCTTATCGCCGTCAAGAGCGCGTTTGTGATCCATACTTGAAACCATAGGGATAATAGTTTTTCCGTCTGTAAATGAAAGTACAGACACCTCGGGGCCTGTTAAGAACTCCTCTATAACTACACGGCTGCCGCTCTCTCCGAAAATTTTATCCTGCATCATCGACTTTACGGCATTTTCTGCGTCCTCTCTTGTTTCGGCGATGATAACGCCCTTACCGAGCGCAAGACCGTCTGCTTTGATAACAGTAGGAATGGGAGCAGTTTTAATGTAGTTAAGAGCCTTTTCCATGTCGTCAAAGACCTCGTATTTTGCTGTAGGAATGTTAAAGTTTTTCATAAGGTTCTTTGAAAAAACCTTGCTGCCCTCAATTATTGCTGCATTTGCTTTAGGCCCGAAACAGGGAATACCTGCGTCCTCAAGTGCGTCAACAGCTCCGAGCACCAGCGGATCATCGGGCGCTACAACTGCAAACTCTACATTGTTATCCTTTGCAAATTCAACGATTTTCGGGATATCCTTAGCGCCGATATCAACGCACTCTGCGTCCTTTGCAATGCCGCCGTTTCCGGGGAGCGCGTAAATAAGGCTTACCTGCTTGTTTTCTTTCAACTTCTTGATAATAGCGTGCTCACGTCCGCCGCCGCCTATCACCATTATTTTCATAGGAATAACCTCCGTTTCTTTATGTCAGATGTTGTGTTTCGGAAATACTATCTACAATTCAGACTAATTTTATAAGTAATCCGACTTATTGCATGGGGGAGAACCACTGTCAGCAGGTTCTCCCCCCTTCAAAGTTCAATGTAATAATATAGCTTTGTTTGCCCCCCTCTCCGCTGAGTGGAGCATTTGGGGCTGCTCGCCCCAAACCCTCGCCGCTTTTTTGAAAAAAAGCTTGGCAAAAAACTTTAAAATTTATTTACTTTGTCATAATTTTATTAGTTGTTCGTGCGATTGCCCTAACCGTATCTGTACGGAAATTTCTGAAATTAATGATGGAACAATCTCATCTTTGTGAATACCATAGCCAAATCATACTTGTTGCAGGCCTCTATTACATTATCGTCACGAATAGAACCGCCCGGCTGCGCAATATAGCTTACACCGCTTCTTCTTGCTCTCTCAATGTTATCTCCAAACGGGAAGAATGCGTCACTACCCAAAGATACGCCTGTTATCTGTGAGAGATATGACTTCTTCTCCTCACGTGTAAGCGGCTCGGGCTTTACCTTAAAGTACTGCTGCCATACATCATCGCCCAGTACGTCCTCATCGTCATCGGAAATATATACATCTATAACATTATCTCTGTCGGGTCTGCCTAAAGTATCAAGGAAAGGCAGGTTAAGCACCTTATCGTGCTGGCGAAGATGCCATATATCAGCCTTGTTTCCTGCAAGACGTGTGCAGTGTATTCTTGACTGCTGTCCTGCTCCTACTCCTATTGCCTGTCCGTCAACTGCAAAACATACGGAATTTGACTGTGTGTATTTGAGAGTGATAAGCGCGATAATCAAATCTATCTTAGAATCATCGGGGATATTCTTGTTATCGGTCACAATATTCTCCAAAAGTTCATTGTTTATCTTGAACTCGTTTCTGCCCTGCTCAAATGTAATGCCGTATACCTGCTTACGCTCTACCGGGTCGGGAGTGTAGCTCTCGTCTATCTTTACAATATTGTAATTGCCCTTTTTCTTTGATTTAAGTATCTCCAAAGCCTCGTCCGTATACCCCGGCGCGATTATGCCGTCGGACACTTCTCTCTTGATGATTGTTGCTGTTGTTACATCGCACACATCACTTAAAGCGATCCAGTCACCGAAGGACGACATTCTGTCTGTACCCCTTGCTCTTGCATAAGCGCAAGCAAGCGGAGAATCGTCAAGACCCTCTATATCATCTACAAAACAAGCCTTTTTAAGCTTATCGCTAAGTTTTCTTCCGACTGCTGCCGATGTCGGACTAACGTGCTTAAAGGACGTTGCAGCGCAAAGACCTGTTGCCTCTTTTATCTCTTTAACAAGCTGATAGCTGTTGAATGCGTCAAGGAAGTTGATGTAACCGGGCTTGCCGTTAAGTATCTCGATCGGGAGATCTTCTCCGTTTGACATAAATATCCTTGACGGCTTCTGATTAGGGTTACAGCCGTATTTTAACTCAAATTCTTTCAAAGGTATCATTCCTTTCAAATCGTAATTATCTGTCTAAACGATAATAGTTTTTTGTTACTATCTCGGGCTTACAGTATGACATTTTTTCTTCTATACTCTTTACAAACTTAAAACCGCACTTCTCAATCACACGATTACTGCCGATATTGTCTTTCATAGCGCTTATAAAAATAGTTTTGTATCCGTCTGCAAAAAGCTCCTCTATAACCGCTTTGCACGCTTCCGTCATATAGCCGTTGCCCCAAAAGCTTTCGCCCGAGGAGTAACCGATTACCGGGCAGCCTTTCTTAAATCTTACAACATCTATCGCGCCCATAAGAATGCCGTCTGATTTTCTCTCTATTCCCCAGCGGTAACAGTCCGGTTTATCATATTCGGGTAAAATATAATCAAGATATGCTTTTGTTACGTCAATATTTTCGTGTGGCTGCCACTCCAAGTATTTTGTAACATTCGGATTACTCGCCCAGTTGTTGAACATCGCCTGTGCATCATCTTTACAAAGTCTGCGAAGTCTTAATCTCTCGGTTTCAAGCTCTCTCATTTTATCACCTTATACTTTAAGCTCGGACTTTATCTCATCTGTATACAATCTGTCGAGTACGGGCTTTACTTCACTTTCGATGAACTCCTCTACCTGTGTAACACTTCTGCCTACATAGAGTATCGGGTCAAGCTCGCTCTCTATTTCTTCCTTTGTTACAGGGAATGCAGGGTCTGCTGCAATTCTGTCGATAAGGTCGTTTGCTCCGCCCTCAAGCTTTACCTTTGCGGCAGCCGCATGAGAATGTACTCTTAAAAGCTCGTGCAGCTCCTGACGGTTTCCTCCGTTCTTTACGCTCTTCATCATAATGTTTTCGGTAGCCATAAACGGGAGCTTTTCCATTACACGTCTTGTAACGACTTTATCATATACGACAAGACCGCTTGTGATATTGATATATATATTAAGAATGGAATCAACTGCAAGGAACGCCTCCGCAACGGAAATTCTCTTATTTGCGCTGTCGTCAAGAGTTCTCTCAAACCACTGTGTACCTGCTGTGAGCGCAGGGTTGAGATAATCGACAATAACGTATCTTGCAAGCGAAGATATACGCTCGCTTCTCATCGGATTACGCTTATACGGCATAGCGGACGAACCGATCTGATTTTTCTCGAAAGGCTCTTCCATTTCCTCGAATGACTGGAGTATTCTGAGGTCGTTTGAGAATTTATACGCACTCTGAGCAAATCCCGACAAAGCCGCAAGGAAGTATGCGTCTGTTTTTCTTGAATAAGTCTGACCCGATACAGCCACGCACTTTTCAAAGCCTAATTCCTCTGCTATGAGCTTTTCAACCATTTTAACCTTTTCCTGATCGCCCTCGAAAAGCTCCATAAAGCTTGCCTGTGTACCGGTTGTACCCTTTGAGCCTAAAAGCTTTAAGTTGGAAAGCTGGAACTCAAGATTTTCTATATCCTGAATAAGCTCATACATCCAGAGTGTTGCTCTCTTGCCTACCGTTGTAAGCTGCGCAGGCTGGAGATGTGTGTAAGCAAGGCATGGCAAAGACTTATACTGTTCTGCAAATACAGATAAGTTCTTTATTACCTGAGCTGCCTTTTTAAGCACGATCTTAGACGCTTCTCTTAAAATGATAACGTCTGTGTTATCGCCTACATAGCACGATGTTGCTCCGAGGTGAATTATCGGCATAGCCTTCGGACATTGTTTACCGTAAGCGTAAACGTGCGACATTACATCGTGACGAACTACCTTTTCTCTTGCCTCTGCCGTTTCAAAATCTACAATATCTCTGTACTTTTCAAGCTCCTCTATCTGTTCGTCTGTGATATCAAGACCCATTTTCTGCTCAGCCTTTGCAAGTGCGATCCAAAGTCTGTGCCAAGTTGTGAACTTGAACTTCTCGGAAAATACATACTGCATTTCCCCACTTGCGTATCTTGTGGAAAACGGTGAAATATAGCTTTCTTTATTCGCTGTCATAATCGGCTTTCCTTTCACTGATTTTTATTTATCATTCTATTATCGCACTCGCCTGTTGCAAGGTCGATATACCTAACATAGATAGAGATTTTATTCTGCTCGTTGAGATTACTCCATATCTTGCTTGTAAACTCGTCTATATCGTTCGGAATTGCAACTCTCTCAGGCTCGCCCATAAATGTAGGTATCGGGTTTCCGTCCGTTACATAAGTATGGATAAAATGACCTATACCGTTAAGGGAATTGTAAGAGTAAGTGTAACGGTTACACTCCGTACCCTCTGCGTCTGCGCTCTTTAAAATACTCATCTTGTATGTAAGCTTATCGCCGAATGTAAACATACCGCTTATTCTCGGAGTCCAGTTCGGCGGATCGGGTTCAAAGCAGCGTGTGTCGAGAGCCTCTTCAAAAGTCTTGCCCCCCGCAATAAAGTCATAGATAGTGTCTGTCTGATCGCCGTTTGTAACGATAAGCTTGTTGTCTATCTTTCTGATAGGTGAATATATTATAAGCGAAGGGTCTTCAACCTTGCTTGCGTCAAACGGGTGTATGATAACCTCGTCGCCGTTCTCAACAAAAACACGGTTGCGGCTGTTCTCACTTCTGCCCATTATAAAATATGCTGTAACTGCCTTTGTACCGTCCTCGGATTTTCCCATTACGATACCTCTGCCTACATAGGGGTTGCCGTTTATCAGCTCCCCTATATCGTATGTCTTATATACGTCCATAGCATTATACTCCTTTAATCCTTGTCAAGCATTTGTCTGCTGACCTTCTCAACAGCCTGCGGAAGTATTATCCACTCGGCATTTACCATTACTCTTTTTTGGAGAACCTCGGGTGTATCGCCGTCCTTAACTTCAACCGCCTTCTGCATTATTATCTCGCCGCCGTCGGGTATCTCGTTTACAAAATGTACGGTTGCGCCTGTCACCTTAACTCCGTAATCGAGAGCTGCTTTGTGAACATTCAGTCCGTAAAAGCCCTTGCCGCAGAATGACGGAATAAGCGAGGGGTGAACATTGATTATTCTCTTGGGATATTTAGACGTAAATCTCTCGCTGAGAATACACATAAACCCCGCAAGAACTATAAGCTCGATTTTATTCTCCTTTATCAGAGAAATAAGCTTATCCTCAAACTCTCTCTGGTCTGCGCATTCCTTTCTCGAAACTATCTCCGTCTTTATTCCTGCTTTTTTGGCTCTCTCAAGCGCATAAGCGTTCGGGTTATTTGAAACAACAAGACATATCTCTCCGCTGCCTATAACTCCGCTTTTCTGCTTATCTATAAGAGCCTGCAGGTTTGTGCCGCCGCCCGAAACGAAAACGGCTATCTTGATCTTATCGTTACTCATTGAGTACACCTCATGGAAATTATTCTATTATTACTCCCTCGTCACTCTTTACAACCTCGCCTATAACATAAGCGTCCTCGCCCTGTGCTTTGAGTACCTCCAAAGCCTTTTCTGCGTTCTCTTTAGCCACAACAGCTATCATTCCGACACCCATATTAAATGTGTTGAACATATCTCTTTCGGGGATATCGCCCGTCTTTTGGATAAGCTTAAATATCGGGAGTATTCTCACATCGCTCTTCTTAATTTTCGCACTAAAGCCTGTCGGCAGACTTCTCGGGATATTCTCATAGAAACCGCCGCCCGTTATATGCGATACAGCCTTGACCTTTACCTGCTCAAAGAGCGCAAGCATAGGCTTAACATAGATTTTTGTAGGAGTAAGGAGAGTTTCGCCTATCGACTTGCCGCCCAACTCCTCTACGGGGGATTTTATATCAGAATTTTCAACATCAAACACCTTTCTCACAAGAGAAAAACCGTTTGAATGTACGCCGCTTGACGGGAGCGCAACTATTACGTCGCCCTCTGTAACAGATGTCTTGTCAAGGATTTTGCCGCGGTCAACAACACCTGTCGAATAACCTGCGAGGTCGTATTCGTCTACGGGATAGAAACCGGGCATTTCGGCAGTTTCGCCGCCTATCAAAGCACAGCCCGACTGTACGCAGCCCTCTGCAACACCCTTAACTATTGCCTCTATTTTTTCGGGAACATTCTTTCCGCAGGCGATATAATCAAGGAAAAACAGCGGCTTTGCCCCGCAGCAGATTATATCGTTTACGCACATTGCAACACAGTCTATACCTACTGTGTCGTGCTTATCCATAAGAAAAGCCATTTTAAGCTTTGTGCCTACGCCGTCCGTACCGCTTACCAAAACAGGTCTTTCCATACCTGTAACGTCAAGCTCAAACAATCCGCCAAAGCCGCCTATATCGGAAACAACGCCGCTTGTCATTGTTTTTGCGATGTGGCTCTTCATCAGTTCAACCGCTTTGTAGCCTGCCGTAATATCAACGCCTGCTGCCTTATAGCTTTCACTGCTGCTCTTCATTTGTATCATCCTTTGTTTTAGATTTCTTTTTGGTCTTATCTATCTTCTGTTCAAATTTATTCTTTCCGTTGCCCTTGGGAATACTTGTCGGATATTCTCCGTCAAAGCAAGCACAGCAAAATCCCGTGCAGCTTCCCCCGTCTGCAAGCTTTGTTACGTCCCCACGGGAAAGATAACCGAGTGAATCCGCTCCGATTATTTCTGCGATCTCGGGGATCGTGTGCTTACAGGCAATAAGCTTATCCTTTGAGTCAATATCAACTCCGTAATAGCATGGACTTACAAACGGCGGTGCGGAAATTCTTACATGAACCTCTTTTGCTCCTGCCTCACGCACAAGACGAACTATCCTTGCGCTTGTCGTACCTCTTACGATAGAATCGTCTATCATTACTATTCTCTTGCCCTTTACCACTTCCGATATAGGGTTAAGCTTTATTTTTACCTTATCTTCTCTGGACTCCTGCCCAGGGGAGATAAATGTTCTTCCTATATATTTATTCTTAATGAAGCCGATACCGTACGGAATGCCCGACGCTCTTGCATATCCTACCGCTGCGTCAAGTCCCGAATCAGGCACGCCTATTACTATATCTGCGTCAACAGGGTGAGCCTTTGCGAGAAGTTCGCCTGCCCTTATTCTCGCCTGATGTACGTTTACACCGTCAACTCTCGAATCGGGTCTTGCAAAATAGATATATTCAAATATACACAAAGCGCTGTCTGCCGTACCGCAGTGATCTCTGATAGACGTTATGCCCTCATCGTTAAAAACAACTATCTCGCCCGGATCAATATCACGAATAAATTTCGCGCTTACTGCGTCAAGGGCACAGCTTTCAGAGGCAACAATATATCTTCCGTCCTCGGTCTTGCCGTAGCACAGCGGGCGGAAACCTCTCGGATCTCTCGCCGCAATCAGCTTTGCAGGTGACATTACCACAAGAGAATATGCGCCGTCTATCTTATACATAGCGCGGTTTACTGCCTCTTCTATGGAGTCGCAGTTTATTCTTTCCTTAGTAATCGCATAGGAGATAACCTCCGTATCGCTTGTCGTATGGAAAATAGAACCTTCAAGCTCCAGTTTCTCTCTGAGATCTGCTGAATTTACGAGATTGCCGTTATGAGCAAGCGCCATTCTTCCTTTAACATGATTTACAACAATAGGCTGTACATTGTTTCTGTCGTTTGAGCCTGTCGTACCGTAACGCACATGACCGATAGCCATATTGCCCTCGCCAAGCTTTTTAAGAACATCATGTGTAAACACATCGTTTACAAGACCTATGTCTTTATATGAGGTAATTACACCTTCGTCATTAATTGCAATACCGCAGCCCTCTTGACCACGGTGCTGAAGTGCGAAAAGCCCGTAATATACAGTTGAAGAAACATCGGTCGTTTCACTGCCAAACACACCAAACACGCCGCATTCTTCGTGAAGTTTTTCGGAATCAGTAATCATATTGCTTTTTTCTCCTGACTTTCTGATTATAACACGAATAACGCTCGGCTATACGGTCAAGCGTTATTCTCTGAATGTATTATTTACTCTCCTAAAAGACGCTTCATAACCTCCTGATAAGCGTCCTCTACGCCGCCCATATCACGTCTGAAACGGTCCTTGTCAAGCTTCTCGTTTGTAACACTGTCCCAGAAACGGCAGGTATCGGGTGAGATCTCATCTGCAAGAACGATAGTACCGTCCGGAAGTCTGCCAAACTCAAGCTTAAAGTCAACAAGCTCTATATTTACCTCTTTGAGGTACTCTGTAAGAATATCGTTTACAGCAAAAGCATACTTTGCAATTGTATCAAGCTCCTCTTTTGTAGCATAATCCATAGCAAGGATATGATACTCGTTTACCATAGGGTCTCCCAAAGCGTCATCTTTGTAGCAATACTCCAAGACTGTTTTGTTAAGCTTTGTACCCTCTTCAAGTCCGAGTCTTTTTGCAAGCGAGCCTGCTGCGATATTGCGAACTATTACCTCAAGCGGAACAATAGAAACCTTCTTAACGATAGTTTCTCTGTCGTTTATCTCCTCTACAAGATGAGTAGGAACACCCTTGCTCTCTACGAGCTTCATAAGGTGGTTTGTAACTCTGTTATTGATAACGCCCTTACCGAGGATAGTACCCTTTTTAAGTCCGTTATTAGCAGTTGCGTCGTCCTTGTAGGATACGATACAGTAATTCTCATCGTCTGTGGCAAAAACCTTTTTAGCCTTGCCCTCGTACATCTGAACAGTCTTTTCCATTTTTAATTCCTCCAATTATAAAACTATATATATATGTTAATTAAAACTTGTTGTACTTTTGAGCTACTGCCTTATCCTTTTCGAGAACAGTGGCAGACGCCTTTGCTCGTGCGCTCTTTAGCTTTACCGCAAGCTCTTCATCTGATACCGCAAGTATCTGAATTGCAAGCAAAGCAGCATTGGCAGCGCCGTCTATGGCAACTGTTGCAACAGGAATACCCGAGGGCATTTGTACAGTTGACAAAAGAGCGTCCAAGCCGTCAAGAGTAGAAGACTTAACAGGGATACCTATTACAGGCAAAGTGGTATTTGCAGCTATTGCACCCGCAAGGTGGGCAGCCTTTCCTGCCGCAGCAATCACTGCGCCAAAACCGTTTTCTCTTGCGTTAAGCGCAAAATCTCTCGCCTCAACAGGTGTTCTGTGAGCGGAATATACATGAACCTCAAACGGCACACCGTATTCGTCAAGAACAGCAAACGCTTTTTCAACTACGGGCAGATCGCTGTCACTGCCCATGATTATAGCGACTTTCTTCATTAAAAAACAAACCTCCTAAAAAAGAGCATTACCGTCGGTGAAAAAAATACAGTCCTACCTTGTAAGTAGGACTGCCCAGACGGTCGGCTTATGTTTATCTTTTTGCTTCCTGTGGTTTTCGTGCAGAAAAATCCGCAGCACTCTCCACTACCGTCGGTTACAAAAAGTCTTACCCGAAATAATTTTATCATTACAGAGTAGATTTGTCAATGTTTTTCATGCCATAATGTCAAAAAGCGGAGAAAAACTTTTTGTAGTTATTAGTTTGTAGTTATTAGTTGTTATTTGTCAGTGCGGAGCTTTTTTGAGTTTGGAGTTGTTAACTCAAAGTCGCTAGTCCAAAGTTTGAAGTTCAAAGCTCAAAGGAGCGCCCAACTAACAACTTAGAACTTTGAACTAAAAAATTTAAACTATAAACTTTGAGCTAACAGCTCCATTCCAAACTCCTCACTCCTAATTCCTAACTAACAAAAACTCCACACTCCACACTTTAAAGGATCTCCGCTATATCATAAATTAGTCTTTCGGACTTCTCCCAGCCCAAACACGGGTCTGTGATAGATTTTCCGTAAATCATATCTTCTACTTTCTGATTGCCGTCCTCAATATAACTTTCTATCATAAGTCCCTTTACAAGTCCTTTGATATTCTCATTTGAATGTATACTGTGAATAACGTCCTTGCTTATGCGTATCTGCTCAAGGTACTGCTTGCCGGAGTTTGCGTGGTTTGTATCAATTATAACGGCAGGGTTTGCCAAACCTTTTTTCTGATACTCTGCATAAAGATTTAAAAGATCCTCATAATGATAATTTGAGATATTCTGTCCCTGCGGATTAGTCCAGCCTCTGAGTATGCTGTGCGCAAGAGGGTTGCCCGTACTCTCAACTTCCCAACCTCTGTATATAAATGTATGGCTTGACTGCGCAGCCATTACGGAATTAAGCATTACGCCTATATCGCCGCCTGTGGGGTTTTTCATTCCTACGGGAACTTCAATACCGCTTGCAGTAAGTCTGTGCTGTTGGTTTTCAACAGACCTTGCGCCTACCGCAACATAAGAAAGCAGATCGGAAAGGTATCTGTGGTTATCGGGATAAAGCATTTCGTCCGCACTGGTAAGACCCGTTTCAGCAAGCACACGAAGATGTAATTTTCTGATTTTGATAACGCCTTTCAGCATATCGGAGTCCGTAAGCGGATCAGGCTGATGAAGCATACCCTTATATCCTGCACCCGTAGTTCTGGGCTTATTTGTGTATATTCGAGGAATGATAAGCAGCTTATCCGCTACTTTTTCCTGAACCTTTGCAAGACGTGTAACGTAGTCCATAACCGAACCCTCGTAATCGGCAGAACACGGTCCTATAATAAGCAAAAACTTATCGGATTCACCCGTAAATATTTTTTTGATCTCCTCGTCACGCTGAACCTTTCTTTTAGCCATTTCTTCCGTTACAGGGTATTCCTGCTTTAACACCTGCGGAATGGGCAGCTTTCTTTTAAATGTACAATTCATAACAATCTCCTCCAAAAATTTACGCATCAAAAAAACGATGTCTGCGTCATGCAAACATCGGTCAATAAGCTTAAAAAATTTTTATTTAAGTAATCCTGATGTTAATGCACGACAAACAGACCGGAGAAAAAATAACCCCAGCTTCTAAAGTAAAAGTATGTAAATGCGTTATAAGCGTTCATATACTTACTCATGTTGCGTACACCTTTCTTAATTACTTTACCTCAGTATAACAAATTTTTTTCATCGTGTCAATAGAAAACGAAAAAATAATTTTATTAATTTACCACTTTTATGTGGTGAATTGTTTTGATCAACAAAAATAATCAGACAGCCTTTTTTGACTGTCTGAATTACTGCGGCTATATTTCATATAACCTCTGATATATGCCAAGAAATATGGATATTGACTGTTACTGTCCGGCGTTTTTCTTCTTGTTAAGTACAGCAACAACAGCTATGCAAGCCGCCATTAATGTGATAAACACAATAACTCCCGTCTGTGTTCCCGTTGATACGGTATCTGTTTGAGCAGACGTATTGTTTGCAGTATTTGTGTTGGTTGTGTTGTTGGTGTTGTTTTTATTAGTATTGGTGTTCGTATTATTGTTATTCGTGTTGTTATTATTTGTTTTACCTGCTGAGGTGTCAGTATTTGTGTCTGTGTCTGTAATTTTATCCGTATCTGTAATTGAGTCTGTGTCTATAATTGGATCTGTGTCTGTAATTTTATCCGTATCTGTAATTGAGTCTGTGTCTATAATTGGATCTGTGTCTGTAATTGGGTCTGTGTCTGTAATTGGGTCTGTGTCTGTAATTGGGTCTGTGTCTGTAATTGGGTCTGTGTCTGTAATTGGGTCTGTGTCAAACGGCTTTTGAGGAATAATGTTACTGTCATCTCTAACAAATCCGTCATAGCTAAATGCATTGTAGGAAGCAATGAGGAATTGACGCTTTTGGGCAATAGTATAACTATTGTAGTAATCAAATTGCCTATTAATAATTGAATACTCAAAGGCGTCCAATACTTTCACATTGACATTTTCACTGTCGGATTTAGTTGATTCCATAATATTATCGAACTCACTCTCGTCAATTTCGATACTGTTACCGTCTGAATCAGGCTTTTGATATTTAAGAATTACATTTCCGTTAGCATCATATCCGTCAGTATAAGTATCGTAATATCTGGAACAAATCCGTTCGGTTCTAATAGTATTCCCCTCTACGCCAACTTTATAAAAGCTCTGATATGAATCAAAAAGATGTGAATATGTAGATGAAACCGCTGTATCAACTATATAGAATAATTCTCCGCTATTCTTTTTATATAATTCGTAATGAGCCGTACACTCGTCACCATTTGCTGATACATGAAATTCAGGCATATTATCTCCATTAATTTTCACCACTCCATTCGGAGTTAGTTCGTAAGCAGTAGAGCCACCGTTAAGAGTTGTACCCTCAACATAATAAACTAAAAGTTCAAGTTGGTTATCGCCATCAATATCCAGAAACATAATACTGCTCTGATAAGTCTGGGACATACCTGTAACAATCTTATCAATTTCACTTGAATTTGCAAGTACAATATCCGCCGCAGTTTCCGCCGCTGTCTTTTCTTCCTCAGCCGACACTGCAAGTGATAAGGGCAGCAGCAAGAAAACCGCACAAAGCATAGCCGAAATAAATTTCTTCATAAAAAATCCCTCTCTCTTTTTTATAATTTTCGTCATATACTAATTTCGACACAACAATTACCGGTAAAACAAATATTTTTGTTTGTCGGAATTAAAATATACAACATATTTGTTACATTTTAGATTATACTACACTCAGAGTGGATTTGTCAACACTCTGAGTGTATTTTTTTCAACAAGTTATAGTATAATACCATAATATAGACTATTATTAAAACACTGATAGTGGAGGGTTTTCCTTGTTAATAGATTTGCATACCAAATTACAGTCTTTAAGAGAAGAACACCACTTCTCACAAAAAATCGTAGCCAGCAGAATTAATTGTTCTGTATCTCTTATTTCTTCCTACGAAACGGGCGAGCGTTACCCAAGTCTTGTCAATCTTGTAGCATTGTCGTACCTTTACCACGTTTCTACCGACTATCTGCTTGGAAAAACAGATAATCCCAGAGAAACAGATTTCAGTACGCTAATTGATATTAACGGTCTGAACGAGGGACAGATAAAAGCTGTTCAGCTTATAATAACAGATATGAAAAAGGCTAACCGCCTTGCCGAAAAAAACAGCCGCAAAAGCGATATATAGTAACACTTTAAGTGGATTTTATATGTATTATTAATTATAAATACCAAATACACTCAAAGTGAAATATAACAAAAACGGACGTTTTATTCTTACAAAACCGCCCGTTTTTCTTTTCTTACAAAAAACTTATCAAATTTTTATGATAAATGTAGAAATATTCTTTTTTCTAAAAAATCTATGTAAATTTTTCGTGAATATAAGTATAATGTATTTATTGATGTTTTGTTTTACATTGATAAAAAAATATTGAGGAGGATTTTGAATGGAAAAGTTTTTCAAAATCAAGGAAAGAGGCACTACCGTAAAAACCGAAGTCTTTGCAGGTATAACAACCTTTATGGCAATGGCTTATATTCTTATGGTAAATGCCGGAATGTTTTCAAGCTTGCCCGAGGTATCGTACAACGCTATTTATATTGCAACCGCTATCTCTGCCGTTATCGGTACTCTGTTTATCGGACTGCTTGCCAACCTTCCGCTTGCACAAGCGTCCGGTATGGGACTTAATGCGTTCTTTGTATATACCGTATGTTTTGGCTTTGGTCTTACTTATGCAAACGCACTCACGCTTGTACTTCTTGACGGTGTAGTATTCATCATACTCACAGCAACAGGTCTTAGAAAAAAGATATTCGACGCTATTCCAAAAAGCGTAAAGGCTGCAATTCCCGCAGGTATCGGCTTGTTTATCGCATTCTTAGGTTTTCAGAATTCGGGTATCGTAACTAACGATGAGGCAACCCTTGTAAACCTTGCTTCATTTAACGTGTTCAGCGGAAACGCAACATGGGCTTCAATAATGCCGATGTTCGTAACTTTGCTTGTAATAATCGTTATTTCTGTTCTTACTATAAGAAAAGTAAAAGGTTCGGTTCTATGGGGTATAATAGGCGGTTCTGTTGTTTACTATATTTTAGGATTTACAATTCCCGGTTTCTATGACGGATTTGGAGATAATCTCTCGTTAAATCCTTTCTCTGCATTCGGCGACTTCGGACGAGAGGCATTCTTTAAGGTGTTTACAGAGGGTTTTGACTATTCGGGTTACCTTGCAAACAACTCTGTATCAAGCCTTGTTATCCTTATAGCAACTACTGCGCTTGCATTCTGTCTTGTTGATATGTTTGACACAATGGGTACGCTTTACGGTGCCTGTTCGCAAGGAAATCTCCTCACAAAGGACGGAGAAGTTCCCAATATGAACAAGGCTATGCTTGCAGACGCACTTGCAACAACAGTAGGTTCTATGTGCGGTACTTCAACAGTAACAACCTTTGTTGAATCCTCGGCAGGTATTGCAGAGGGCGGAAGAACAGGACTTGCCGCTATGGTATCGGCTGCAATGTTCTTTATAGCTATGTTCTTAAGTCCTATCGCCGCTCTTATCCCGGGCTGTGCAACTGCTGCCGCACTTATCTATGTAGGAATACTTATGATAAAGTGCGTTAAGGATATAGACTGGAACGACATTTCGGTTGCCGCACCTGCATTTGTAACTATTGTTATGATGCCGTTTACATACAACATCAGTTACGGTATTGCTTTCGGACTTATCACCTATGTATTTATCAAACTCTTTACCGGTAAGGTAAAAGAGATAAACGCAGGAACTTACGTTATTACGCTTCTATTCCTTATTATGTTCTTCCTTACCCACTAAAATCGTTTTGCAAAACAAAAGGGCGTGCTTTTTACGGCATGCCCTTTTTAGTTGTTAATTGTTATTCCAAAGCTTAAAGTCCAAAGAAGCAATTCAACCAACAGCTTTGGACTTTGAACTCCCCACATTCCTAACTAAACAACTCCACACTTTAACAGACTCCTAATTATCTCATTCCTCCGTGCATACCGCCGCCGGGCATTCCATTGGGCATTTCTCCTCCGGGCATTCCACCCATTCCGCCCATTCCACCCATTCCACCCATTCCGCCTGTTACGTTGGAATAGCTGTTAGAGGTAAGCTCCACAGTTACGGTTTCGCTGCCTGCTGTGAGTGTGTATGTTTCGCCCGATTTAAGCTGAGGTGAACTGAGATTTACAGCATTAAAGCTCTTGGCAGACGTATAAGAGAGTATCTCCTCGCCTGTACTTGATGTGAGCGTTATTTTCTCGCCTGCCGAATGATTTGAACTAAACGCATAGAGAATTGACGCTTGCTGCGAATCCTCCGAGAAAGCCTCTGCCATACCCGAT
This sequence comes from uncultured Ruminococcus sp., assembly GCA_902761345.1. GTDB lineage: Bacteria > Bacillota > Clostridia > Oscillospirales > Acutalibacteraceae > RUG592. The sequence continues at coordinate 16,051 of CACWKD010000004.1, read as the reverse complement.
GTACCTACTGCGATAAGAGTACCGCCCGATATAGTTGCAGATACCTCATAATCAATCGCTGCGTTGCCGTTATCGGTAGGGCCGTCAACATAGATCGTACCGTCCTCAATAGAAATAGTGTTATTTGAGTCAAGACCGTCGCCGCCTGCGTTTACTTTTACAGTACCGCCCGTTATGTTTAGATATACGTCACCGTCTGCCGTAAAGCTGTTCTGTCCCATTCTGCCGCCCATAGCAGAGGAGTCGCTGCCGCCTCCGCAGTTAATGCCGTCATCGCTTGCGGTAACATCTACCTCACCGCCGTTGATGATTACCGCTGAGCTTTCAAGTCCCTCATAGCTCTTTGTTACGGTAACTTCACCGCCGTCTATTGTAAGAGAAGTGTCTGCATGAATACCGTCATCACCCGATGTAACGCTTAATGAACCGTCTGTAATCGCAATATTGCTATTGGAGTGAACGGAGTCATCTGCCGAGTTTATCGTCACTGTACCGCTCTTAATATCTATATCTCCGCCTGCCTTAATGCCCTTTGCACTTGTAGAATCCTCCGAGCTTGCAGTTGTCGAGTTATCCCAGCCGCCCCAGCCGCCGAAATTATCAGTATGAGTTTTTGATGAATTTTCACTTCCGCCGCCCGATACTATATTAATATCTGCGTTTTCGGAGAGGAATGTTGTTTCCGCCTGAATACCGTCGGTATCGGAATTAATTGTAATTTTTCCGCCGCCGATATATATATAACCTTTTTCCGTATCTTCATCGTTTGTAGATTTGATACCGTCGCCGCCCGATGTAATATTGATAGTACCGTCGGCAATTCTTACGCTGTCTTTTCCGCAAACTGCACTTCCCTCAGATGTTACATTTATCGTACCCGAGGCTATCTTCAGATCGTCCTTAGAAACTATCGCATGGCTCAGATTGCCCTCTACCGTAAGCGTACCTGTGCCGTTTATCGTAAGATCGCATTTACTGAATATTGCCGAATCCACGTTGCTTTCTTCGCTGTCGTCCTTATATGCCGAACCGTCCGAAATTGTATTTTCTGTGTCTTTTGCAAGTGTAATAAACACCTTATCCGCACTCTTTACATATAATGCGGAATAGTCCGAGCTTGTCAAAGTAAAGCCGTTCAGGACTATTTGTACCTTTGCAGTATCATCGGCTTCTACGACTATTCTGCCATTGGTAACATTGCCGCTCAGAATATATACGCCCTCATCGGTTATTGTAAGCACATTACCGTCTGCTTTTGCACCGTCACCGTTTACTGTAAATGAAGTCCCCGAACCCGTTACAGTAACCGCACCGTCTGTTTCGTAATCACCCGAAAGGTCACGTTCGGTAAACAGCTCGCTTGCGGTTATCTCCTCCGATGTTAAAACAGATGTTGTGCCTGAGTTTGATTTTTCCGATGTTGTATCGTTTGTAGCCTTATCCTCCTGTCCGTCTTCGGTAATCGTAACGCTCTGTACAGATGTGCTGTCGTCTGTATTCTTACCGCTGCACGCTGTAAGCATTGAACCTGCTATCAGTGCAGCAACAATTATTGATAATATTCTTCTTTTATTCATACTGAAAACCTCCTCGGGGTCTTATGTTTTTGTTTCTGTAATTATATTCTATCAGTTGTGCTTTAAAGCAACTTAAATTTTTACTTAAACTTTACTTAAAATATCACTTCTTTTCCAAAGTTATAACAACAGCTATATTATACCCCTAAAATTTAAAAAACATTTAAAATCACAAAAACGCCCCAACAGAATTTACCTGTCGGGGCTAATCTTTATTCAGGAAATATTATACGCTTTCCCAGCTGCTCCATACGCTGTAACGAGCCGAATATGTTGAGAGATACTCCTCATATACACTTTGCTCAACAGGCGTACCGTTTACAAAGTACTTTGTAGTTTCCTCTGTAACCTCAGTTGTTACTGTTGAAGTTGTAGGTTCTTCACTGTTGTCATCGTCATTATCGTATGTTTGGTTATCATCGTCATTGTCGTAGTAGTCGTCATCTTCTTCATCGTCATACGGCTCACCAACAATAGCAGGCAATTTCTTCTCGGCAGTTTTGTTAGCAAGTGTTATTCCTCTGCCTGATTCAAGTGCGTCAATATCAACTGCCAAATAGCTAAGCTGATAATCGTACTCGTCGTCATTCTCGTCATCGTTATAACTCTCGTCCTCGCTGCTTGTTGAATCATCGTAAGGATCGTAGTATGTTTCGGAATCTGTATCCTCGTCACTATTCTCATCAATAACTCTTGAAGATGTAACTGTGTTATCCTCGCTTACTGTAACCTCAGATGTAACTGTCTTTGTAGAAATATCGGTTGTTGTAGAGAAGTTTACAAGTTCGCTGAGACTTCCGTTATTCTCCAAGCTGAGTATCTTCTGCTCGCTTGTCTTTGTTTTTGAATTCTCTTTCTCTACTGTTGCGTTATATTGCATGCATACCTTACCCGTTGTATAGTGGATAAGAACCTGGTTCTTGTAAGAACCGTTGCCCTCATAGTACTCATACAGATCGGAGATATTGTTGTATGTCTTGTAAACTACACACTGGTCATTCTCTACCTTAACAATATTGATCGTTTCTACGTTATTACCATAGTTGAATCTAAGGAGAAGTTCGCTTACGCCGTCACCGTCAAGGTCTGTGATAGCCTTGCCTGTGAGAGTTTCCGTAGGAATAACAGTATCGTTTGTAGAATTTACCTTCGGTACCTGAGCAAGATAATCTTCAAGGAGATCTGTATCGTCCTTAACTTTTACCTTGATCTTTGCAATAGCGTCTGAGTTGAGCGGTGATGTTACAGTAACAAATGTAACACCCGGCTTAACGCCCTTAATATTACCCTGATTGTCTACTGTTGCGATCGTTTCATCGTCACATTCATATACATAAGTCGGCGAAGTGTAGTCCTCGGAAAGAATAGTTACTCTTGCCTGAGCTACCTCGTCCTCCTTAACCTGTACAAGGCAAGTATCCCAGCCCGTAGCATCTCTCTGGAGTGTATCGTAGCAAATTGTATATTTCTCGGAATACTCGTCAGCCTCTGTAAGAACTTTCTCTTTCGGAGCAGTATCCGAAGATGTATTCTCATCGCTTGCGGTATCCTCTTCTTCCTCTGTTTCTATCGGGTTGCCGAACTCATCGTATTCAGGCTCTTCCTCTTCTTCACCCTCAACAGCAAGATAGAACAATCTTACGTTAGTAGCGTCCTCGTCGCTGTTCTCATAGTAAAGTGCAAGCTCCAGCTCGCCGTCACTGTCGAGATCTCTGATTATACTGCCTGAAAGCACACTCTTAGGAGTTGGCTGCGCAGCTTCGGAATCTGTATCGGAGTTAGAATCGGTATCTGTTTCTTCTTCCTCATTATCCTCATCTGTCTGAGTATCTGTTGAGTCAATATCGGTTGAACCGTCTAAAATAGAATTGATAAACTTGTTATATACATTAATAGTGTTCTGCTTTTCGTCAATTACATTTACAATAAGTGAAGCGGTAATTGTTTCGTTGTTCTTGAGGGTTGCGGTTATCGTTGTGCTTCCCGAGGAAACTCCCGTAACCTTGCCCTGCTCGTCAACCTTAGCAATAGCAGGATCGTTTGATTTTAGCTTAAATACTTTATCTGCCGCGCCCTCAGGCTCTACGATGATCTCCAAAGCAGCAGTTTCGCCTACACGCAGGCTCAGTGATGATTCTTTAAATTTAATAGACTTTACGGAATCATCTACCGCAACAGAAGAAACGTCTTCACTCTTGCCGTTATCTCTGTGTGAGAAGAAGTATGCGCCCGCTGCAACAATAGCCGCAACAAGCAATACTATAATGACACCGATAATGACTTTTGTTTTTGTGGAAAAAGCTCCCTCGTCATCGTCATCTTCGTCATCATCTTCACTATCTTCGAGTTCTTCGTCCTCGTCGTCGATTTTTACAGCATTTGCATAGCTTGTAGTTTCCTCTTCGTCGGGTTCAAAGATACCGTCGTAGTTCTCGCCGTCCTCGTCGCTTTCTTCGTACTCCTCATACTCCTCGCTGTCTATATCGAAGTCTGCGTCCTGAACATCGGTGATTTCCTCGTCGCTGTCCTCTTCAAAAGCTTCTTTTATTTCTTCGTCTGTTACTTCCTCTTCTTCCTCGAAATCGGGATCTTCTCCCTCCTCCTCGGCTGTCTCACGGGCTTCTTTTTCGGCTTTCTTTCTTTTCAGCTCCTCGTCACGCTTTGATTTTGCAGCGGCAAAGGCATTAGAGAACGATCTTGCCGATTTCATTTTTGGAGAAAGATTTTCTTCTTTTTCTGTATCAACCGTCTGGTCTATCTCATCGAAAAGCTCCTTTGACGATTCTTCATCGCCGCTTTCCGTCTTTCGGATACTCATGCCTGAATTTTGCTGCGGTTTTGCTTCCGATTTTTTCTCTTCTGCGGCTTTTGCCCTTTTTGCGGCCTTGGCTCTTTTTGCGGCGGCTATCGCTTCGGCAATTTCTTCATCAGTCAAAGATGTCTCATCCATATACTCGCTCATGCTCTCATCATTCCTTTTCTTTAAAATTTACTATTTTAACTCTTTATCAAAATAGTATAGTATAATATTAATTATATAAAATATAGTGGTAACGGTCAATACGAAGATTGGCAGAAAAAACATAAAAATGTAAACACTCTTTTAAGATTACTGCACAAAAACGTCTATTACATATCAGATAAATAACCCTATAAACTATCCATAAAAGACGACATTTACACAACAGTTACAAATTATTGTATAATAATCACGACTTTTTCAGATAAAAAAACCGAGAACACACCTGAAAAAGCTGTTCTCGATCAACATTCTGACGAGGCGTGACGCCACGAGCATAAACGTTAAAATTCCTGACCGTTTTCTCACATTCGTATTATACACTATTCAAAGATCAAATTCAAGGTGTCTTTTAAATTTTTTGAATTTTTACGACAAAAATTTTATATCCATTTTTGTATATTTTCTATATTCTGCAACAGAATAACATTTTTTCTTATCTTTCAACTTATTTTTACATTGCTGATTACACAAAAAAACGACATTATAAAAAAAGCAATTTTAAAAGCGTTACACAGTTAAAATCCACTTAAAACTGACTAAAAACTTGTAATTATCATTGACGTATTTATGCAGGAATGATATACTATTAATAAGCACAACAGATTCATCCGCGAAAATACAACTTTTATGTTTTGAGGTGACCGGTATGAAGAAATTTAATCTAAAGACATTTACAGCAGCTTTGTTATCAGTCGTTCTTATCACGGCGTCGGGCTGTACGATCGAATTACCCGGCGGTACAATCGACATTAACGGCAACTCGTCAACAACAGGCAATCATTCGGAAAAGCAGAATGTATCAATCGACCCTAACATCTCCCCAAGCTTTAGCGATAATAGCGGTACTCTGCATACAAACTCATCGGAATTTCCGTTTAATAATAACGGAGATGACAATATTGACAGCAAATCATTTTATGTAACAGGAGTTACAGACCCGATAGCTCTCCGCCAGAGAGATGATGACAGCAGCGAGGTGCTTGCGCAGCTTGATGTCGGTACAGAGGTAAAATTTATCAGCGCCGACTCCGCTACCTGCTATTTCGTGAAATACGAAGAAAAAAATCTGAAAGGATACATAAACAAGTATTTTGTAACCGACGAAAAATCCGCTGTCTGCAAACGTGAAAACTACTATGTTTCAAAGGAAACTACGCTTTATTCAACAAACGACAGCGATAAACAGGAACTTGGAAAAATCAAAAAGGGTCAGGCTGTCTATGTATGCGCTAAAAACTCCGGCGATTACTGGTATGTCAACATTAAAGACACAAAGGACTTCGGATTTGTAAAATGCACAGACCTTACCACAACAAAGCCCGAATCATCAAGCTCGAGTACATCTTCAAAGAAAGACACAAGCTACCCGACAGGTTCAGGCAAAGCGCCGTCAAGCTATGTTCTCTATTACGCTAAGGTACAAACAGGCTACCTTGCTATCAGAAAAGCAAAGGCTTTCGATTCATCAAATGAGCTTGGCAGAATGTACACCGGTGATGAAGTCTATGTTATCGACACTTCTACGGGAAAATACTGGTACTGTTACAGTCCTATACTCGGTATATTGGGTTACGTTAATTCAGATTACCTTGTAAGCACATATCCGGGTACAGCCTCTCCGAATAATGACACTTATACAGTATGGTCAGTCAGAGTTGAAAAGAATTATCTCGCGCTGCGATATGAACCCGCTTATGACGCCTCAAACGAGATCTACAAGCTATACACAGGAGATACTGTTTACGTTTATTCCTATTCATACTACAGTTTCTCAGACAAATACTGGTATGTATATTCGCCTAAAGCAGGTATGTGGGGCTACGTTGACAGCAACTTTATTTACAGATAATTAAAATAAATCCGGGCTGCAGGGGACATTCTCTCCTGCGGCTGTTCCATATAAAGGAGATTTCTATGATACACAGACGCAAAAAAATCACTGCACTATCTCTGATCGCCGTTTTATCGGTTACCCTTTTATCATCGTGCGGCGAGAATGATCTGCCAAACAATACCGACACAGACAATGATAAAACAGATTATGCTTATACTGTTGATACTCCGGAAAAAGAACAATCCGCTTTACCCGATTTACCGAAAATCGCTGTCAGCAGTAACGTACAAGTAAATATAGCCTATGTTACAGGCGCGCCGTCTGTTGCGGTGTACAGTTCCAACAATGAAACTGCCGCACCCATAACAGAAGTCAGAAGCGGCAAAACTGTCGAACTGCTCGATAAAGATTTATCGAAAGCTCTTGTACACATAAAAACTTCCGACGGCACTCAGGGGTATATGTACAGCGACTACCTGACCGACAGCAGTTCGTCTGTTACAGTTGGCGAAAACGCTGTCATAGAAACAGGCGGCTATTCTTTATACAGCGACCACGAACACACAAAAGAAATACGAGCGCTTGAAGTACAGGAAACAATCAATATTCTTGCAAAGACCTCGGGCGGATATTGGCGAATACGCACAGTTTACGGCGAAACGGGATATTTAAACACGGAGGCTCTCGGAAAAATCGAATCTCTGACCCCCTTAGATGACCCGTCAGATAATCCGCCGGACAGTCCCTCTTATTCAGCGGCAGCAAGCAGTATAGGCACTGTACTTGAGGACAGTACAAGCACAGCGCAGGCTAACGCAGGCGGTCAGTGGCAGTCGGCTTTGATTATCCCCTCCAAAGATATTACAGAGTACACCTCAGATCACCCAAAACAAGCGGCAAGTCTTATCAAGCTGTTTATTATGGGGGCAATATACGAAAACTACGATACTTATATAATGACCGAACCGTCGCTTGATACTTATCTTTACAGTATGATAACCGTCAGCGACAACGACAGCGCAAATCACCTTGTCGGTATTCTCGGCAGCGGAAACACCGACGCAGGACAAAATGTTGTTACGGCTTACTGCCGTGCGAACGGATACAGCAGTACCTCCATGGGCAGACTTCTGCTTGAAAGTTCTGAAAACGGCGACAACTATACATCTGCATACGATTGCGCAAAATTCCTGCTTGCCGTATACAACGGTGAACTGCCGCACTCTTCGGAAATGCTCTCTTTACTCAGACAGCAGGAACGTACAAGTAAAATTCCCGCAGGAGTACCTGTGGAAACCGCAAACAAAACAGGGGAGCTTGCTGATGTGCAAAATGACGCAGCGATAGTATTTGCAGATACGCCGTATATCCTTTGCGTTCTCGCCGAAGATGTAAACGAGGGCAGCGGAATATCGAATATAGTCGCTATATCGTCACAAATTTACAGTGCTGTTTCGGAGTAATAATAAAATCATAGTCGTTTACTTTAACTAAAAAATGGGGAGAACCACCGTAAGCCTGTTCTCCCCATTTATATTTATTTTTATTAAAATCTCAGCTAAGTAAACCATAATCGGGTTTTCTCATAAATACCTAAAGGAACTCCCGTTCGTTGCCTTTTAAACCAGATTGACAAAAACTTCTGTTTTGCTGTTATCAATCGACGGTCTGAATTGTTAATTCAAAGTTCAATCTATAAACTAACAAATACTCACTGCCAGCTAACATTTAACGGGTAATAACTAACAACCTATATATCCAAAGCCGCAAGGCTTTCCGATATTATTCACTATTCATTAATTCCACTTTCCAAAATTAAGATTAGCTCAAATAAGTATGTCGTCTGCTTTAATTTGTGAACCATGGTAAAAAAAACAATCCCCCTGCCAGACACACCTGTAAAATCAGTATCGCAGGTACTCCTATATAGAATTTTGGCTTTTTTGTTTTATGATGAAAAACATTCATCGCTATAATCGCCCCTATCGAACCGCCTGCAAGAGCAAGTATGATAAGCGTTTTCTCAGATATACGCATTTTTTGATGTACGGCTTTTCTCTTATCAATTCCATACACAGCTATCGCTGCAATATTAATAATCAGCAAATAGACCCCAACAACTGCATAAAGAATGTTATCCATTACTTTACCCCTGTCGAACCGAAACCGCCCTCGCCCCGTATGGTATCGGTAAGTTCTTCTGTTTCTTCTATTTCGGGAGTGATAACAGGCATCAGAATAAGCTGCGCTATTCTCATATTCGGCTCGATTACAAATGTTTCTTTACCGTGATTAGTAAGTCCCACGCATATTTCTCCCCTGTAATCGCTGTCTATTACACCAACTGCATTGGAGGGTGATATTCCGTGCTTTATGGCAAGTCCGCTCCTTGCAAAAATAAATGCGGCTGTATTTTTGTTTGCAAGCTCAATAGCAATACCTGTCGGAATAAGCTTTAAACCACCGCTCGCTATCGTTACAGGCTCATCTATGCACGCATAAAGGTCAAGTCCTGCCGAACCGTCCGTTGCTCTCTGAGGTATAATAGCATTTGCTTTAATTTTTTTTATTTTCAGAATATCCATTATTTCCTTACTCAACTCCTCTGAAATACAAACCTCTCGTGTAGTTTCCAAGAGGTTTTTTCTTTTTCATATAATTCATAAAAACATCTGCACATTCTTCGGGTGTTTCATATGTGAAATGCAGCGACATAAACTCTACACCCGTAAAACTATCCTGTTTATCCGATAGAACAAGCGGAGTAAAATTCAGCAGCTCCGTACAGCCTGCACGACACATTAAAGTAAATTCGTTGCCCTTTCTGTCGGTCATCTTGCTTTTGCCTTTACACTCCTTACAGCCCCTGCCGTTTTTATTGGGGCAGTTTCTTGTTATCATAAGCGGCAGATAACCATATCCCACTGCACCCGTTCTGATATTACCCGAAATGCGGTTTATCATTCCTGCCGTAAGTTCAAATGACAGCTCGGTATCCTTTACACCGATACTTTCAACAAAGTCCAGAGAATAGCTGTTGAAAATATTAAGTCCAAATCCTCCGTGTACAGTCATTCCCAACTCCAAGACAAGGGCGACAATTCCGATATTATTGCAGTACGCATCTGTTACACCGATTTTTCTGATCTCCTCAAGCTTTTGTTTGATGATTTTCTCCTGCCCGAATATTACCCTCGGCACTTCCACGCCAATACTAAAACCACTGTTCATAAGGTTTAAAATATCTTCTGTTTTTGAAAAAACAGGCACATACACAAGCTCGCATTTTCTGAATATCTCGGGTATTTCACAGCTGCGGAAATGCGCTCTGTACCTCATCTCGCCCACTCTCTTTTTAGGTACGGCGTTTTTATATGACACAGCAAAATAACGTCTTTCGGGTATGGCTGTAATCAGGGTTTCAAGCTGCATAAGTGTATCTCTTCTCATATTGTTAAGCGACGATAACGGCATAGTAAGCCCCTCGTCTATTACAGTCGAAATACTCTCGGCATAAAATGAAGTACCGCCTGTTTTCATAAGCTGCGCTTTTGCTTTTTCCGTACTCAAAGGCACTTTTATTGCAGCTTCGGGAACAGCCCCTTCCGACTGTACCGTAAACTCTCCGCACTGTGCGACAAGTTTTGCAGGAACACCCTTTTGTACTTTTAGTGTAAACGACACGGGATTGTTTTGCACCTCGTCCTTGTACTCCGCTCGTATCTCGGAAAGGACGCTTTCCGTTGCGGAAACTACGTCTTCCCTCTGTCGTGTTCCGAACATTTCTCTGCCTGTTTTTCCGTAATAATATCCGTTTGTAAATCCGCTTCGAGAAAATACCGCTCTCAGCTTGTCAAGCTCCCCTTTATCCGCCTTACCGTTTTCGGCTGAGTGTTTTGCTGCGGCAACAGCCATTGCGGTGTACTCGGGACGTTTCATTCTGCCCTCTATCTTTGCAGAGGTTACGCCTATTTTTGCAAGCTCCGACATCTCGTTTAATATACAGTTATCTTTTAAGCTGAGATCAAACCCCGTACCGCCTTTTACCTTAAACGGCAGTCTGCACGGCTGAGCGCATCGTCCCCTGTTGCCGCTCCTGCCGCCAATCATAGCAGACAGATAGCACTGCCCCGATACGCACATACATAATGCCCCGTGTACAAACACCTCCGTTTCTATATCGCAGGAGTTCACAACTTCGGTTATTTCATCACGGCTCATTTCCCTTGACAAAACAACTCTGTCAAATCCATTTTTATATAATATCTTTGCCCCGCTTGGAGTATGCACTGACATTTGTGTTGACGCGTGAAGCGCAATATCGGGGAATGATTTTTTGATAATATCGGCAAGCCCCCAGTCTTGTACGATAAATGCGTCCGCACCTGCAAAATATGCTGTTTTGGCAGTTTCTATGGCTTTAGGGAGTTCCTCGTCGCTTACAAGAGTGTTGAGCGTAATATGCACCTTTACACCGTGAAGATGACAATAATCTATCGCCTTTTTAAGCTCTCCGCTGTCAAAATTTTTCGCATACGCTCTCGCACTAAACTGCAAGGAGCCAATGTACACGGCATCGGCTCCTTGTCTGACAGCGCCCACCACCGAATCAAACGATCCGCAGGGGGCAAGAATTTCAATAGGATTATTCATCATCGTCATCGTCCATAAAAGCTTTCTGTTCAAAGAAACTCATGATCTCCGCAGTAGCGTCTGCAGTTTCTCCGAAAACGTCCTCTGTAAAAGTTCCCTGAATAGGAGCTTTCGGCTTTTCGGGTACATCGGCAGCCTTTTTATCGAGAACGGGAAATTTTATCTCTACTTTCGGTACGCTTTCTTTTTTCAATGTAGAAACAGGTGCGTTTGCTTTAACGGTATCTGCTGTATTTTCGATTTTCTCGGTTTGCGCAGGTCTTGCGGGAGCTGTATTATCTGTCGATAATCTTGCGCGAAGCGCGTTTATCTCTGCTCTGAGCTGCTCGTTTTCTTTCTTTGTATCTTCATACTGTTTTCTTGAAAAAGCCGACTCTTGCAGATAGTCTTTTATCTGTCCTCTGAGATTAGCGTTATCGTCCATAGCTTTTGTATACTGGTCACAGTAGTCCATAGCGACAAAAAGCGCAACCTCTGTCATATTGCGTGTGTGAAGCTCATCTGACAAACGCTTTACTTTGCGTTCAATTTTTGAAGCCACCTTTTCCATGTATTCCTTATCGTCCTCAGCGGTGATAGTAAATGTATGATTGAGTATTCTGACAACATTCTTAGCCAAAATCAACACATCCTTTATATTATCTGATTATTCTGCAAAAAAGTATAAATTATGCTATCTTTACTAATTATACAACATAATTCCGCTTATTACAAGGATAATTTTTATATTTAGTCATAGATACTCATTACTTGATTTTCAGTGTAATTTTATATTAGCAGATGTTATTGTATTCCCGTTTTTTGTCAATTTATATAAAAATAATGATTTCCTTTGTTGTTTTGTTACAATCGGTTTGTGTAATTGCAACAACGTGCTATAATAACTATTGTTATAAGACGAAAATTTATTGTTTTTTCATAATTGTTATTGACAGTTTTCTTAAAATGTGATATTATTTTAATGTAATAAAAAAAGGTTTGGCAGGTATTAAAGATATACTTTTTATTTTTGAGTTTTACACATTTCTTTTCTTTTCTTTAAAACTTTATATGAAAGGGCACGTTTTTATGACGTGCTTTTTTCATTTTTTATTATGCAGGTTGATACGCAGCCGAAGGACAATATAAATTCAAGCTATCCTATCGGGGAAATGGTTTGATTAAACATCTCCGCTCAAATATAAAAAAATTCCGCTCTCTTATGAGGGCGGTTTTTTATTGTAAATTTTTTATGAACAAAATCACATATTCAAAAAAGCCTGATTTTAAGCGGATTTTTTGAATATTATAAAACAACGAAAAACTTGACATCAAAATTTTTTACAAAACGCTGCACATATGCGATAATAAAAAAGGAGGTGAAAGAATTGGACGAGCTATACACGCTGATGGAAGAAATGCTTGAAGATGAATATAAGCTTGAATGTATCGAGAATGTTCTGTCGCTCAGATTTGACAAATCGGAGAATATTTCCAAAGATAATTTACTGTCTGTAATCATTGTTACGTCACAGGCACTAAAAAATTCCGTATCGAGATACAAAGAAAACATATCTGCACTTGACAGATATATCGCACAAAACGGCTCAAAATACAGAAATACCAAAAACATTACTCAGTCGGATACGGACTATTGACATTGCTTGCGCCCGTGATGTAATCAACAGAAACATCGTAAAATTTTGCAAGTATCAAAATACTGTCTATCGGTATTCTTGTTTTGCCGCTCTCGTAGTCCGCATAAGTTCTCTGCCCCACATGGAGCATATCGGCAACCTTTTGCTGAGTTAGATCGTGGTCTTCTCTGAGGTGTCTTATTCGCTGATTATATTTCATTTTCATACACCTTTCAATAAAAAAATTATATGTAAAGACTTGACTTTTAGAGTTATAAACTCTAGAATATATTTATAATCTTTAGGTTTGAGGTTTTTTTTATTTGCAGTCAAAAACAAAATATGTATCTAAATAAGGAGGAATAATATATGGCGCTTGTATTCTGCTCAAACTGCGGAAATAAGATTTCCGACAAAGCACCCGCTTGCCCTAAGTGCGGTGCAGTCAACACGATGTATACCGCACAAAATTTACAAACCAATGTTACTGTCAATGTGGAGAACACCCCTATTAAAGCCGAACCCGAGAGAAAGAAAAAGATACTTAAAACAGCTATTGCGATCGTCTCGGTAGTTCTGGTATTAGCCGGTGCGATAACTGCCGGCATGATTATTATAGGGAAAAATCCAAATGTAAAAAAGCTTGAAATCGAGAGTTGGGATTTTCATGATGAACAGGATTACTACTATGGTGACGGATATTTTATCGGTACAATAACTTCCGATAACAAAAACCCGTTTATCGCCGTGATCACCAAAAAAAGCACGGATACAGAGGCAGAATCGGAATCGGAAGCAGAAACGAAAACCGATACCGAAGCAAACACGAAAACCAATACAGATACCGATACAGATTCATCGAAAGAGCGTCCGAAATACGAAACCATCTCCTACCTACCTCAATATTATGCATATATGCAGGGCGGAAAGGGAACATTTAAACTGAGCGGTGACGAGGAGCCAAATGATTATACCATAGACTCGTATCTTGTTGGAACACCTCTTGACGAAAAAGATTTTACATCAATAAAATATGACTACACGGATTATAATGATGATTTTTATCCCAATCAAACGATTGCGTATTTTGATGTACAACTATCAATGAAGAAACCTCAAAACGGTATGCTTTTCTGTTCTTTTCATAATAATGCCACCAATGAAAATTTAGAAATGACCTGTGCGGCAGTGGTGAACGGAGAAGTTTTGGTCAGTACTAATAGATGCGTTTTGCCATACAAAAGCAGAGATCCGAAAGCGATTGTTATACAAGATATGTACTTTGTCCCATTGACGCCAATACAAGAAAGCGATTATGTAGCCGATAAATATTACTTTAAAAGAACCGATGACGGTTTACACTCTTGCAGTTGGGAATGGGAAATGACTTTAAACACACCCATTAATGGATTTTTAATATATTCGACAACCCTTACCGAGGGTGGAAAAAAAGAAGATATAAACAAAGAACAATTCAAAGTTACACCAATAAGCAACGGAAAATCTCACATAATAATTTTCGATTGGTATGATGACGAAAATTTTGAAAACCCACAGTATACACACAGATACTACGGGTATATAGAAGCTAAAAAATCAGGAAATAACTAAGGAGGTCTGAACATGAACGAATTAATATGCAAAGAATGCGGTGTAGAGTTACCGGAGGGAACAACGGTTTGCCCGGAATGCGGAAGTCCACTTGATACTGATGTACCCATTCCCCCGGCAGTTCCAAAAGTTCAATACTGCACAAAGTGCGGAACTCAGCTTGCGGAAAATCAATCTTTCTGCCCAAACTGCGGCACTAAAGCTGTGGGTTTTACGGAAAAGCCCAAAGGAAAGAAAAAAGTAATTATTCCTATTATTTGTATAGTGATTCTTGCTATTGCTGCGGTACTTACGGTGTTATTCACACAACCTAAAGTAGATAGTATTACTATATCAGATACTGCGGTACAACTCTCTCCAAACGAAACATTTCAGGCGACATATACAATAGCACCCGAAAAAGCAGCAAAGGTAAAAACGACATGGACATCAAGTAACCAAGATATTGTAACAGTCGATCAAACCGGTTTGATAACTGCTGTATCAGATGGAACAGCAACTATCACAGTAACTGCAAAAGATAAAATGTCTGTTATTACAGTTACAGTATCCCCTCCAATAGAAAATATAACTGCAACTCGTAAAGTTATTACACTTAAAGCAAACGAAACAGTGCAGTTATTCTATACTATAACACCGGAACAAGCCAAAGACACGCTTGTTACATATAAATCCGATAACGAGGCAGTAGCAAAAGTAGATAATGAAGGTATAGTTACAGCTATATCTGACGGAACTGCAAATATAACACTAACAGCTAAGGATAAATCAGACACAATAGCTATTACAGTAAAAACAGGACCTGATTTCGCTGCAGTTTACAAAAAAATAAAAGGTGATGGTTATTACTGTAAGATTTCTAATGACAATAGTTATATTACTATCGACACAAACCCCCTTGATCTCGATGATTACTCGTCTTATTCAGCTTATAAAATGGTTGTAGAAGCAAACCGTGCACTCGGAATACCTGAATCAGTTGACGAAAAAATGAATCAAACAACGGCTCTTGACGGACGTCAAACCGAAACATACAGCGGCGTTAAAGTAAGCTGGAAATTTCATCCCGATAGCGGTCTTGAAGTTATGTATGAAGCCGAGTAGTATTATTTTAGCCCAATAACTCCATTACAATACTCAATTCAAACAATTTTTTTACTTCCCCCCGACCCCGTTTGTTTGTCGTGGGGAAGTAACTTTATTGTGCGGCGAAATCTACCGTTAACAAGACAGCCCGACAGAACTGTCAGCGGCAACACACCGCCCCACTTTAGTACATAGGGAATATTTTTCAAAAAATTTCAATTTTTTTTACAATACCACTTTATATTTTCTGTAAAATATAGTATAATTAGTAAGAACGGGATAACTTCCCCAAATAATAAAATTTTAGGAGTGTGAATACAATGGCTTTAGTAAACGCTAAAGAAATGCTTACAAAGGCTAAGCAGGGTCATTATGCAGTAGGTCAGTTCAATATCAACAATCTGGAGTGGACAAAGGCTATTCTTCTTACAGCTCAGGAGCTTCAGTCTCCTGTTATTCTCGGTGTGTCTGAGGGTGCAGGTAAATATATGACAGGCTTTAAGACAGTTGCCGCTATGGTTAAAGCTATGGACGAGTCTCTTGGAATTACTGTTCCTGTTGCTCTTCATCTTGACCACGGTACATACGAGGGCTGCTACAAGTGTATCGAGGCAGGCTTCACATCAATCATGTTCGATGGCTCTCACTATCC
>CACWKD010000003.1 GCA_902761345.1 uncultured Ruminococcus sp. | reverse complement strand
ACATTTTTGAGATGTCAAGCAGTTCTCAGCCCTTACGGGCTGACGGCAATTCATCCCCGACCTATAGAGGTCGGAGTCTTCTTGCCGAAGTAGGATAAATGTTGTTAATCTCTTGATCGTTTTCATACGATAACCCCCATATCTTTTACACATAAACCATTGCGTCATACATCATTCGCTCGGCTTCTATTCTCATTCTTTCCGATATAGCAAACTGTCTGAAAAAGTCACCGCTTGCCGCAAGATATTCCGTGTTTGTATCCTGCCACAGCATTACCTGTCTGTCAACCGCTTTTTCCACCTTGTCGTTAAGTCTGAGAAGTTTCAGATAAAGTGTACCGTCATTGAGCTGTTCCATAAGTATATCGGGAAGATAGTCACGCATATAGCGAAGTCTTGCTTTCATAACCGGAGTATCAAGATCTACCGTATGGTACTTTTCGGTTCTGTCACTGTAATGCGACAGCTTGTATTTTCTCATACAATTATCAGCTTTTATCTCTACCAGTTTCCACTTATTTACAAACATATTTTTGTATGTGCAGTAAACCTGTGTATCTCTTTTTATTATTGTTGTCATAACGGTCACCTTACCCTTTCTGCTGTTCAAAATATATTTCCAATGCTCTGATTATTATTTCTTCTATTTCGTCCGACTTAGTCCCCTCGGGAAAAAATCTGCTGTAAAGCTCATGCTCGATCTTAACGGCTTTTGGTTTCTTCTTTTTCTGAGCAGTACCGTTTATTATCCTATCAATCGTTTCCTCGTCAAGATGTCCGGAGAGTTCCTTAAGCTCCGCTGATACTTTCATAGTCAGTTTTTGGGGATTTTCAAAAGACACAAACTCCTATTGTGTGATAGTGGTTAGTGTGTTGCAGTTCAAAGTTCAAAGACTTAAATTTAACAACTAATAACTAATGACCTATAAATCCAAAGCCGCAAGGCTTTCCGATATTATTCACTATTCATTATTCAATTTTCATTATTCATTAATTCCAATTTCCAAAATTGTGCATTAGGTCAAGAATTATGTCGTCTACTATAAATAAAAACGCTGCTCAAATTTCAAGCGAAACTCCCTCCCATCCCAACAACGATAAGAAGAAAAAACAATCGCTGTAAGAAGTCAATCAATTGCTGCTTTTTTCTGTTTTGTCTGTTCATCTAAATATTCGCTGACAGTACGTCTTGCATAGTCGAGTTCTTCAAGCTCGGCTATTATTTTTTTATACTCTTCGTTTAGCTTGTTACGCTGTGCTATAAGCTCCGTTTTCCTTGCGGACAGCGTTTCCAATCTCGGTATCTTTTTATCGGGGAACTGCTCCGTAAGAGATTTTTTTGCTGCGTCGTACTGCCCAAGTTCCTTTTCGTGTTCTTTGGCAAACTTTTTCTTCGATCTGCTTTGCTTGTACTCTTCATAAATAGGCTTGTATCTCAGATACTTTTTGATAAGCTTTTCCGTATCGTCAATGTCATTTATTTCTCTCTGCAAAGCGTTCAGCCTGCCCACAATTTTAACTCTGTCAGCATATCTCGCAAGAGATTTCTCTTCAAGCTGTTCACGGCTTTCTACACCGTATGCAGAAAGGATATTGAGCATTTTCGATGTTTCCTGCATATTGCGAATATCCGCCCAATGTTCAAGAGGTTTCGAGTCCCTAAATCTATCCTGTGAAGTATCAATCAGCTGCGTCTTTTTGTGACTTGTAACCTGTCCTGTTTCCATCATCAGGTACTGCTCTATCCTGCGTCTGAGCTGTGGTTCATCATAGTACCAGCCGAGAGTTCTTCCTCGTGCAAATCTTTGTTGTTCGGGCAGTCTGAATTTGAGCGTAATTTTGTTTTCGGGTTTATATACAACCTCTACTTTTTTTCTTTGAGCTTTGACAGAAAATCATCAAAGGAAGCACTCTCTGTTACCGTTTCGTCAATGATATTTTTCAGCTGAGATTTCCACGATTGCCCGGATTTATTTAACTCCCATTCGTAGTGTGATTTACCTCTTCCGTGTTCGGGATTTTCGATCACGCTCAGGTTATACTTTCTGCAAATATCATCGCTTAAGTTTTGTATTTTTTCAAAGATTTTTCCGCCACGTTTTTCCTGATATTCAAAGCTAAGATAATTTACAAAATCTACCTCGTTGAAAATGATATGATTATGTATGTGTTCGTGATCGGTGTGAGTTGCAAGAACAAATTGGTAACTGTTCGACAGCAGCTTTTCACAAAGTTCCAATCCTATTAAATGAGCCTGTTCCGGAGTTACTTCTCCGGGTAAAAAAGACTGTACAAGGTGCTGTGCAAGTATGGTTGTTCTTCTTGTACCCATATTGCGAATTTCTTCAAATTCTTTGCTTGCTTTTTTCCGTCGGGAGAACAGCCCGCCGTGCTTACAAGCATACCGTTGTCTGTTTTATCTTTGTTAAGAATATAGTCTATCGCTTTATCGACTGTAGTATTGATTGGATGGATTGTAGTGACTGCCATAATTCTTTTACCTTTCCTTTGATTTCCTGTAAATCCTCATAGTAAATCGCCCCTGTCCTATTAACACGTACAGCGATCTGATTGACGTTGTTTCCAATTCTGTTAATATCTTTCTGCATATCATCAAGCTGCTTGTCATCATAGTTTATTATCACTCCCGTTATCGCCATTTTACGAAGATAACAGGAGAGACTTTTTGCTCCCGAAAGCTCTGCTTTTTTCTTGATAAAGTCAAGCTCGTCATCGGAGACTTTGAATTTTATCACATTGTTTCTTCTGAATTCATCTTCCATAATAAACGTCCCTTTCCTCTAAATTTTTCTGATCACAAATTACACTGGTTCACAGAATGTTAATAATATTTTTTTGATAATTTCCTGTGCTATTTTCGATCTTTCGGTCGGTCTGATGCGGCTGCATTTTTTTACTTTTTTCAGTGTTAAAAAGTAAACTTTTCGGGGTTTTAGGGGTGTCCCTTAACAAGCTGATTTTCTGCGAAAATCGCTATTTGTGGTCACAAATAGCAGTGCTTGCTGTTTTGTACTCGGTCGATTCTCTCCCTCGTCGGTTTTAGTCAATTTTGTTATATTCGGATCAGAGAAAAAGCTACGGATAATCTGCTAAAGTACGATCTGAGAGAACCCTCTACTATTTATTAAGCCAAAATTTTTGAAATGCAACCGAAAGCCCGATAATATTTACAAAAAGTTCACAAACAAAGCCAATAATAATGTTGCTAATCAAAAATCTATCGTATATACTTTAGCTGAAACTTTATCTATAACAATAGGGAGGAATAAAAATGCTAAACACAAGAGATTACGCAACACCCGTATTTAACTCACTTAATGATAGTCAGCTGTTGGATTTTCTAAAGCTTTTTGCCGATGATAAATACTTTAGCAAGAATTGAAAGTGATATGATTGCAGCAGGAATAGAAAGAAAGCGTTATGGAAGTTTCAAGGAACTTTTACAAGAAATCGACGATGAGGAAAATGACAATGACTGAAAAAAACCGAAGTATCAGATTGACCGCACGGATACTCACAGCGATTTCGATTTTTAACAATTATGTTCAGTTAATACATTAAAAAAATCTTGTATCAATTTCTTGCAGTGCACAGAAAAGAGGTGCATTGTATGAAAGGAAAAAAATATTGCAGTAAAGCAGACAGAATACAAGAGAATATTCTCTTGCCTTTTTCCGATTATGAGAAATATTTATTTAATTACAGCGACACGGTAGAATATGCACTAACTGCTGCCGAAACACAAAAGAACAAGCAGGAGCTTCTTTACAAAATGAGAAAAGCACTCCTAAGCTTACCCGACAATGAATTTCGGATAATCAAGGAGTGCTATTTTTATTCGGGCAAAAAAGCTGCGTACTCTGAGCTTGCCCAAAGCCACGGTATCTCTCGTCAGGCATATTGTAAACGACTCAAAAAAATACTGCTAAAGCTTCGCAAGCAAATCTTAAAGGACACGTCTGAGCAGCAATAAAAAACAAAAAAATCGCAAAAATGCCAAAATAATACTTTGAAAGCCTTGACATTTTTACGATCAGACGTTAAAATAAGAGTATGATTAACAATTAATGCAAAAAAATAAGCCTCACAGGTGAGAAACCGTCGCCAAACAGTTCCCCACTTTACGCCGTAGGAGTGAGATAAACACTCGGAACGACTTATGAAGCTATATTAGTGCACTGTAATTTATTATATGTGCCAGTAGATAGATTTGTCAAGCCTGTACCGAGTAAATTTTCAAGAAATTACGGTATGGGCTTGTTGCTTTTGCAACTAAAACTGAATAAAATCGACAAAAGTAGGATACGAAGTACCGATAACAGCTTGCCAAGACCCTATCAAGGAGAGCGAGCAGACCAAAACACGGTCGTCACTTTCGGTAACGGGATATACGTGGCAGGTAATTAAAAGAGCTGCGGAGCAGCACCCACGGCACAGGAACGTACCTTTTGCGATAAATTCCAAATGCAGTTACAAGGAACTCAACTGCCTTTCAGCATTAAGTTCCTTGCATTGGTGGACCATCAGGGACTCGAACCCGGGACCTACCGGTTATGAGCCGGTTGCTCTAACCAACTGAGCTAATGGTCCGTTCAAACTGCCTTATTATTATATCAAACAGTAAGGTGTTTGTCAATACTTTTCTAAAAAAATTTTACTGATAACCGTTATAATCATTATTAGCTCTGATCTCAGGCTGAAAACTCTGTGCTGCCTGTGGGTACTGCGGATAATTTTGCTGCTGATACTGAGGATAATCATTAGCAGACTGAGGTACCGAGTTGTTTACAGGCTGATATGGCACATTAACATTTTGCATTACGTTGTTCCTATTTGCTTTTCTCTGTGCGTTTTTATAGTCTAAAAGTCTGAATTTTGAAGCAATAGTAAAGCCTATCTCTACAAGTAAAAGCATAAACAATATCGGGTAAACAAGAATAACCCAACCCGATAATTCAAACAGATCTGCTATTATCAACCCTAAAACTACAAAAGCTAAAAATAATCCATATATTATAAGAAATATTATCTCGGCTATCGGTATTCCTATCTTTGAGCCTTCTATTCTCAAGACCGCATTATTCGCCTTGACAGAAAATGCTCCGATCGTATTTATTAGCAGCAGAAGAGCAAATACAGTGCCTGTTATTACAGCTAAAACACAACTGAAAACAAATACTGCATCATCTAAATTCATATAGGATTTGCTAAATAAATACCTGAACAATCTGATTTGTAAATATACAAGGCTGCTGCAACCCAATACACCAAATATCATATTGAATATTCTGAATACTTTCTGTCTGTTACTGTTGCCATTCATTTTTATTCCCCTTTTCATGCAAAATTTATTATAGTGTAATTTTACACTATAAGTGTAAAATTGTCAACTGTACTAACAGTAGAATTATTGAGGATATATAAACACATTATAGTATATTTTTATCTAAAACACAAAAAAGGGACGGATATTTCGCCGTCCCAAAATCTATTTAAAGCAAAATTACTTTATAACTCTTACCTTAATTACACCGTCAACTGCTGCAATCTTATCTGCAACGTCATCTTCTGTATCAACAACAGTATATGCAACATCGCCTCTTACTGCTGTAACTGCCTGTGCTGCAATTGCCTTGATCTGAGCTGTTACTTCATCAGCACTCTTATGGATAACTGTAACTCTTGTACCTTCAGCCTTTGCAAGCTCTACTCTCGGAAGATTTACGCTGTTGATAACTGCACCTGTTTCGATGTATGCCTTTACTTCATCTGCTGCCATTACTGCGCAGTTATCCTCAGACTCCGGAGTTGAAGCGCCGAGGTGCGGAATAGCTATAACACCCTCTTCTCCAAGGAGATCGTCTGTTGCGAAGTCTGTTACATAAGCTGCAATCTTGCCCGACTTAATACCTGCAAGAATATCTGCCGAATTTACAAGACCATCTCTTGAGAAATTCATTATTCTTACGCTGTCCTTCATCTTTGCAAGCGTATCTGCATTAACAAGACCCTTTGTATCTGCTGTAAGCGGAACATGTAATGTTACATAATCAGATACTGCGTAAATATCATCTATATTTGCTGTTGTCTTTACTGCTGCATCAAGTCTTGCGGCTGCTGCAGGAGTAAGGAACGGGTCATATCCGATTACGTCCATACCAAGTGCAATTGCTGCATTTGCCACTAAAGCACCGATAGCACCCAAACCGATAACGCCGAGTTTCTTGCCCTTTATCTCGGGACCTACAAACTGGCTCTTGCCCTTCTCTACCATTTTGCCTACCTGATCGCCGTTACCCTTGAGAGTTTTTGCCCAAGCGATACCGCCGAGTACGTTTCTTGAAGCAAGAAGCATACCTGTGAGAACAAGCTCCTTTACAGCGTTTGCATTAGCGCCCGGAGTATTGAACACTGCTATACCCTGCTGTGTGCACTTGTCTATCGGAATATTGTTTGTACCTGCACCTGCTCTTGCAATTGCAAGAAGACTTGTGGGAAGTTCCATATCGTGCATAGCCGCACTGCGTACAAGAACAGCTTCAGGAGCTGCACACTCGTCTGCTACTGTGTAATTATCGCCCAAACGGTCAAGACCGATCTTTGCGATCTTATTCAATGTAAGAACATTGTACATTTCAGTCATCTCCATTATTTCATAATTCTATGCGTACACAAGAGTTTATGTGTACGCATATAAGTTTTCTTATTATCAGGAATTCTTCTCCTCGAAATCCTTCATAAATGCTACAAGCTTCTCAACACCCTCGATAGGCATAGCGTTATATATAGAAGCTCTCATACCGCCAACCGATCTGTGACCCTTGATGTTTACAAAGCCTGCCTCTGTTGCCTCTTTTACAAACTTAGCGTCAAGATCTGCGTCGCCTGTTACAAAAGGTACGTTCATAAGCGAGCGATCTTCCGGAACTACTGTGCCCTTGAACATCTTAGAACTGTCAAGGAAACCGTAAAGGATAGCAGCTTTCTTCTCGTTGCGTTCTTTCATCTTCTCAAGACCGCCGATCTCGTTCTTGATCCATTCCATAACAAGCTTAGCAACGTAGATTGTATAGCACGGAGGTGTGTTAAAGAGAGAATCATTATCGGCATGTGTCTTGTAGTTGAACATATTAGGTGTAATGTCCATAGCGTTGCCAATGAGATCTTCACGAACAATTACAATTGTAAGACCTGCGGGAGCAAGGTTCTTCTGTGCGCCTGCAAAAAGAAGACCGAACTTTGAAACATCTATCGGCTCTGACATAATGCAGGAAGAAATATCTGCTACAAGCGGAATATCGCCTGTATCGGGAAGCTCGTGATAAACTGTACCGTAGATAGTATTGTTCATGCAGATATATACATAGTCTGCGTCATCACGGAAATCTGCGCGTGTTGTCTTGGGAATATAAGAAAATACCTTATCCTCTGAAGAAGCAACTGCCTTTGCGTCGCCGTAACGTGCAGCCTCTTTCCAAGCTTTCTTTGCCCACTGACCTGTGATAATGTAATCAGCTTTGTTGTTCTTATTCATAAGGTTCTGCGCAACCATTGTAAACTGTGATGAACCGCCGCCCTGAAGGAAAAGCACCTTATAGTTATCCGGAACATTCATAAGCTCTCTTACAAGGCTCTCTGCGTCCTTAATTATCTTGTCAAACACCTTGCTGCGGTGTGACATCTCCATTACAGACTGGCCGCTGCCCTCATAGTCAAGCATCTCTGCTGCTGCTTTTTCAAGAACAGACTCAGGGAGCATAGACGGACCTGCTGAAAAATTGTAAACTCTGCTCATTTCTTTAAGCCTCCATATATAAAAGTTAAAATTTTAACGAAGTACTGTAAGTACATAAACTAATTATATAACATTCTGAAAATATAGTCAAATATTTTAAAGAAAAAAATCCGTCTTTTCAATAAATTTTTCTGATTATATAAAATAAAAGCTTTGATTTATCCTTAATATCTGCCGTTTTTTATACCGTACCGCAGCATAAGCTTAAAAAAACACAAAAAACAAACTCCCTCTGATACTTAATGTACAAGGGGGAGTTTTATTTTTATGTAATCAGCCTATTACTTTTTCTTATTCTGTAATCTCTTCGCTCTTCTCTGCGAACAGCCACAGCTGCAGGTCATTACATAATCGTTATTTATCATTCCGCAATCGGGGCACTTCCACTCGTCAAAATACGGCTCACGATTATTATCTTTCTTCGGAGCTGCCTGAGTATTTACAGACATAACCGTAGAAGGAACAGTCGCAGTCGGCTTTTCGTTAGGCAGCGGAACATTATGTTTGTTCTGCTGTGCTGCCGATCTTGCAGGTGACGGCGGTATCTCTCTCTTAGGCGGTGTTGCATCACCCGGTCTTGGCGGAGGTGTAACAGGTGCTGACGCATAAGTTGCTCTTGAAGGTGGAGCTACTGTCGGTGTCGACGCCTGTGTAGGTCTTGTCGCAGGTGTTACAGCCGGCATAGTAGATGTCGGAGATGTGTGCGGTACTGCCGCTGCAGGCTTACTGCCTGAAGCATTCATACGCTTTGCACGCCTCTGTGAACAACCGCAGCTGCATGTTGATACATAGTCGTTGTTGATAGTTCCGCAGTCGGGGCATCTCCACTCATCAAAGAACGGCTCTCTGTTAAACATAGGATTAGTGTTCTGTGCAGTTTCCTGTACAGGCGGCTCTTCCGATACAGCCGGCGTTGGTGCAGCGGCTGCCTTTGCACTTGACGGCTGCCACTTCTTCGGCGGTTCATTGTCAAACATATCGTCTGTATGAACCGGAGGAGGCGTAGGTATCGGTTCGGGAACACGTTTTGGAGAAGATGCGGCAGGCTTAGTACCGCTCTCCGGCTTTTTAGATGCATCTACCCCTTGATCCTGAGCATATTTTGCAAGTCTGTCTTCTTTCTCCGGAACATTGTTTCTTGAACCTGCTTTATCCACCATGTTGTAAAGCATATTAGTCATTTTACGCTCAAGCGGTGACTGTCTGGATACAGTTTCCACCTCTACAACAACATTTGAATCAAATGCCTTTGGTCCGTAATTACTCTTCTGCTCGAGAATAGCCTCCATAGCCTTATCTCGCTCTTCCTGTTTCTTCTTATCCTCTTCCTCCTGTGCGGCATACGGGTCAATTCCGGTTTCGTAAACTCTCGCTGCTCTTCTCTTTGTTACACCGCAGCCACAAGTTGTGACATAAGATGCGTTAGAGCGTCCGCAGCGGAAGCAGGTCCAGTCTACCGTCATATCCATTTTTTTGCCTGTTCCGATAAGTTCATTCGGTTCAAGTCTTACACCATTCTCAACAGGCTCCTCAGCCTTTCCTAATTTTATAGAATTAGGCTCATTTGCAGGCTGTGTCTGCTGTACGGGTCTTACAGGTTGTGCTTGCTGTTGTACAGGTCTTACAGGCTGTGCTTGTTGTTGTACAGGTCTTACAGGCTGTGTTTGCTGTTGTACAGGTCTTACGGGCTGTGTTTGCTGTTGAACAGGTCTTACGGGCTGTGTTTGCTGTGCCGGATGTGAATACTGAGCAGGTCTTACAGGCTGTTGAGCAGGTCTTTCAACCTGTCTTGCAGGCTGTTGGGTTCTTGGCTGCTCCATTCTTGACTGCGGATTTACAGATACCTGTGGCGTAGCTTCGGCAGGTCTTCTTCTCTTTGCGGAACGGCGGTAACCGCATGCGCAGGTAGTAACATAGTTTGCATTTACAAGGCCACAAATCTCGCACTTCCACTCGTTTGCGCCTGCTTCACGCTCCTGCTTATATACAACCTTTTTCCTGAACGGATTAAATCCGCCGCCTGACTGCTTCTTTGTACCGGACGACGGTGACTGATCTCTGAATGAAGTAGTCTGTCGTACAGTAGGCTGTATTCTTACAGTCGGCTGCTGAGTTCTCTGTACAGGCTGTTGGGTTCTTGCAACAGGTGTACTCGAAGCACTCGGTGACTGGTTTCTGAAAGAAGGTGTTTGCCTTACATTAGGCTGTGGTCGTTGAGCCAGCTGCTGAACTTGCGGAGACTGCTGAGCTGCCTGAGTTTGCTGTACCGGAGGCTGAACAGGTCTGTTATTCTGCGGTCTTGCGTAAGCGCCTGTGCGGAGTTTCTGTTCCATAAGCATTGCGCGTTCCTGCTCACGAATTCTTCTCTGGAGCGGTGACAGATTGCTGAGATCTTCATCGTCCATATCTACCTTTGTTTTTGCTGCTGCCTCGGCAAGTCTTGCCTTTTCAGCTTCTTCCTCAGCTTTTCGCTGCTCTTCTTCGGCACGCATCTTTGCCTGAATTTCCTGAATTGCTTTAAGCTCATCAGACTTACGCTTTGCTTCTGCTTCTGCCTTTCGTTTAGCTTCCTCTGCAGCTTTTATTCTGCGTTCTTCCTCGGCCTTACGCTTTGCTTCTTCTTCGGCTCTGCGTCTTTCTTCTTCTTCTGCCTTGCGTTTAGCTTCTTCCTCTGCTCTGCGTTTTGCCTCTTCTTCGGCTCTGCGTTTTGCTTCAGCCTCTGCTTCTATTCTTGCAACCTCGGCTCTAAGTTTAGCTGTCTGCGCAGCCTGAACCTCTGCCTCTTGCTTTGCTTTTAGTCTTGCGGCATCTTCTATTGCCTTTATTCTTGCTTCTTCTTCGGCTTTCAGCTTAGCTTCTATCTCTTTACGAATACGCTCACGCAATGCTTCCTCTTCTGCCTTACGCTTTGCTTCTTCCTCGGCCTTGCGTCTTGCTTCTTCTTCAGCTTTTCGTTTTGCCTCTTCCTCGGCTTTTATCCTCTTAGCTTCTTCAGCTTCCGCCTTTGCTGCTTCTTCAGCTTTCGCAGTTGCTTCATTCTTAGCTTTAAGTCTTGCTTCGGCTTCTGCCTTGCGTTTAGCTTCTTCTGCAGCTTTTATTTTTATAGCTTCTTCTGCCTTTGCTCTTGCAGTAATCTCTGCTTTTGCAGCAGCATCATTCTTAGCCTTTAATCTTGCCTCTGCTTCAGCCTTACGCTTAGCTTCTTCTTCGGCTTTAATTCTCTTTGCTTCTTCAGCTTTTGCCCTTGCTGTCTCCTCTGCTTTTGCGGCAGCTTCGTTCTTAGCTTTTAGTCTTGCTTCGGCTTCTGCTTTACGTCTTGCTTCTTCTTCTGCCTTTACCTTTGCATATATCTCCGCTCTGAATTTAGCCGTTGTCGCTGCTTTTATTTCGGCAGCGATCTTTGACCTGTATCGTGCTTCGGCTTCCTCTGCTCTGCGTTTTATTTCTTCATTCGCTTTAAGCTTTGCAGTTTCCGCAGCCTTTGCAGCAGCTTCATTCTTTGCTTTAAGGCGGTTTTCGGCTTCTTTTTTACGTTTTATCTCGGCTTCGGCTTTATCTCTTGCAAATTTCGCAGCTTCTTCGGCAGCTAACTCTTTCGCCTTTTGCCTTGCTTCAGCTTCGGCTTTACGCTTTGCTAATTCTTCTTCGGCTTTTCTCTTAGCTTCCTCGGCTGCTTTCTTTGCTTCCAGTTCCTTAGCCTGACGTCTTGCTTCGGCTTCTGCTTTTATCCTTGCAGCCTCTTCTGCCTTTATTTTAGCGGCATACTGAGCCTTTGATCTTGCTGTATCAGCCGCTCTCTTCTCTGCGTCAAGCTTAGCTGTCTTTCTTGCTTCGGCTTCTGCTTTTATCCTTGCAGCTTCTTCTGCTTTTATCTTTGCGGCAATCTGAGCCTTTGATCTTGCTGCATCAGTTGCCTTCTTCTCTGCATCAAGCTTAGCTGTCTTTCTTGCTTCGGCTTCTGCCTTACGTCTTGCTTCTTCCTCGGCTTTGCGTTTTGCTTCCTTTTCTGCTGCAACACGCTTTGCCTCCTCTGCGGCCTTACGCTTAGCTTCTTCCTCTGCACGAAGTTTTGCTTCAAGCTCTGCCTTACGTTTTGCCTCTTCTTCGGCTCTGCGTCTTGCTTCTTCCTCTGCACGACGCTTAGCTTCATACTCGGCTTTTAGTTTAGCTTCCTCTTCGGCTCTAATTCTTGCTTCAAATTCTGCTCTTGCTCTTGCTCTTTCTTCTTCTGCCTTTTTCTTAGCTTCCAATTCAGCCTTGATCTTAGCTTCCTCTTCGGCTCTTATCCTTGCAAGTTCTTCTTCCCTCTTTTTCTTTGCCTCAAGCTCAGCTTTGATCTTAGCCTCTTCCTCGGCTCTTATCTTTGCCTCAAGAGCTTCCTGCGGAGAAAGCTGCTTTTCTTCCTTTTTCTCCGGTTTAGCTTCTGTCTGAGGCTTTTTATCAAGTTTAGGTTTTACAAGTTCTGCTTTTACAGCAGACTTTTCAACAGGTTTCTGTTCAGGCTTTGTTTCAGGTTTCTGAGCGGTTTTCGCCTCAGGCTTTACTAAAGTCTTTACAGATGAACTTGCATCGGGTTTTACAAGAGTTTTTATATCCTTATCATCAGCCTTTTTGTCGGCAGGTTTATTTTCTGTCTTAACAACGGGCTTTACATCAGGTTTTATTTCAGGCTTTTTAGCTGTTACAGCGTCTGCTTTCTTAGCCTCGGGCTTAGCAGATACCGTACTCTTAGCGTCCTTTGGTTTTTGTTCGGCTGTATTCTCCGGCTTGCGAGCAGGTTTCTTTCTTGTTGCACGAATAATATCCTCATAGGACATCATACGCTTACCACGCTGATGACCGCATTTACACACTTTGTCATCTACGGAAACAAGCGAACCGCACGAGGAACATTTCCACTCTTTATCGTTTACATTACCGTCAAAATCATCGGGATCAGGTACGTTAGCTGAGGGCTTTTCTTCTTTTTTTGCCGTTACGGGAGTAACAGGCGCTGTCTTTTTCGTATCGGCTTTTACTGCTTCGGGCTTTTTCTCCTCTGCTTTTTCGGGATCTTTTTCATCCTTCTTGTCGATACTCGGAGAAGCTTCGGCAGGTTTTTCTTCTTTTTTGCTTTCTTCTTCCTTTTTCTTCTCCTCTTCAGGTTTGCCCATTACAAAAATTTCTGTTCTTGCATTTTTGTCTGTACCCGACTGTGATTTTGGACGCCATACCTGAATAGGAGCATTCATAAACTCATCTATCTGAGCCTGTATCTCCTCTTCGGTAAGCTCTACCTTCTCAGGCATTTCGGGATCGTAATCGTCCGGAACTTCCTCTTTCTTTTCGTCTGTTTGAGGCTGTTCCTGTTGTGTCTGCTGTTCCTGCTGTGTCTGAGGCGGTGTTATTGCATCTGCGGCAGTCATTTCGGGAATATCGCCAAAGCTAAACATATCATCAGGAGTAATAAGCTGATCTTCGCTTACCTTTGGAGCTGTCTGCGGCTCATTCTTTATGATAGCAGGCTGATCGTCTTTTTTATCCTGAGTATCGCCGGCTTTCTGTGTACTCGGGTGAGGTATCCTGCCCTTTGCTATATTCTGTGCTCTTCTCTGAGTACAGC
The DNA here is from genome assembly GCA_902761345.1 of uncultured Ruminococcus sp. Lineage (GTDB taxonomy): Bacteria > Bacillota > Clostridia > Oscillospirales > Acutalibacteraceae > RUG592. The sequence continues at coordinate 69,424 of CACWKD010000003.1, read as the reverse complement.
CGCATTTACAGGTAGATACATAGTCGGCATTGACCGTACCGCACTCGGGGCATTTCCACTCAAAGAAATCTGCTTCTTTATCGGAATCATCTTTCTTTGGAGGTCCGAAAATCATATCCTTGAGCGACGGCTCGTAAACGCCTTCCTTGCTCGGTTTTTTCTTAGCCTGTTTAGACTTCACAACCACAATAGGCTCTTCGCCTGTGCGTTCCTTTATCTCCTTAACCTGTTCCTGTACAAAACGAGGTGTACCGTCTGCTTTGGGTTTCTCATCTCTGCCTGACGGAGTTTTCTTCACAACTCTTTTGACAATTTTCTTTTTCTTGCCGTCCTCTGTGATTATCTCCTCTACAACTTCCCCATTAGCAGGTAATGTTGTCGGCTTCTTTTCACTGTCAACGGGTTTCTTTTCAGCAGTTTTTTGGGGTTCACCGGGTTTTGCTGCAACAGGTTTTGTTTTCTGTCCGGGAACTGTCGGCTGAGGTTTACTTACTGTCGGCTGCTGCGGACGTCCCTGTACAGGTGCATTGTAACCGCCTTGCTGATTTGGTCTTGGCTGGTTATACATATTGCTGCCGTAACCATATTGAGGTGTAAACTGAATATACGACTGTCCGGGCGGCACGTTACCGTACTGTGACGGATAACCGTACTGCTGCTGACCCTGCGGATAATATCCGTATCCTGCGCCCTGCGGCTTTGGATAATTCGGGTACTGCTGCTGTTGATAATTCGGATAGCCGTACGGCGCTTGACCTGTCTGCGCAGCAGGCGTCTGCTGTGGATTAGGTGTTGCCGTTTGTGGTTTCGGCGCTGTTGCATTTGCCGCAGCTGCTCTGAAATCATACTGTCCGGGACCTGCCCCGGTGTAGGTACTTCCTTGATTATGCTGCTGCATACTTGCTTTGTAATTATATTGACCGGGACCTGTTCCGTTTGCATTCTGTTGATATGCTCCGTACGGTCTTGCGGTCTGTTGCGTAGGATAGCCGCCTGCCGTTTGAGGACGGTACGGCTGCTGTGGATACTGCGGATAACCTGCCTGATACGGTGTCTGCGGATAAGCCGCACCCGGTACAGCAGGGTTATATCCGTACTGCGGAGCTCTCGGAGCGGTTCCGTAGGCATTCGGAGCTTGGGGGTATCCGTAGCCCTGCCCCGTATCCTGCCTTCCGCTCGGAGGATTTATCCCCGATACTCCTTCCCCGTTCGGTACTGCTTGCTGAGCAGATACATTCTCCTGCTCTTCAGCCTGACCCTCGCCGGGAAGATTCTTTTTTCCTTGTTCTTCCATTTTATAACTTCCTCTGCAGATGAAATTATATTATGCCTTACGGCACTTTATCAAGTCCGTAAGGACGTGATGTCAGATGTTATTATTGCAATCAAGCGACCGTCTTACCCGCATAAGCCTGACCTCAGGGCAGACTGCCGCTTGTTATTAACTGAATATTAAATTGGGTGTACCTTGTTCTTTGCGTCGAAATTCTCTGCGTCAATACCTGCTTTTTTATTGCGGCGTTTCTCAAAGAATTTAATTGCAACACGATCAAACTGCGCATAGGAGAGTACGTCCTCTTCCTGCTCGCACCACTCTTCGCATTCTTTTCTGAGTTTATCAAGCTCAGGCTCGAGAAGATCCGCAGGACGGCAGGTAACAGGCTTTTCATCGCCTATGATCTGCTTTCTGAAGCTGTCCTCTATCGGTACCGGAGTTTTTCCGTATTTACCCTGAACGAGATCCTTAAACTGTCCGTTGACGTTCTTGTATCTCTCTCCGAAAATCACATTGCTTACTGCCTGTGTACCCACGATCTGCGACGACGGCGTTACAAGAGGCGGATAGCCTGCGTCTTTTCTTACACGAGGAACTTCCTTGAGTACCTCTTCAAGCTGATCTTCCTTGCCCATTTGCTTTAGCTGTGACAAAAGGTTTGAAAGCATTCCGCCCGGTACTTGATAAATAAGAGCGTTTGCGTCAACAGCAAGCATTTTCGGATCAAGCAGACCGTTGTCGAGATACTTTTTTCTCAGCGTCATAAAGTAATCTCTTATCTCGGTAAGAGCCACCAGGTCAAGACCTGTGTCGTATGGAGTTTCCTTCAATGCAGCTACCATAGATTCTGTCGGTGCGTGAGATGTACCGAGCGCAAGCGGCGACATTGCCGTATCAATAACGTCTGCGCCTGCCTCTACGCCTTTCATCAAACACATCGAAGCAAGACCCGATGTATAGTGTGTATGGAGCTGTACGGGAAGATCAACCGCGCCCTTGATAGCCTTTACAAGCTCCTCTGTTTTGTACGGAGTAAGCAAAGCCGCCATATCCTTTATACAAATAGAATCTGCTCCTATATCGGCAATTCTCTTTGCATAATCGACATAATACTGTGTATCAAACACAGGTCCTGTCGTATACGACATTGCTATCTGAGCATGCGCGCCCTCTTTTTTTGCTGCCTTAACAGCGGTTTTCAGGTTATCTATATCATTAAGAGCGTCAAATATACGGATAATATCTATACCGTTTGCAACACTCTTCTGAACAAAGTATTCGAGAACATCGTCTGCATAGTGGCGATAGCCCAGCATATTCTGTCCTCTGAAAAGCATTTGCAGCTTTGTGTTCGGACAATTCTTTCTGATCGTTCTAAGTCTTTCCCACGGATCTTCATCAAGAAATCTCAGGCACGAATCAAATGTTGCTCCACCCCAGCACTCAAGGGAATGAAATCCGATTTTATCGAGCGCAGGAAGAATAGGCAGCATTTCGTCTATCGTCATTCTTGTGGCAATAAGCGACTGGTGCGCATCTCTGAGTATCGTTTCGGTTACTCCGATTTTCTTCTTTTCGGGAGTTTTTTGTACAGATTTCTTTTCGGGAATATCCTTTACTGCCTTTTCTTTTGAGGCTTTTTCTCTGTTAAATTTTTCTTTTGCCATATCCTACATTCCTTTCCCGGGCTAAACGCACTATCATTCCAATGTCAACAGAACTGCGCCGGAATCCTTGTTCTCGCCCTTTGTGCAAAGTACCGACGCAACCTTGCCGTCTTGCGGCGCCTGAATATCGTTCTCCATTTTCATTGCCTCAAATACTACAAGAACATCGCCTTTCTTTACACTCTGTCCTACTGTTACATTCACGCTTACTATTGTGCCGGGCATTGGGATAGTGATCTGTACCGAACCTGCCGGTGCTGCCGCTGCCGGAGCAGGTGTGGGAGCAGGCGCAGGTTTTGCAGCCGGAGCGGGTGCGGGAGCTGCTGCAGGAGCTTGCGCGCCTGTTTCTTCAACCTGTACGTCATATACTACACCGTTTACAGTAATCTTTAAATTTCTCATAATATATTCTTCCTTTCAGGTAATATCAAAATTTATATCGTGCTGTGCTTTTTCGGCAGGGTTGTTTCTCTCTTTCCTGCGAGCATATCAAGCGCTAAAGCAAGTACCGTTCTGAGTTCACTCTCTGTTGTAACATTGTCTATATGTCCCTGTTCTGCCGCTCTCATAGCCGAACACTCGTTTGCTTTATACTCCTCTACGGCTTTCTTTCTGCCGTCTGCGTCCGTCTTTAGTTTTTCGGGGTTCATAATAATAATTCCTGCTTCGGGCGCTATCGGAGAAACGCTTGCAGTATCGAGAGCCAATGTAAGATCAGACGCTGCTCCCGTACCTGCGCAAGCCATATAGAAAGCGCCGTATGCCTCGCCTGTAACAACAGTTATTTTAGCAGTTGTTGCCTCTGCGTATGCTGCGGTGAGCTTTGCTGCGGCTTTTACGCACTCAAACCCTTTTGCATCTGCAAGTGTAATAACGGGTATCGAATAAGCGTCACAGAATCTTATTATCTTTGAGCATTTCTCACATGCGCGGCGGTCGAGAACGTCGCCGTTTGTTTTCACTATACCTACCGTATCTCCCTCAATTTTGGCAAATCCTACCGTTGCTGCGTCTGCGTAACCCTCAAACAGTTCAACAAAGCTTCCTGCGTCTGTAAACGATGAGATCACACTTCCGTCGGAAATCGGCGGTATCTCATCAGACGAATACGGATCGGAAAGGTTATTCTGCGGCAGCATAACTATAAGATTTTTTGCCGCCTCTATTGCTGCAAATTCGTCCTTTGCCGTAACTGCGGTCACACCATGCTCTTTATTTGATTTAGCACTTCCGCCCTCGCCGTTTGTTTTTACAGTAAGCTTACCTTCCTCGCTCATTATTATAAAATCTGCACATGACGCAAGAAGCGCCGCTGTTCCCTGACAAGGTCCGAGTATTACGGATATTTGAGGAACTACGCCCGCAAGCTTTCCGCTGTAATTGAGCACCTCGCCGTATGCTGTCATCATTTCAATACCTTCGCTGATTCTTGCGCCTATCGAGTCGTATAGACCGATAACGGGAGTTCCTGTTTTCAGTGCAAGATCGTATAGCTTAGAAAGCTTAGCCGCCTGTGCCTTAGACATTGCGCCGCCGCATATATCGCTGTTCTGTGCAAACGCATATACAGGGCAGCCATTCACTTCGCCGTATCCCGCAGCAGCCTCTGCATAGCCGTTGCCCGACTTAGTGAAAGGAGCAATCTGTGAAAATGTACCCTCATCAAAGAGAGACTCCAGACGCTTGAAAGCAGTTGTATTTTCAAGCTCTGCTTTTGCTTTTTCAATACTCATTTCTATTCCAACCTTTCTGTGACCGTGTTATACAAAAAACTTATGTTTGTTATTACACACAATTAGACTTATAGTAATTATAAAACAAAAATCAAATATTGTAAAGGTGGATTTGAGAAATTTATACAAAAAAGAAACAAAAATTATAGAAATGACATTTATAAAGGGTATTTTTCACCAATCGTGTGAATTTTATTCTCGTTTTCTTCGCTTTCTATATATATCAATGAGATTTTATATCAAAATAGTCATTAAATATTATTCATCTTATTAATAATTTATTCATTTTTTCAAAGTGTAATTGTATTTAGTTGTTAGTTGTTAGATTTAGTTTTTAGTTTTAAGTAAATGTCACTTTGAACTCTGAGCTTTGAACTAACAGCTATGAACTAACAACTTTGGACTTAGAACTGTGAACTAACCGCACACATCTATTACCACTAAAATAAGAACGTCATAAAGAAATCTTCCTTATGACGTCATTTATTTGCCGATTTAATTTACTGATTATTGATAACGCTGTTCTTTACAATTACGTCGTGGCTGCCACCCTCTACAATACTTGTCGAAGAAACAAGCGTAAGTCTTGCTTTCTGCTGGAATTCGGGAATTGACAATGCGCCGCAGTTACACATAGTTGACTTTATCTTATATGTTGTGATAGCAACACCGTCCTTAAGCGCGCCTGCATAAGGAACATAACTGTCAACACCCTCTTCAAAAGATAACTTCTTATCTCCGCCGAGGTCATATCTCTGCCAGTTTCTTGCTCTGTTTGAGCCCTCGCCCCAATACTCTTTTACATAGTTGCCGCCAATTTTAAGCTTCTCTGTCGGGCTTTCGTCAAAACGTGAGAAGTATCTGCCGAGCATTACAAAATCTGCGCCCATAGCAAGAGCAAGCGTAATATGGTAATCGTGAACGATACCGCCGTCCGAGCATACAGGAATATAAACGCCTGTTTCCTCAAAATACTCGTCACGAGCCTTGCATACATCAATAAGAGCGGTTGCCTGTCCTCTGCCTATACCCTTTGTTTCTCTTGTAATACAGATCGAACCACCGCCGATACCTACCTTAATGAAGTCTGCGCCGCATTCTGCAAGGAATCTGAATCCGTCCCTGTCAACTACGTTTCCTGCGCCGACCTTTACACCGTCGCCGTAATTCTTTCTTATCCACTCGATAGTGAGCTTCTGCCACTCGGAAAATCCCTCCGAGGAATCTATACAAAGAACATCTGCGCCTGCGTTGAGAAGTGCGGGAACTCTCTCTGCATAGTCACGAGTATTTATACCTGCGCCTACAATATAACTTTTATGTGAATCGAGAAGCTCGTTCACGTTTTCTTTATGTGAATCATAGTCTTTTCTAAATACTATGTAAGCAAGATGTCCGTCCTCGTCAACGAGCGGTAAGCTGTTGAGCTTATGCTCCCAAATAATATCGTTTGCTTCTTTAAGAGTTGTTGTTGCGGGAGCTGTAACAAGCTTATCAAGCGGCGTCATAAACTCCTTAACCTTAGTTGCGGGATCCATTCTGCTAATTCTGTAATCTCTGCTGCTGACTATTCCGAGCAGCTTTCCGTGAGCAGAACCGTCGTCTGTTACGGCAACAGTGGAATGTCCTGTAATTTCTTTTAGTACAATAACATCTGCAAGAGTGTTCTCAGGTGTAGTATTAGACGTTGATGTTATAAAGCCTTTCTTATAATTCTTAACTCGTGCAACCATAGCAGCTTCTTCCTCTACTGTCTGCGAACCGTAGATAAAAGACACGCCGCCCTCTTTTGCAAGAGCGATAGCCATAGTATCGTTAGATACAGACTGCATAATAGCGCTGACCATAGGTATATTCATTTCAATAGCGGGCTTTTCACCTTTTTTATACTTGACAAGCGGGGTCTTCAGACTAACCGAAGTCGGGATACACTTACTCGAAGAATAGCCGGGTACAAGTAGATACTCGCCGAAAGTACGTGAAGGTTCATCAAAATAAAATGCCATAAAAAAACACTCCTCTTTTATATAAAATTTCTTTTGTTTTCTTTTCTGTAATTCTTTATATGTTATCATATCAAATAGATTTTGTCAAGACAAAACAGTAATTATTTTTAAATTTATCCTCTCAGTTCAGAGCTGTTTCAAGCGATCGTTCGTTTCTTGTCATAAGTTCAAGATATGTAGCGCCGCTTATATAGTCCTCCATAGAAATATTATGACAGGAATAAAACACGGCTGTTTCCTTGCCTGTACCGTCGGTAATTTTTTGAGCTATACTGCCCGTTGTCATTTCATCATAAAAAACCACGGGGATATTATCGACAAGGGCTTTATCCTCCAAAAACTTTACCGCTCCGGGATAATCTCCGTACGGCTTTGTACAGTCGGGATATGCCGTATATACTTCAAGTCCGAACTCCTCCGCAAAATACCTTAGTGAATTTCTTCCTGCCATAATTATCGTCTTGCGTTCGGCAGATGAAACTATCCTGCGAATATCTCTTTTAAGAGATGAAAGCTGTGACAGGTATACCTCGCAGTTACTTCTGTAATAATAGCTGTTTTCCTCGTCTATCTCGCATAGAGTATCCGCTATCGCCTGGCATATAACCTCGGCATTGTCGATCGAAGTCCAGACGTGTTCATCGTACTTCTCGTGATGAATTGCCGTATCGTCAGTTTCAAATGCCGTATCCATTTCCGCAGGGGCAGTTGTTTCAAGCATCGGCACAAGCGAGGATACATCTATAAGCCGCCTGTTTGGGTTGTCGTCTGTTTGAGTTGCATCTTTTATTCTGTTCTCGGTACCGGTAAATATAAAAATATCGGCTGATTTTATCTTATCCATATCTTTTTTAGTCGGAGTATAGCTGTGGCTGTCCTCGCCCGGACCTATAAGAATTTCTACCTCTGCCAGCTCCCCTGCGATCTGTCGGCAAAAATCGTATGTTGCAAAAGCAGTTGCCGTTATATGTAAAACATCGGGTTCGGGCGTATCGGGTGTTTCCTCTATAACTATATTGTTTCTGCACCCCGATAAAACTGTGAGTACAGATATAGTTATAATCAGATATATCGAAAGCAGTCGTTTAGCAGCTTTACTTTCAAACATAATCTATCTAACCTTTCCGTTTAATTAAGTATTTGTTTTATTATACTACAAATCTGTAAACTTTGCAACATTGGGATTAACAAACTTGTTGTGATGTTATAATTTTCAATTAATTATTCTTTTCACAGCGAATCTAAATAAAAACAGCCCGATACTTTCATACCGAGCTGTAATTATAACTTATAGTAAACGACTTTTATTTTTACCTAATAGTATTAAATCATATTTATAAAAGTCGTTCCAAAAATTTTAGGGGACTCTGTCCCTGCACCCTGCAAGCGACCGTAGGAAGTGCCCTTGGGGTACCTTTGAAAAGGCTTGAGCGAAACTTTATTATGCTTTTTTCTTTTTAGGCAATTTTCTTTGTCGTCCACTATAATTATTCTGCTGCTTCTTCTGTATTTTCAACGGACGCTGTTTCAGCCTTGCCTGCTCCGATAACTGCTTTTCTGATAAGATCGACAGGTATCATTGTAAGCGCAAGAACAATTACTACACACCAGCCCGTTAAACCGAACGGTACGCAGCTGAACATCTCACCGATAAACTGGAACGGTGCAAGAGGAATTAAAGCGCAGTTTACGATAAGAGCCTGAATGAGTATAATCGTACACATTACTTTAAGGAAATTCTTGTTCTCGCCAAGACCCTTGAATATTCCGAAACCGTTGTCACGAACGTTAAATCCGTTGGCAAGAGCTGCAAGAATAAACAATACAAAGTAACCTGTAAGACGAATATCCATTGCATCAACATTATCGAGTTTTGCAGGTGTTGCACTAAAGAAACCACCAAATACATTAAGCTTAAGGAATGCAAAGCTTACAATTGTGAGCCAAGCGCCCATTGTTATTATCTGAGCCATCATAGACTTGCTGATAATACTCTCATCACGTCTTCTCGGCTTTTCACGCATATACTTCTTGAGCGCAGGCTCGTTACCAAGCATAATTGCACCAAGACTATCCATTACAAGGTTTACGAACAAAAGGTGTGTAACTTTGAGCGGCTCCTCAATACCGAAGAATGGTGCAATAGCGCTTACTACTACTGCCGCTACGTTAATAACAAGCTGGAACTTACAGAATTTAAGAATATTGTGATAAATCGTTCTGCCGTACCAGATAGCGTCCTTGATAGACTTAAAGTTATCATCGAGAATTACTATCTTACCAGCTTCCTTAGCCGCTTCTGTACCGCTGCCCATAGCAAAGCCTACATCAGCACGTTTGAGTGCAGGAGTATCGTTTACACCGTCGCCTGTCATACCTACAACGAGGTTCATATCCTGACAAAGGCGAACCATTCTTGACTTATCTGTCGGTAATGCTCTTGCAATTACTCTGATATTCGGGATAACCTTCTTAACCTCATCGTCACTCATATCATTGAGCTGCGCAGAGGAGAGAGCTACGTCCGTATCATTTTTGAGAAGTCCTGCGTCCTTTGCAATAGCTACTGCTGTTTCAAGGCGGTCACCTGTTATCATTACAACCTGAATACCTGCCTGCTGTACCTCTGCGATAGCGTCCTTAGCCTCGGGGCGAACTTCATCACGAATACCTACAAGACCTACTATTACTACATCTTCGTTTATCTTATTCTCTGTAAGCTTCTTCTCCGAATAACCAAACGCAAGCACACGCATAGCACGGTCTGCAAGCTCGTCTATCTTCTTATCGAGAACCTTCTTGTCGATCTTCTTTACTGTACCATCCTTATCGAGATAGGACTTAGCAGACGCAAGAAGTCTTTCGGGAGCGCCCTTATAGAATGTCTTGCCTGTTTTCTCTATTCTTGCCTGACTGAACTTGTTTGTAGAGTTAAAGCCCTGACTCTCGGAAACTGCATAATCCTTATTCTGTGCAAGTGCGTTGAATGTTTCCTCTCCGATAAATCTCATCAAAGCCTGGTCTGTTGCGTTACCGCCGATAACCTTGTGTTTATCATCGAACATAGACTGTGTATTCTTGCCTATTGCAAGATCAACAAGTCCCTTTACCTTGCTTGATTTGCTGAGATCTGCAAGCGGAATTGTCTTTCCGTCCGCTGTGAAGAACTCTACAACCTCAAGCTTACCTTTTGTGATTGTACCTGTCTTATCGCTGAACAGGATATTGAGCGAACCTGCTGTTTCGATACCCTCTGCCTTACGAACAAGTACGTTATGATCGAGCATCTTGCTTGTGTTCTGCATAAGAACAAGCGAGATCATAAGCGGAAGTCCCTCGGGAACTGCGCATACTATGATAACTACCGCAAGCGATACTGCATCAACAAACTTCTGAATAATTATACCTATATCCTGACCGAAGAAAGCTGCGGGACCTGTTGTGCCTGCTGCTGTCGGCTGGAAGAAAATAAAGTATGCGATATAGAGTAATGTAATTACTGCCGCGCCTATGTAACCGAATGTTGAGATCTGACCTGCAAGCTTTGCAAGCTTTACTTTGAGCGGAGAATCAGGCTCGTCCTCCTGCATCTCTTCAGCCATTCTGCCCATTTCGGTTTTAAGACCGACTTTTCTTACATCAAGAACACCCTCGCCGTCAAAAATTACCGCACCTCTGAAAAGCGAGTGCTTATCTACGAATGTATCGCCCGTAATTTTCTCGGGGAATGTTACATCTCCCTCGGCAGCTGTCTTTTTACATTCCTCAGCCTCACCGTTAAGAGCGGAGTTATCTACCTTTAGCTTTCCGTCAATAAGAACACCGTCGGCAGGTATCTTATCACCCGACTGTAAAAGCACCTTGTCGCCTACAACTACATCGTCCATATCAATAACAGTTACAAGACCGTTACGATACACCTTGCACTTGTCCTTCTCTGTACTGTCTTTAAGCTCTCTGTACTTAGTATCGCTTGCAACTCCTGTTTTAGCGGATACCGTTGCAACTACCAAAATCGCAACAATTGTACCTATCGGCTCGTAGATCTCAGCCTTTCCGAAAAAGAACATTACGATCATTATAGCCGCTATTACAAGCAGTATCTTGATCATAGGATCTCCGAATGTTTCCTTAAATTCCGCCCAGAATGTGGTGGGTTCGGAATCAGGGATCACGTTTGAACCATATTGTTCCCTTGACTGTTCGACTTCCTTGTCGGTTAGCCCGTTGTATTTCACTAAAAATACCCCCTGTTAATAAAAATAAAATATATCAAATACGCACATCAAGGAGAAACGCCTATTTACGCTTCTCCCGTGTACGATAATGATTATATTAAGCGTATCTCTGTGCGAGGTCACCTATCGAACCGTCTTTAGTTCCCGAACCTATCGCATTGAATTTCCACTCGCCGCCGTGTCTGTAAATCTCTCCGAAAATCATAGCTGTCATACCGCTGTAATTTTCAGTAAGGTTATATCTTAACATTTCCATACCGTTAGACATATTTACAAGTCTGATAAAAGCGTTGTTTATCATACCGAAATGCTGATTACGGGAATATGCCTGATAAATATTTACAACAATAACAACTCTGTCATACTCGGCAGGCAGTCTGTTGAGGTCAATAACGATCTGCTCGTCATCTCCGTCGCCGCCTCCTGTGAGGTTATCGCCCATATGCTTTACTGCACCTGTGAAGTGCGTAAGGTTGTTAAAATACACTACATCGTTTTTATTTACAAGTCTGCCGTTTCTCAGAAGAATTGCCGATGCGTCACAGTCAAAATCCTGCTGACGTCCGAAAAATCCTCCGAAAAGTCCGCTGCTTCCCTGCTTTGCCTCGTCCCAGCCAAGTCCTACTACTATGCTTGACAATCCGCCGCCTACACCTGCTGTAAGTCCTACTTTAGAAAGGCTTACTTTCTGTCCTTTTTGCAAATTTACTGACATTTATATCACTCCCATATTAACCGACTTCTACTCCGTAGCGGTCACAAAGCGCCGCAAGATTACCCTGATAGCCTTTTCCCATAGCGTTGAATTTCCACTCGCTGTTATTCTTGTAAATTTCTCCGAAAACAACTGCCGTTTCATCAGAAAAACGCTCTGCAAGATCATATCTCATAAGTTCTGTATTTGTCTGTTCGTCAATTATACGAATATACGCATTGCTTACCTGACCAAATCCCTGACCTCTGTCCTCTGCGTCATAAATTGTAGCCGTAAACGCAATTCTAAGAACATTATCAGGCATTAACATAAGGTCAACTATGATCTGTGCGTCATCGCCGCTGTTTGTGGGGATATCGCTTCTGTGTACTACTGCTCCCGACGTATGAGCAAGATTGCCGTAGAATACAAAATCTCTCGAATCCGCTACCTTACCGTTTGCGCCAAGCATAAAAGCCGAAGCGTCAATATCGAATACTTCTCTTGTATCGTACGCATTAACGTCCCAGCCCATACACACTACCAGTCTTTGTATCTCGGGGTTGTCCTTTGTAAGACTTACTTTCTGACCCTTAGCCAAATTGACCGTCATTATAAAAGCCTCCCAAATATATATTAACTGCACTGCCCGCACTAATGTACGGACAATGCTTATTATTCGTATTTAGATTTATCAGGCTACTTCTATACCGTAGTGACCGCAAAGTGCTGCAAGTCCGCCCTGGAAACCGCTGCCGATAGCATTGAACTTCCAGTTGCCGTCACGCTTATAGATCTCGCCTACTACGATAGCTGTTTCGATTGAGAAATCCTCTCCCAAGTCGTAGTGAATGATCTCCTGACCTGTTACCATATCAACTATACGGATATAAGCGTTGGAAACCTGACCAAAGTTCTGACGTCTCAACTCTGCGTCATAGATAGTAACCGTAAATGCAATTCTCTCGATATTAGCGGGGATCTTTGAGAGATCAACCATGATCTGCTCGTCGTCGCCATCGCCTGCGCCTGTGAGGTTGTCGCCCATATGCTCAACTGCGCCGCTTGCGTGCTTGAGGTTGCCGTAGAAGATGAAGTCCTTGTCTGTCGGGCAAAGACCGTTAGCGCCGAGTACGAATGCCGAAGCGTCAAGGTCAAAGTCATAACCGCCGTCAAATGCGTTTACGTCCCAACCAAGACCTACCATAAGTGTTTTAAGGCTCGGATTGCCCTTTGTAAGATCTACCTTTTGTCCTTTTGAAAGATTGATTGCCATAGTAAATTCCTCCCATTTTAATGTTTTATGATGTTAGTTTGGTATATGGTAATTCTTGTAAAAATCATTCTTGATCTGTTCAAGTCTTACCTTTGCATCGGCACGCTGCTTCTTTGCATCTGCCTGAATTGCCTGTGTTTCCTGAATACCGTCCATGATCGTTTTCCATGTGGTTTCAAGTGTTTCTATCTTGATAGAACTTCCTGTTGAAAGCTGAGCGATAAGCTTTGACTGCTCAACTGCATTCTGCGCATTCTTTATCAGCATTTCGTTAGTTTTTTCATCAAGAGCCGCTATTGCGTCCGCCTGTATCTTCTGACGCTTAAGCATTATAGCCTGCGCAAGCGTCTGCTTAAATATAGGCAGCGTAATGATAAATGCAGAATCTATTTTTCTAATCAAGTTAAGGTTGCTGTATTCCATAGTCTTTATAAGAGGTATGGACTGCATTGCAACGCTCTCTGCTGTTCTTAAATCATGTGTTCTCTGTTCAAGCATAGCCAAAGCCTGCTCGCATGACTGTATCTCAAACTGGATAGCCGTATCGCCTGTATCTGCAAGGTCTTTCTTTCTCTTGTCTATATAAGACTCTATCTCCTTACAGCCCTGCTCTGCGGCAAGAATATACTTTACAAGCTGATGATAATATTCAACATTTGCATTGAACATTTCTTCAAGGTTTCTGTTTGACCCGTTGATCTCGGATTCGTACGTTTTAAGCTGCACATAGATCTTATCTACCTGTTCGCCCATATTATTGTATTTTCCGAGTATTTTTTCTATTCTCTTTTTCTGACTGCCGAAAAGCTTATCAAAAAAACCGGGATTATCCTTTATCTCGTCAATATCGAACACACTCATAATTTTTGCGAGTGTACCGAGCATTTCGCTTGCGTCATCAAGCTGAGATAAATTCACGTTGCGAAGAACAACGTCCGACGCCTTTGCGATTTCGTTAGCTGCGTCTGCTCCGAATGTAACAATACTGTTTACATCACTCAGATCGATCCTGCTTACAAGAGTATCTACCTCTTTAGAACCTACAAGCTGAGAGTTCCAAGTTTCCCTCTGCGCAACGATATTATATTCCTGTTTCTCTTCGACAGGCGTAATATCTATCACAGACTGATTTTGTACAGGCTGCTGCGGCTGTACAGGCGCTTTGTTAAAATCAATTCCCATAAATCTTCCCTACTTCCCTTTCTTAAAGAATTTTTTTATCCATGTCTGTTTTGCAGGTTTTCCCGTAGCGCCCGAGGGTACTCCGAGATTTGGTATCTGCATATCATACATATATTCACCAATCTGATGTTCGTCTACCACAGGTCTTGTATAAAATCTCTCTATCGTCTGATAACCCGTAGGCACAAAGAACAGCACATCGAATCCTACAACATTCAAAAATGCCATTAATGTGGCGTCCGCAGGCGATATAGGTCTTTCGCTAGTATTAATATATATCACCTTTGGATTGCGTTTTGTGAAGTCAAACTTCTGTATCAGCCTTACTACCTCGGTAGGCATATTCAGTATCTGAGAAACGATATTATACTCTGTTCCGTCTGCAAAAGTTCCCACAATTATTCGTGAATCTATGAGTATCTGGAGCTTATCGAGTATATACTCCTGAGTTTCGGGTCTTAGCATACTGTACTGATAGTAACGGCTGTTGTATATGGTGTTTTTCTGAACCTTTCCGTTCTTGAAACACTCCGTAGTATTTATTCCCAGAGCGTTGCGCACGCTGTAATCTATATATGGCGCAGACGAAATAACAAGCGTATCCTCATTGATAAGCTGCCTTATCCCCTGCCAGTATTTTGACACATCTCCGTCCTTTACACCCGATACCTTTGCAAATATAACGGGCATATTGACTATGTTGTCAACCGTACTGAAATTCGGGCGATAACGCATTTCCTGATCCCAAAGTATCGCTATCTCCTCATACATTGTGCGGAGCGTTACGGCGTTTGCCTTTGAATACTGAAAATTTCTGTACATTCCCGAATTGCTGTACATTATTTCGTCAAGCTCACGTTCGGCATGATACGCAGCAGTTGCCATACGAATACCGCTGCTCTCTGTCGGAAAGCTTTCTATATTTAATGACTGCTGATTTTTTTGCTCAAACAGCACCTTGTCCGCAAGTACACAGCGTGTGTTGAGATTTGGCACAAGTATAAGCACATCACAAGGAAGTCTTGCAAGAAATCTGAGGAAATAAGCCTCGTTATCGTTCCTGCAGCCTCCCAGATATATAAACAGTGAAACAAAAGGCATATGCCAGTTGTTAAACAAAATATCAAAATATCTCAAAAGCCAACACAAAATATAAACCGCCTTGCTTGTAAGCTTGTTTAAATTCATATCCTGAGCTTCCGATATCTCCGTTACTATATCCACAAAGGCTGTTCTGATCAATCTTTCAAGCTGAATATCAAAAGGACATCTCACCTTGCCTATAAGATCTCTTATCATTTCCTCTTTAGTGGTATAGTTACGCTTATTAATTCTTGCTGTTTCTTCGGCGGTAGGAACAGGTATCTCCTTATTCACTATACAGAATGTTCTTCCTCCGTTCTTTATTTCAAGATAGAACTGATAAAGCTCATTCTCATATGTCACCTTATCCTCTGCGCCTGTTATCCTGCAAAACGCATTATAAAACAAATTTGTGTCTTTGCCTCTTGTTACGGGCGGTTTCTTAATGTCTTCAAGAATATTGCCCTCAAGCCATGCGTTGGTACAGTTTCTGATTACAGGCGGTTCGCCGTAAAGTCTTTTGAGTACGTCGGCTTTCTTTTGTTTTTCTCTTATATACTCTATACCGTAACCCGAGGGAAACGGTTTCATATCGGGGAGTTCAAGCTTGTTTGACAACGTTCCTCTTGTATCTATGGAACGATACTCTTCCTCTCCGTGATTTAGCAAAAGTACGACGTCGCACCCTGCGCCGCACAGAATAGACACAAGCAAAAGCTCATATCTGCCAATACTTCCCTCGTACAGGATTTTGGGAACATCATTATCCCCCAGTCTGTTCACTACACTTTCAAAACGATAGTACAGCCAGCACATAAATTTGATATAGGCATTTTTTACAACATTGTCATTCTTGCCCATATTTTTGAGTGACGACAATGCGCGGTAAATAGCTGCCGACATATCGCCCCTTGCCATAACTTTCATTCTCGGCAGCCATCTTGCCATAGCTCTCTCTATAAAATCCTTGTCCAGAAAGAACTGATGACCCATCATATCCGAGAAGAACAATAAATTATCGCCTGTGGGGTTTGGTATGCCGTTTTCGATCACCGTACCGTTTTTGAGCGCCGTGTTATAGTATTTCAGTATAAAGTCATCTACATCTTTATTATAGCCCGATATTCTGTAAAAAAATACCGATCTTTCCCGTCTTTTGTCAAGCGTTAAAAAAAAATCATCTAACCGCTGAATGCTCTTATGTTCAAACATATTACAACTTCACCCTACATCTTACTTTATCAGTAGTATGTACCTGTATTTTGAAAACTTCCGACAGCAGAATTACTTGTCTGCGGCTTTATTTTCTTTTTATTGAGCTGATAGCCGAATACAGCGCCGCAGATACCTCCGAGGATATGAGTGAAGTTTGATATATTATCCTCAAGGAATATTCCGTCATAAACCTGCTCACCTATGTAGAGTATCGCTACCAAAATAAATGTAAGCGGAATTTCGCCCTCGCCTATACTCGTAAACGATGACAGGAGAACAAGCGCAAAAACTATACCGCTTGCGCCGAGAAGCTGGATATTCGGGAAAAGTATGAAGCTTGCAACACCTGTTACAAAAGCCGTAGCTACCATAATGACAAGCAGAGGTCTTGAACCGTACTTTTCTTCAAGCAGCGGCCCCAATATAAGAATAAACATCATATTGCCCAAAAGGTGTGACCAGTCCGCATGACCTATCGCATGACCGAAAAATCGTATCAGCGTAAAGGGACTTAAAAGCGACGAACGATACACGCTGAAAAGCAGATCGTTAGTAAAACCTCCCGTAAGATCGCTGAGTATCAACGCAATAAAACACACTATAACAAAAGACAGCGTAACGGGAGCGTTAAACGTAACCTTTGTTTTTTTCTTCGGAAGTCTGTAACCTGCGCCGTTATATACAGGACGGTACGCAGTATTGTTTTGCGGGTACATATTTCCTCCAACATTACCGTTATTCTGTGGGTACATATTTCCTCCGACAGGCGTGTTGTTCTGCTGATACGCATTTCCTCCGACAAAATTGCCGTTCTGCTGATACATATTTGTATTGACGGGAGCATTTGCCGTGTTAAACATATTGTTATTCATAAATTTTCATCTCCTTAGTTATACCTTCACACAGTGATTATACCATATTTAAACAGCTTTAACAATATATTTTTGTAGAATTTATTTTTTTATTCATAAATTTATTTTTATACCCTCACATAAAGTTGCTGCAAAACATATTAATTGCGTCATATGGTACTGCAAGATTTATATTTTGACCGTATTTTAGCCCTGCCGTGCTTATTCCTATGACCTCGCCAAACATATTAAGAACAGCTCCGCCCGAACTTCCGGGAGATATGGGAGCGGTAAACTGTATCATATTTACACCGTCTATCTCACGAAATCCCGATATAATTCCGTCCGAAACCGTATTAAAAAGTCCCATGGGGCTGCCGATAGCCACAACTCTCTGACCTCGTGAAAGTCCGCCCTGCCCTTTAAAAACAGGCAGAGGATCAAGACGTCTGTCTATTCTCAGCACTGCA
The DNA here is from genome assembly GCA_902761345.1 of uncultured Ruminococcus sp. GTDB lineage: Bacteria > Bacillota > Clostridia > Oscillospirales > Acutalibacteraceae > RUG592. The sequence goes on along the minus strand of CACWKD010000003.1, from coordinate 51,733 downwards.
AGATCGAGATCTCTGTGATACTTTATCAGTCTGTCCGTATAGTAGATATTGCTGTCATTCTCAACCCGAACGCCGTACAGTCTGCCGCAATCCGTAACATGGCAGTTTGTAAGAATATAGCCCTGCTCTCCTATCATAATACCCGAACCCGATGTATCGGGCTGTCTGTTGAAATTATGACTTCCCTTAAATACAAGTATCTGCACTATCGACACTGCAAGCCCTGCAAGCTGTTCATACGAAAGTTCCCGTCCCGTACTCATTACAGGCTGATTATTCTGCATAGGCGTGTTTCTTATCGGCTGTACCTGCGGAGGAATTATCCCCCTAACAGACTGCTGTGCCGGAGGTATTCGCACAGTATTTTGGGGATAATTCGGCATAGGTGTATTTCTCTGCGATTGTGTCGGCTGCGGTACTTGCACTGTATTCTGCGGATAATTCGGCATAGGTGTATTTCTTTGCGGCTGTGTCGGCTGCGGTGCTCGCACAGTATTTTGGGGATAATTCGGCATAGGTGTATTTCTTTGCGGCTGTGTCGGCTGCGGTACAGTATTTCTTTTCCTGTCGGGTCTTGGAGGAATAGTTACCCTAATATTTCCACGATTATCCTGCGTCTGAGGCGCTGTTCTCACGGTAGGTGTGATCACGGGCGTACTTCTCACAGGCGGCGACTGGGGTATGCTTTGCACAGGTCTGTTTTTTGGCGGTCTTGGCGGGATATTCACTCTTACAGTAGGGTTTGACCTTGTAGTTTCGGGAGCAAGTCTTGTTGACACAGTTTGCTGTGGTCTCTGCTGTACGGCAGGCTGATTATTTTGTAACGCAAGCGGTTCTCTGTATAAAGGTATTTGACTGCCGCCCAAATGCCCCGTAACCGTACAAGCAGATATTTTAAGCTGTTTCTGGTAAATATCAATATCGCTTCTGTTCTGAATGAGCAATACATTTACTCCCATAAGCGACAGCATATAAAAGAAAAGATAATCCTGCTCCTTTGTTACGTTATCAGATACAAGCTTTGCGCAATCATAAAAGCCTTTCCGATCCGAAAAACCTTTCATTACCTCATCGAAACGATACAAAAGCTTTATTACAGCGTTTTTCTCCATTGAGTCTGTAAGCATTGGTTTTAACACTCGCAGCTGTCTTGTGACCTCGTTTACAGCAGAGGACAGCTTTTCGTCCGCCTTGTCTGATCTCAGCGTACATTTTGACAGTATTCGTCTTCTGCCGCACCTTATCCAGTCGTTGTAGCATTCTGTATAAAACTCAACATCTTTTGGATCGGAAATATTCGGGAGCGCCTGTATCCTTTTGTACGACAGTTTACCCGATATTGCTGAAAGCGATAATTCTGTGTCCATTTTCGATATTTCAGCCAAAAGTCTTTCGTCCTCTCCGACAATTCTTACAAACGTACCGTTATTCGAGCTGTAATTCATAAAATCGGTTATTGTTTTGATGTGCTCCGATCTTGTTACTATATTTTCCATAATAATATGCTCACTTCCCCACGTTTTCACGAATTTGTATAATAAATCTACGTTTTTTGACTATATATTTACACAATAATTCTACCACAAAACTTTAAAAATATCTACCATTTTATTCTGATTTGTGCTATAATTTAATTTGAAACGGTTTTTGGAAGGTTTCATTGTTTTTAAGAAAAATTCTGAATTGACAGGAGTTATATTTTAATTATGAAAGATGACAAAATTTATTACAGCGTAGGTGCTTTGCTGTACTGCCCCGCAAATAACGAAACTATTTCCCGTTCGATAATAAGCGAGAGGTTCAGCAAACCGTACTCTCTCGCCCTTTGTCTTGAAGATACGATCAACGATGACTTTCTTCCCGAAGCGGAACAAATAATGATAAGATCTCTAAATAAAATTTACGAAAGAAGTAAAGAAAACAGTTTCTTTATCCCTAAAATATTTATCAGAGTTCGTCAAAGCGAGCAGATAGAAAGACTTATGTCACAACTCGGCGACGCTCAGACACTTATCACAGGGTTTATTATTCCGAAATTTGTACCCGATACTGCCGATGAATACATAGACCGTATACTTGCGATAAACGAAAAATATAACAGAACTATCTATATGATGCCTATCCTTGAAAGTCCCTCTATGATAGATATAAGAAACCGCTATGATATTCTGTATGCTATCAAGGATAAGCTCAAAAGAATTGAACCTCTCGTGCTGAATATTCGTGTGGGAGGAAACGATTTGTGTAAACTTTTTGGGTTCAGACGTCACTGTGATGAAAGTATTCACGACATTAAGCCCGTATCTTCAATATTCAGCGATATTGTAACAGTGTTCGGTCTTGATTACGTTATCTCAGGCCCTGTATGGGAGTATTTCCACGGCTATAACTGGGAAGAGGGTATGGAAAACGAAATTGTCGGAGATCAGCTTTGCGGTTTTATCGGAAAGACTGTCATTCACCCCAATCAGATAGAAGTTGTAAACCGTGCTTACAAGGTGAACAAAAAAGACATCGAGGACGCACATTCCATACTTAACTGGAGTATGAACTCAGTCTCTCTTGTTGCAGGCAGTCAAGGAAACGAGCGTATGAACGAGTACAAGACCCACTGTATCTGGGCAGAAAAGGTCAAACTCCTCGCCGATGTGTTCGGTATCAATTACTAAACGAGGTGTATATATAATGAAAAGCTATACACAACAGGATATGGTTCGTATCGCCAAAAGGGAAAACAACACTAAAAGAAGTTACCTTGTTGTAAACAGACTTCAAGGCAAGCATATTCCCGTAAAAGGTACAGACGCTTTAGAGGTGTTCGACAGCCTTGCAGAGAAGCTCAAAACTGCATACAAAAACGAAAAGATCCTTATTGCAGGATTTGCGGAAACTGCTACGGCAATAGGCGCAAGACTTGCCATAGCTATTGGTTCTTATTATATCCAGACTACAAGAGAGCCGATCGAGGGGGTAGATTATCTCTACTTTACGGAATCCCACAGCCACGCAACAGAACAAAAGCTTGTAAAAAACGACATTGACAGTATAATCAACCATATTGACAGAATAGTATTTGCCGAAGACGAAGTCACAACAGGCAATACTATAATGAAAATAATAGAGATAATAGAAAAAACTTACAGCAGGAAGGTAAAATTCTCCGTTGCATCGCTGTTAAACGGTATGGACGAGGAACATCTTGCCAAATATAAAGATAAGGGTATTGATATACACTACCTTGTCAAAACACAACACGATACTTTTACAGAAATAGCAGACAGCTTTAAGGGTGACGGCGAGTATGTCGAGAGAAACGGCTCGCCTACGATCTTAACAGAAATCCCCATACCAAAAAGCTACATCAACACAAGACGACTTTGTGACAGCAGAGATTATGCAAAAGCTTGCAGAATATTTGCGGATAGTATATTGGAAAGATCGCAGATCAAACAGACGGACACAGTTCTCGTTATCGGCACAGAGGAATTTATGTACCCCGCAATTTATACGGCAAGCGTACTGAACGAAAAGGGGATAAATGCAGTTACACACTCCACAACAAGAAGTCCTATTGCCGTAAGCCAAGAGGATAACTATCCCGTACACAAACGCTTTGAGCTTGCAAGTTTTTATGATGAAGACCGTATTACATATATATATGATTTAAAGAAATACGACAATGTTATCATCATAACAGACAGTACAAACACCTCATTTGTCGGACACTGTACTCTTATCAATGCACTCAGATCAGTCGGAAACAAAAATATTACTATATACAGGTGGTGTTAAGATGATTGAAAACAATCTTGTAAAAACGTCGTATTCGAGAAATGACGTTATACTTTTATTAAAGGACGTAACGGGACTTGTCAAGCCCCAGCCTACTGAAGAGCGTGAGCGTCTTATACAATCAGGCAAACACTACTGCGAAATGCTCCCGATAGAGTATGTTCCGACAGAGAAATATATGCAGGTATATAAAGAGGCTCTCAAAACCTACGCAAAACCCACCGCACTTGCAACAGGCAAACTATCCGATAAAATTATAGAACAAAAGGGCAATAATGTTGTGCTTGTATCGCTTGCAAGGGCAGGCATACCCATAGGTATACTCATCAAAAGATATATTGCAAAAAAGTATAAGATAAATGTACCGCACTACTCAATTTCTATAATCAGAGGACGCGGAATAGATAAAAACGCATTAAACTATCTTATCGAAAAATACGGCGCAAAAAATCTGCTCTTTGTTGACGGTTGGATAGGAAAGGGCGCTATTTTAGGGGAGCTTAAAAAAGAGTTGTCACAGTTCCCCGATGTATCGAGCGATATTGCCGTACTTGCAGACCCTGCAAATGTTACGGAGCTTTGCGGAACACATGACGATATACTTATCCCAAGCTCTTGCCTTAACAGCACTGTGTCGGGACTTGTAAGCAGAACATTCCTGCGTGACGACATAATCGGAAAGGACGATTTTCACGGTGCCGTATATTACGGGGAGCTTACAGACAGCGACTTATCCTATGAGTTCATTAACGCAATAGAAAACGAGTTTGAATTAAACTCCGATATTCCCGAAAGACGTCTTAACGGACAGGGAATTGACGAGGTAAAAGCGATTGCGGAGCATTTTTCCATAGATGATATAAACCTTGTAAAGCCCGGAATAGGCGAAACTACACGAGTTCTGTTAAGGAGAGTGCCGTGGAAGGTGCTTATAGACGAGAAGTACAAGGGAGCAGATGAACTTGCTCATATCGTAAGGCTTGCAGAGGAGAAGAATGTTCCGATAGAATATTATCCGCTTACACATTACAAGACCTGCGGAATAATTAAAAAGCTTGCAGACGCTTAACCGAGAGGAGTATGTATATATGATACGAGTATGGTTCAATCACTGGTTCAGTACGGCATACAGACTTATTGAGCTGATGAAAGATGACAAAGAGGAAGAAATCGTCATTATCGGCACAAACCTACAGCTTGACAGCGTTATACAAAAGGTATGTGACGAGTGGTATGAGGACTCCCCGCTTAAAGGTGACGAATACATAAACTTTTGCCTTGACTTCTGCAAAGAACATAATATAGATGTATTTGTACCGAGAAGATGTATGACTGATGTCAGCAGATGTAAGGATAAATTTGAGAAAATCGGAGTAAAAGTGCTTGTTGATGATTACAGTGTTGTAAGCCTGCTTGAAAACAAAGCCAAAACTTACGAATTTTTCAAGAATTACGAAAATGTACGCATACCCGACTTTTACAGCGTAACGAATGCACAGCAGTTTGCAGAGGCTTATACCGAGCTTCGCAAAAAGTACGAACAGATCTGTGTAAAATTTGTGCGTGACGAGGGAGGTATGAGTTTTCGCAAGATAGCAGAAAAAGTAAACGAGTTTGACAGACTGAGAGTGTATCAAGGTACTTCAATAAGCTATGATGATTTATACTCTGCCCTTTCCACAAGAGAAAGCTTTGACGAGCTTATGGTAATGCCGTACTTAGAGGGAAACGAGGTAAGCGTTGACTGTCTGAGAACACCCTCGGGCACAATAGCTATACCGAGAATAAAAAGTCCTGTACGTCACGAGCGTATTGTATATGATACTGAAATAATCAGCACAACGGCAAACGTACTCAACAGACTAAATTTGCAGTACCCCTGCAACGTACAATTCCGCTACAAAGACGGACAGCTTTATCTGCTTGAAGTAAACACAAGAATGTCGGGCGGACTGCAAATGAGCTGTCTTGCGTCAAATGTAAATATTCCCAATATAGCTTTAAACAAGCTTCTGGGCAAGGAAATCGACTGGAACATCGACGACGAAACAGACAAGATAGTATCATATATTGAGATACCTAAGCTAATAAGATAAAACTAAACCACGGCTTTACTTTATTCGAGCCGTGGTTTTTTAATTTATCTGAGCAGGATAATAAACAACAATGCCGCAAAAGCCGCTGCAAAAGCAGACAGAATTGTAACCAGTATTTTTTGATACGGACGTTTGCCCTCTTCTCTCGCCTTGGCTATTTCGTCCAATGTTTTTCCGTCACAGAAAGTAACTATCTCATAATATGTCTGAATATCAAACTTCTTTTTCTGTTTTTCCACTTTAATGGCAAAATACATTGTCACACCATAAAGCAGCACCCATATCACAATGCCTGTCACACCTAAAAACCTTACCAACGGAATAGGAAGCAACAATGCCGCAAAAAACAATACCGCAAATACGCTGCTTAATTTGCTAAATGCTCTTACGTCCTCCGAGTTGACTTTTTCTCTCATAATCTCCAGATCTCCCTTTATCAGATTATCAACGGAAACGGAGAAAACCTCGCTGAGCAAAACCAAGCTGTTTACATCGGGATAGCTTTTACCGTTCTCCCAATTTGAAACAGTCTGTCGGGATACATATATTCTCTGTGCAAGCTGTTCCTGAGAAAGTTTCTGCTCTCCTCTGTACTTTTTTATTTGCTCTGCGATTTTCATTTCCTCATCTCCTTTGCAACACAATAATACATGAAAATCGGGAGTTTGTCTGCCAAAAGGCTTTTACATTATGCGTTTTTGCTGTGTAAAAGCTTTTTTACACTTACCTGACCTGAATATTTTCGTTTTTCAGCGTCAAGAATGTTTTTATCTCGTTCCATTCGTTACGGCGGCCGCTGTATTCACACATATGATATTTCTTGCCGTTTACATCAACCGCAAAATAATCGGTAGTATCTGTTGTTGTAACTCCTGTGTCGCTGTCTGTATCGGTAGTTGTTACAGTGTCGATATAGGCTTTTTGTATCTCATTGTAAAAAAAGATATATCCGCAGTCCTTTGCGATAATACAGTTATAGCCGAAAATAACTCTGTCCCTGCACTTTCTGACTCCCTGTGAGAAATCGTTTAAAACAAGCTGTAAGACGTTATTTTGTCTGAAATACTCAATTCTTTTGTTAAAAAACTTTTTAGGCTTAACGATTATGTTTCTATACAATGACAGCAGTATCAATATCAAAAATCCTGCAAGAATAAGCGACGGCATATCCAAGGGTGTATCTGCCAAATTCATATTATCAAGCATTATAAATCCAAAAACATATAAGCCAATAATAAAAATTGTCCCTCCCAAACATCGAAAGAAGTTTTTCACTTTACTTCCAAGGCAATATTTTCTTAATTCATTCATATAAATCCTTCCTCATATCATTATACAAGAGATTTAAAATTTTTACAATATCTTTCAAAAAAATTCCCCCGACAATATCTTTTTGATACTTCGGGGGAATTTTTTTAGTAGACAACATAATTCTTAACTTAATGCATAATTTTGTAAAGTTAAATTAATGAATAATGAATAGTGAATAATATCGGAAAGCCTGCGGCTTTAAACTTATAGGGTGTTAGTTTTCAGAAAAATGTTACTTTGAACCATGAGCTTTGAACTTTGAACTGCAACACACCGATAACTATCACTCAATAGGAACTTTTCAATCACGTTTACTATATTTACTTAAAATCTGCGTTTTTCTCGTCTGTCTTTTCAAAAGTGTCAAGATACGAATTAATTACTTCTGTTTTGAATGTGTCCTCATCAACATAGATGTATGTTCCGTATTTAACCATATCCGCCTTATACTGTATTTCTCCGTCTTTATTCTTTACTATATCATATACTCGGAAATTTATATTACAGTTTTTATAATCGTGTGTTTCCTTAGCAAATAAGTCATTCTTCACCTTATTGAGATTGACCGTTGCGGTAATAAACAAGCCGTTCTCTTTCATACCTTCTCCGTATTTTGCGTCCAATCCCTCTTTTAATGCAAAGAAATATTCCTTTTGGTACTTAAAGTCGCTTATGCTGTCCATATAACTTCTATAAATTGTTTTACCTTCGGAATTTACAAAAGCTACATTATACCCGTCCGAATATGACTCAAACTTCGATTTATAGAGATCGTTGCACTGATTTACAATTTTCTGCATTGTTTCATCGTCAATGTCGTCAACGCTTCTTATATACTCGTCAACCTTTTCGCAAGTAACGGTAGTTTTCTCTGAACTCAGCACTATTCCGTCATCTTCAAACGAGGACGGCGCTTTTGCCACTATCGTAATAGTCTGTCCCTTTTTGATGTTATTATAGAAACTCTCCTCTGTGCCATACTGAACTTTTGAAAGAGGGTTGCTGTCGGGAAGAGTATTTCTGATCTGAATATTTGCGCGAGGAGATACTCCCGTATACTCTATGTAAATTCCCTCGCCGCTTTCTACGTTAAACACCTCTTCATCAAACGGATCGATCTCCGTAATATCCTTTAGCCCCGATACGGTAAAAGTAAGGTTATCCATACCTGTAAGCTTTATTCCGTTTTCCTTAGCCTTTTTTGTATCGGCGCTTATATTTACAGTAACCGTGTCACCGTTTGAAAGTCCGCTGTTTTTATCCAAATCAAGCTTTATAGACTCCTCGATTTGGTCAACACTGTTAAGTGTTGCATAAGACATATTTTCTTCATCTTCACCAAGAATTATACTCTCGATCGCAGCGTCAAGATTTTCTCTGTTTACTCTTGCCGTACCCTTGCCGTTAAGACCGTCAAAAACTACATTGATATGCTGGGATATATCAATAGGCTCTTCGCCGCAAGCCGTCAGCATAAATGTACAAATAACAGTTACCGCCAATAAAAAAGCAATTTTTCTGATTTTCATGCAAAATCCTCCTGCATAACATTTTAACCCCGATAATAATATAGATTTCCTGTTTATGTTACATTATAGTTTTAAATTTGTCAACAAATAATGAAGAATGTCGTATTTTTTAAAAAAAATACGATTATCTCGATTTATGTTTGCCTTTGACAGTATTCTTCTTTAATATATACATATGGTAGTTTATAGAAGAAACGTCAAAAATAAAGAATAATTAACTTGACTTCTCCTCTATTATTAATTAACGCTGTTATTATCTTGAACAGTACCCTGTGCCGCCTGTTCGTTATTTGACGCAGGTACATTAACATCGGGGATATAGTTTGCCGGCTGTACGCCTGCTTCGGCATTTTCTTTATTGAAACGAACATACTTTATAACACGCAGCGTATCCAAACCAAAACTGAATATAGCAATAATAGCTATAAGCACATTAACAGCGCTGTCGGATAAATTCATTGTGGCAATTATACCAAAAGCAATAACAAAAACTACAAATCCCAATATCCAATTATGTACAAGCCTTGAAAACCACACGTATACCGTTATTATTGAGTAGCACGCTATAAAGAAAACTATAAAGAACACTATTGTTTCAATTAAGTTAAACGCTCCTCTATTTATAGTGCTATAAATTCCATAAAATGTAAAAACAAACGTTAAAAAAAGCGTTATGCCTCCTCTTATAAGTATAGGCGTAAGCTTTTTCTCCATTTCGGCTTTTTTAAAGACCTTTTCAAACTCTGTCATTTTAAATCCTCCTAATATTATTTTTGACCGACAAAAAACGGCTGTTTCTTGTTTATGTTACAGTATAATTTACTAAAAGTCAAATATTAACTAAATAAATCATTTTTTAATAAAAAAACGTGTATCTCGTTCACTGTCGCTCTTTGAAAGTATTCTTTCTCAATATGTTATATAATGGTAAAAAAATTTGTTAGGGTGGTTTTAATGTCATTTGAAGAAAAACTCAGACTTCTTCTGGAAAACGCAAACATAACACAAAAAAAGCTTGCGAAGGATCTTAATGTCGCAACGTCAACCATGAGCGGTTATGTAAGAGGAGTAAGCGAGCCTGATTTTGCTATGCTCAAAAAAATAGCAGATTACTTTTCAGTATCAACAGATTACTTATTGGATTATTCCAAATCATCAGATCCGAATACTCCGCAAAGCGAATTTAAAGCAATGGAAAGTGAACTGTTGGAATGTTTCGAGGTAATGCCTAATGATCAAAAAGAGGTATTTATCAATCAAACTAAAGCTATTGCAAAATATTACATAAGTAAAAAGAAAAAAAGTCGAAAATAAAAAAGAAGATCAATAAAGATCTTCTTTTTATCCTGTAATATTTACTTTTACACAGCCTGATTTACTCTGCTGTCTGCGTTATATTAAAGCGCCTTAGTTTCTATCTCTTCCATTATCATATCAAGATACTGCTCGACTGTCATCGCACCCATATCGCCTTTCTTTCTCGAACGAACAGATACAACCTGTGCCTCGATGTCCTTATCGCCGCAAAGGAGCATATACGGAACTTTTTCAAGCTGAGCCTCTCTTATCTTGTAGCCGATCTTCTCGCTTCTGTCGTCAACCTCACAGCGAATACCCTTTGCCTCAAGCTTTGCCTTGACCTCGTAGATATAATCAAGATGTCTGTCTGCAATAGGCAGGAGTTTTACCTGAGTAGGCGCAAGCCACATCGGGAACGCACCTGCATACTTTTCGATAAGAAGCGCAAGCGTTCTCTCATAGCAGCCGATAGAAGTTCTGTGAATGATGTACGGGTTCTTCTTCGTACCGTCCTTATCAACATACTCCATACCGAACTTCTCTGCAAGCATCTGATCTATCTGTATCGTTATGAGCGTATCCTCCTTGCCGAATACGTTCTTTATCTGAATATCAAGCTTCGGACCATAGAATGCAGCCTCGCCTATACCTATCTTGTACGGAATTTCAAGCTTGTCGAGTATATTCTTCATTATACCCTGTGCTTCGTCCCACTGTTCGGGCGTACCGATGTATTTATCTCTGTCGTTAGGATCCCACTGTGAGAAACGATAAGATACGTCCTCGTACAGTCCAAGCGTTGTAAGCATAAACGTTGTAAGCTCTACGCACTTTTTAAACTCATCTTCAAGCTGATCGGGACGGCACATAAGGTGACCCTCGGAGATCGTAAACTGTCTTACACGAATAAGTCCGTGCATTTCTCCGCTTGCCTCGTTTCTGAAAAGCGTAGATGTTTCGTTATATCTCAGCGGTAAATCTCTGTAAGAACGCTGTCTGTTAAGGTATGCCTGATACTGGAACGGACACGTCATAGGACGGAGTGCGAATACCTCTTTATCCTTTGCTTCATCTCCAAGTACGAACATACCGTCCTGATAGTGATCCCAGTGACCTGAGATTTTATAAAGATCGCTCTTTGCCATAAACGGAGTTTTTGTAAGCAGCCAGCCTCTCTTCTGCTCCTCGTCCTCAACAAATCTCTGCAAAAGCTGAATAATTCTTGCACCCTTTGGAAGAAGTATCGGCAAACCTTGACCGATAACATCAGATGTCGTAAACAGTTCAAGCTCTCTGCCTAACTTGTTGTGATCTCTCTTTCTTGCCTCTTCAAGCTGTGTAAGGTGTTCCTCAAGCTGCGACGCTTTCGGGAATGCCGTACCGTAAACTCTGCAAAGCTGTGCCTTTGTAGAATCTCCTCTCCAGTACGCACCCGTGCAAGCCGTAAGTTTTATAGCCTTTATCGGTGCAACGCTCATAAGGTGCGGACCTGCGCAGAGGTCTGTAAAATCTCCTTGCTTATAGAACGTAATATGCTCGCCCTTATCAGCGTGTTCCTTTGCAAGCTCTACCTTGTACGGCTCGTTCATACTTTCAAGAAGTTCCATAGCCTCTTTCGGGGGGAGTTCAAATCTTTCAAGCTCCAAACCGCTCTTAACTATAGCTTTCATTTCTTTTGTGATAGCCTCAAGGTCATCGGGCGAAAATGCCTTTTCTACGTCAAAGTCATAGTAAAAACCGCCGTCTATTGCGGGGCCTATCGCAAAGTGTGAGTTCGGGTACAAGTGCTTTACAGCTTGTGCAAGAACGTGTGAAGCCGTATGCCAGAATGCTTTTTTTCCGTCATCGTCATCGAACGTAAGAATTTCAAGCTTACAGTCTTTTGTAAGCGGAGTTCTGAGATCCGACACTACGCCGTCGATCTTACATACGCAAGCAGCCTTGTAAAGACCCATACTGATAGATTTTGCTACCTCGGCAGCCGTTATATTTTCTTCATACTGATTTACAACGCCGCCTTTTAATTCAACATTAATCATTTTCTTTCCTCCATTCAAAAAATAAAAAAACTGCGCCCCCAAAAAAGGGACGCAGATACTTTCAGCGTGGTTCCACCCAATTTCAGCAGATATATACATCTGCCCTCAATGTGACTTTATAACGGGGTCAGCCGTTCTGCCTTATTTCGGCAAACTCTCAGGGGTGGTGTGCGTTGATACCTCTGTTATACCCGATTCCAGCCTATGTCGGATATTCTCTGAAGGTGTTACCTTTAAAACAGCGCTTATATCAAGCCGTCCCCGTCAACGATTTGTTTTATTCTGTGACAATATACTATCACAAACTTTTTGATTTGTCAATGGGTAATTTTAAATAAAAACACAGTAAGTTCTTTCTTTAATTATGAATATACATTCTCGTCATCTCGGGTTCATCGCCCTGTACCATACATAAAAACTCCCAGCCATACCTCTCATAAAAACCAATATGGTCTGTTACCAGATAAAGCGGAGAAATTCCCTTATCCCTCATATCTTCTACAACCAAATTCAGAAGTTTACCTGCAATTCCTTTACAGCGATACTCTTTTTCGGTATATACAGCACACACATTAGGTGCAAGATCCTTTCTCTCGTGAAAATCATTCTCAATAACACCCATTCCGGCAACTATCCTGTCACCGTCTAAACACAGATACCACCCGTATTCTGTGTTTTCATTCAAATAGTCGTCCATACATTCAAGATACGCTTGTACAGGTACACCCCATTTATTGTGAAACCACATAGCTGCTGCGTCCTTTAACTGTGGCTGTTCACGCAAGGTAATATAAGTTAACTGTTCCATATCAACATTCCTCTCAATAAATTTATTCTACAATTTCATTTTATCACATTATTTCCGTAAATCCAATCTCATAATTAATTATAAAAAAGAATGAGCCTGCGTTACACAGACTCACAGTTTTTTCATAGTGCGAATAATTCTCTGTATGCTTTTCTCCGAAAGAAAATATTTCTCTGCCAAGGCTTCTGTCTTTACCCCTCTTAAATGCTCCTTATAAATCAAGGTATTTCTGCGGTATATTTCTTCTCTTGCTCCCGACTTCTCTCCCCACCCAATATGGTCATTTTCCTTTTTGGGTATGTATATATTTTCTCCATCGATATATTGCTGAATTAATTCTATAATGTTCTGCGGCAAAACGTCTGCCGCCTTAATATAGCTCATATTTGCCTCCTAAATATTCTTTATCTTAGGAAAAGCTATGGCTATAATAATATTCAATTAATATCAAACAGCCAAAGCTTATTTGGCAATAACATATCTTTTCAAAAAACGCCCCTCCTTATTAAACATAAACTTTTATCTATATTTCATTACTGCTTATTTGCGTCATCAGACAACTCCATAATAAGCTGGTCTATCTTATCAAGCGTTGACATAGGCTCTTCGTCCTCGTCGTCATCATCGTCCGAATTAGCTGCGCTCGGGATTTTTCCTGTACGTTCCTGCGCTTTCTTTGTTGCCTTTTCAAGTCTGATCTTCTCAAATTCAGCTGTAACGTACTTTGTGCTTCCTACTCCGAAAGCTGCCTCCGGCTCATCGTTCTCTTCATCTTCATCATCTTGTTTCTTTGATGGCTTTTTCTCCGGCTTCTGCTCCTCAGACAAAGAACCGTACAGCTCGTCGGCTTTCTTTTTTGTTATCATTTTTGAGGACAGGTTTACAAGCGAGAACAGAGCATATAGTCCCAGTGACGCTATAAGAAGTGTAGGTATAAGCCTTGTTATCTCAAAATATCCCAGTTCGTCAGGGCTGCCCTTGATTTCCGAAATAGTATATATACCCGAAAACAATACAAACATAAGTCCATATGTGAATGATGATTTAACAGGATTTTTTATTTCGATACCGCAAAGCACCATTGAATTCTGGAACAAGAACAATGTAAGGAACACCCATACAAAAACATCAAAGAAAGAAAGCGACGGCGCTTGCTCTCTGTGTGACACAAACGATTTTATCATCTCTACTGCCGCCCAAACAGTCGGTACAAGCATAACCGCACGCATTTTCTTTGCGATATTGAAGCCTATCAGCAAGCCCATTCCTACTATTGCAAACACAAGCGCAGTACCTACGCCAAGTATATTTACTGCAAAATCTGTCGTCAGTGTTTCACTGTCGGGCGATACGGTAACAAGAGATACCGCGCTCTCCACACCAAGCAGCAGTCCCGATACGATCATAAACAAGCCGCCTAAGCCGTCACGTTTTATATCGCAGTAAGATGACGTGGTTCTGTCGATAAGCCTGAACAGTACCAATAGTACAAACATTACCGCCGCCAGTATTACTATAAGCTCGGGTTCGGTAGTTTTATTTATTAACAGTGAATAGCCGCCAAAAAGCTGCTGCGTTATTTCATCGCCGCCTAAAAAGAAAAGGTGATAGATATGCAGTACAACCGCTCCCACCGTAAACGGAACAAATGCAGCCCAGCTTGCTTTAACTTTCATATATTCGATCGTCCTTTCAGAATGTTAAAGTTCTAATCATAAATTTTCGTTCTTATGTATATAAATAGCGTGTAAGACGCTGAAACACACACATTCACAAATACAATATTATAACAATTCACAAAATATGTCAATAGAAATTTTAAACAGAAAGGAAGATTTAATATGAAAAAATATCTCCCCGCACTATTTCTCATCATAACGGCTATGGCTTTTATACCTGTTATTGCAAACCACGACATTATATCTGCGGCAAATCTTTCTGCGGCACAGTCTGTATCTGCGGTAATATCCTCCGACAGTTACCCTCTGCCAGATACTTTCACGTTTACAGACCTATCGGACGGAAAAACGGTTTCTCGTTCGGCTAAATCCGTTCTGTACTCTCTTGTGGGAGCAGTCTGTGATAAAGATTTCACGGCAGACGAGGTCAAAGCCCTTTGTATCGCCTGTCACACTCAACTCTGTATAGAAAGTGATAACGGAACGCTTGCCATTGACACAAAGGATAAAGATGTTTATCTCAGTGAAAGCGAGCTTAAAAACAAATTCACAAACGACTACACCGCTCTTTGCTCCTACTGCGATAACGTATATTCCTCGCTTATCACTTCAAACGGCACGCTTACTCCTGCGAATACGTTTTCTTTCTGTTCAAAACCCGATACGTCAAAAACTCCTGTTGCCGACCCTTACGATACGCTATACTCTCCCGATTTCTCCGGTGAAACGATCGGTATTACTAAATCTCTTGCAAAGCTGATGTCACAACAGGGGCTTACATATACGGAAATCCTCAATTACTGCTATAATGTTTAGCTGTTTTAAGTACGCATTCGAGAACCTTCTCGGAGAATATACCCTTGTCAATAACAACTGTGTTATCGGGCAAATCTGCTGTATCCGCAAGTTCTCTCGGCGCTATCGGCAAATCGCTGCTGTTTAGCATAGTTATATCGAATTCGCTGTCGCCTGCCGAAATTATCAGCTCCGGCATAAGCTTATCCCTGAGCCTGTCTATTGCCTTACCCTTGCTGAGCGTTTTTGGCACAACATACACCTTTACACCGTTATTAAATACATCTACTTTTTCTGTATCGAGCATATTTTTAAGGTTTTCCACCGATTTTTCGGGTTCATCGCTCTTTGTAAACACAAACAGCCCCCTTATATTTCGTATCTCAAAAGATCTGTTCTCGTCATTTTGAAGTATTTTTTCGGATAGCGTAAGTTCGTCACGGGTGTTCTCCGTAAGCCTTAACGACTCGTTATACCAATCCTCGTTCTCTATGCCGTTTTCAAGCAAAACACCGCCGTTGCATACAAGCGCAAGCTTAGGCGTTCCTATCCCCAGATCTATCCTGTTATACTGTTCGAGCGTTCTTGTTGTTGTAGGTACAAGCAAAACAGTATCATTTACCTCTTTCAAAAGCTGAGCAGTTTTACTTGTAACAAAAGAGATCTCTCTGCCCTGATAAATTTCGGCGCATATCTTATCTTCGCCTATGTCGTGTTTATATGAATATATCATAGTATTGTCAAGGTCTGTATTAAATATTAACATATTTACCCCCGTTACCCCCATACAAAGCAAAAAGCGTAAGCCGTGCGACCTACGCTAAATCTGCTGAGTAAGATGTGATATTGACAGAACAAATGCGGAAAAACCGCTTCGATTTACTATTGATATTTTATCACAATTCTGTTACTATGTCAAGATTTTTAGGTATAATAAATTTTAAAAAATTGAAACTGAAATTTGTAAAAATTAACTATGACATCAATTTGTAATTTTTGATATAATTTTATTGTGATAAATATACAATAGTTCATATGCACATTCGTCTAATATCACTAAATTATCTATAAGAAATATGAGGGTGAAAAGATGTACGAAAAAAACGAAATACTGGTTTACGCAAATTATGGAGTATGCAGACTGACAGATATACGCCGTGAGAATTTCACAGATCAGCCCGAAATGTACTACATACTCTCCCCCGTGTTTGACGAACGCTCCACTATTTATGTACCGACAGAAAGCTTGACCGCCGAGAAGAAGCTGCGTCCGATAATGTCTAAGGACGCTCTTGATGAAATGCTCAATAATGCGGTACACTCGGAAACTCAGTGGGAAAGCAACGACAGAAAGAGAGGCGAGCAGTTCAAGAGCGTTACCGCAAAAGGATTATCGCCTGCGCTATTAGAGGTAATGAAAAGCCTGACTATAAAGAAAGACGAACTTAAAAAGAAAGTAAAAAGACTTCACGTTTCGGACGAAAGAACCCTTGCTGCCTGCGAAAAAATCGTAGGAGAAGAATACGCTTATGCTTTCGGAGTTGACGTAAACGACGCTTTATCTCATATTAAGAACGAGTTTCTCTCGGCATAATTTATTATTAGTTCAAAGCTGATAGTTTATAGTTCGCAGACAATAGTGTACAGATTGATTTGCGGAAAATATATCTTTTGCAAAAACTAATACTATTTTTATCTGTATTAATAAAGCTCCCTCAGCGAGGGAGTCTTTTTTGCCGCCCTCTTTGAGGGCAATGTCATCAACACTTAGTGTAATATACACTTGTATCATTATTTTGAATGAATGATTTATGCTTTTTACTCCTTCCGTCACGCCTACGGCGTGCCACCTTCCTCAAAGAGGGAGCTGTCAGCAAAGCTGACTGAGGGAGTTATACAAAAAGGCTAAAGTAGATGACATTGTATTTGACGGAGGGAGTATTATCTATCTTAATATTTCATATGTTATTTGTTTTTTCACAGTCTGTATTCAATCTTCATTTTTCATTAATTCCATTCCTAACTCCTAATTCCTCACTCAACTCCACACTCCACTCTCCAAGCTCCACACTTAACAAAAGCTCTACTCTTAACAAAAGCTCCACTCTTAACACTTCATAAACCTCCTAACTCCAAAAGTGTGTAAGCTGCACCCAACTTACACACTTTTTATTTATACCAAATTAATTTTCTTCGCTCTTTACAACACCAATTCCAAGCTCTGCAAGCTGTACATTATCAACAGGTGCAGGAGCGTTTGTCATAGGCTCGCTTGCGTTTTGTACCTTCGGGAACGCAACAACATCACGCAAAGTTGCGGCGTTTATCATCTGCATAACAAGTCTGTCAAGACCGATACCCATACCACCGTGAGGCGGAGCGCCGTATTTAAATGCGTCTGTAAGGAAACCAAACTTCTTGTATGCCTCCTCATCGCTAAGACCGAGCATACTGAACATACGTTTCTGTAAATCAGGGTTTGTAATTCTTATCGAACCCGACGAAAGCTCTATACCGTTGAGAACCATATCATAAGCTTTAGCATAAACCTTGCTCTTGTCGCCTTCAAGGTGTTTTAAAGCTTCGTCTGTCGGAGATGTAAACGGGTGGTGCATAGCTACCCACTCGCCTGTTTCCTTATCAAACTCAAAGAACGGGAATTCAACTACCCAAAGGAAGTTAAAGCCCTCTCTCTTTATCTCAAGCTTTTTAGATGCCTCAAGTCTGAGCGCACCGAGTATAGACATTACGTTTGTATCGTTTGTATCAGCGATAATAAACACAACGTCGCCCTTTTCTGCTCCCGCACGTTCGATTATTGCGTCCATTTGCTCCTGTGTCATAAACTTTGCAAACGACGAAGCAACACCGTCATCTGTCATTCTTATCCAAGCCATACCTTTTGCGCCGATACCCTTTGCAGTTTCGGTAAGCTTGTCTATTTCTTTTCTCGAATATGTTTTTAAAGCTCCCTTTGCCGTAATACCTCTTACAGAACCGCCGCCCTCTATTGCTGATTTAAATACGACAAAATCTGTATCCTTAACAACGTCCGTGAGGTCAAACAGCTCCATACCAAAGCGAGTATCGGGCTTATCGGAGCCGTACTTCTCCATAACCTCGTTATATGTATATCTCGGGAACGGAGTGGGGATATCTATGTCAAGAGATTTTTTGAAAACATACTTAATAAATCCCTCGCCGAGTTCGAGTATATCCTCCATATCGACAAACGACATCTCAATATCTATCTGAGTAAACTCGGGCTGTCTGTCGGCACGAAGATCCTCGTCACGGAAACATCTTGCGATCTGCATATATTTATCAAATCCCGCAACCATACAAAGCTGCTTGTATATCTGCGGTGACTGCGGCAGAGCATAGAAGCTTCCCTTATGTATTCTTGACGGAACAAGAAAATCTCTTGCGCCCTCGGGAGTGGATTTTATAAGCATCGGAGTTTCTATCTCGATAAATCCTCTCTCGTCAAAGTAATCTCTTGTAGCTTTTGCTATCTTGTGACGAAGCATAATATTCTGCTGCAAATCGGGACGTCTTAAATCGAGATAACGATACTGTAATCTTGTAGCCTCGCCTGTTTTACAGTTCTCTGTAATTTCAAAGGGAGGAGTTTCGCTCTCGCCGAGTATTCTAAGCTCGGATACCTTTACTTCAATATCGCCCGTAGGTATCTTATTGCTTTTTGCGCTTCTCTCCATAACAGTACCCTTTATTCCGAGTACAAACTCACTGCGGCACTGCGCTGCTTTTTCAAATACATCTCTGTCCGTGCTGTCGTCAAAGGAAAGCTGAGTAATACCCGTTCTGTCACGCAGATCAATAAAGATAAGCTGTCCGAGATCTCTCTGCTTAGCTGTCCAGCCGAAAAGAGTAACCTCTTTTCCGACATCTTCAATACGCAGCTCACCGCAGTAGTGAGTGCGTTTCATTCCTGTCATAAATTCTGCCATAATTTTTGCCTCCATAAATTATCATCTATAATATGATAAAACAAAATTCAATAAATTACAAGGTCTAACAAACATTTATTTTCATTATTCCTTATCGTCTGTAATCATCGTTACAACAGGTTTACCGTCTGCGTCTATCAGAGGAGTGATCTGATGATCAACCAAAAGATAATTTACGCCTGTCTTTGTATCGACTATTACAGATATTTCATTCCAATCATACTGGCTGTACACCTTTTTAAATCTCGGCTCAGGCTTTTTCGCCTTTTTCTCTTTTTTATCAATTTTATCATCTGTCTTTTTCTCGCTTAAAAATCCCATGCAAACTCTCCTTTAAAGCATTATGTACAGCAGTATCAAAACCGCTGTACAGTAAATCTCAATTTATTCTCCCGCAAACGAATCAGCCACTGCCTTATGGTTTTGCGATATGTAAATCTCCAAGAACTTATCAATAAATCCCTCGTCAAGCGGTACTTCAAACTGCTCGTGAGTATCCATTTTCTTAACAACAGCCTTATTTGCGTTAAGATCATCGTCACCTATTACTATGCTGTATTTAGCGCCTATTTTGTTTGCGTACTTCATCTGCGGCTTTAACGCTCTGCCTACAATATCGGTTTGAGCAATAAGAGATGCTTCCCTCAGTGACTTTACAAGCACAAAAGCTTTCTTTGCAGCCTCCTCGCCCAGCGGTGCTATATACATATCGCAGGTTTCGGGCTTCGGTATTTCTATGCCCTGTGCCTGCATTACCATAAGCAGACGCTCCAGTCCCATAGCAAAACCCAAAGACGGCGTAGGCTGTCCTCCAAGCTCCTCTATAAGTCCGTCATATCGTCCGCCGCCGCACACAGTACCCTGAGCGCCGATAGAGTCCGTTACAAACTCAAACACTGTGCGTGTATAATAGTCAAGTCCCCTGACAATTGTAGGATTGACTGTATATTTTACATCTGCTGCGTCCAAATATGATTTTACCATATCGAAATGCTGTGAGCAATCCGAACAGATATATTCAAGCACTGTCGGCGCATTCTTTGCGATACCGCTGCAAATCTCACTCTTGCAGTCGAGTATTCTCATAGGATTTCTGTCAAGCCTTGAAAGACAAGTTTCACAAAGCTGATCCTTGTATCCCTCAAAGTATGTTTTAAGAGCCGCAGTATAATTCTTACGGCAATTCTTACAGCCGATAGAATTTAGCTCCAGTCTTATATTATCTATGCCAAGTCTGTCAAACACGGAATTAGCTGCGCAGATCATTTCGGCGTCTGCTCTCGGGTCTGCCGCTCCGTATGTTTCCATACCGAACTGGTGAAACTCCCTTTGACGTCCTGCCTGCGCTTTTTCATAGCGGTAGCAGGTCAAAAGATAATACGCCTTTATCGGAAGTCCGTCATTATGGAGAGCGTGTTCGAGATAAGCTCGCGCAGCGCCTGCCGTACCCTCGGGACGAAGTGTAATACTCTCTCCGCCCTTTGTGTCAAAGGTGTACATTTCCTTTTGAACAACGTCTGTTGTTTCTCCCACGCCTCTGTTAAAAAGCTCGGTATGCTCGAATACAGGTGTTCTTATCTCCTTAAATCCGAAACACTCCGCCTCTTTTCTCATAACGTCCTCTACAAACTGCCATTTGTAGCTGTCGCCGGGCAGAATATCCTCCGTGCCCTTAACCTTTCTTGTAATTACCGCCATACTTTTCTTTCCTCCAAAAACTTTACTATATATTAACGATGCATAACGTCACGCCAATCGAGATCTCCTCTCTCCAGTCCGTGTATAAGCACCTCTGCCGTTGCTATGTTTGTGGCAACAGGTATATTGTGCATATCGCAAATTCTTAAAATGTTCATATCGTTAGGCTCATGCGGCTTCGGATTGAGCGGATCTCTGAAAAACAAAAGCATATCCACCTCGTCACAGCCTATCTTTGCGCTGATCTGCTGACCGCCGCCCTGCGCTCCGCTTAAAAACTTTACAATTTTAAGTCCTGTTGTTTCGGATACTATTTTGCCCGTAGTACCCGTTGCACAGAGATTATGTCTGCTAAGTATTCCGCAGTATGCTATGCAGAACTGCACCATTAACTCTTTCTTTGCATCATGTGCGATTAAAGCGATATTCATAATTAAATCCTCCCCAAATATAATTTTGATGTTTAGATGTTTATTTTATCAGCAGGGGTTCATGTATGCCCTGTATTCTTCGGGCAATTTTTGTAAGGCATTTCATTCCTATCGTGTTTTTGCTGCCGCTTTTGCCCGATTGTATAGCGGCGGCAAGCTGATAATCTTCGGGTACTATCCCGATAAGCTGCAAAGATGTAATGTCAATAATCTCGTCCAAGTCCTCGTATAACCCCATTTTACGAAAAGTCTGCTTGTTAAACCTGTTTATCACAAGACGAATATCCTCTATCCCTAAAGAACGCAGCTTTCCCGCAACAGTCTGTCCTCCCCTGATACTTGTAGGTTCGGTATTGACCACAACAAGTCCCCTTGTTGCAGGGTATGCCGCTGCGTCGAATCCGCTTCCCACTCCTGCGGGAGAGTCTATGATAACATAGTCGAATATATCCGCAACTCCCTCTACAAGCTGATAAAGCACTTGCGGCGCTATCTCATCATAAGCGTTGAGGGGGGCAGGCATAAGAAACAGACCCTGCTTTCCGGGACACGGATAAACAGTATTTTCAACTGTACAGCTTCCGCTGACGGCGTCGGCAATATCAAACACAAGGTTCTGCGTTATCCCAAGCATTATATCAAGTCCGCGCATACCGCTGTCACAATCTATAAGCAGCACCCTGCTCCCCGATAATGCAAGCGATGTTCCAAGACCTACTGCTACGGTTGATTTACCTGTTCCGCCCTTTCCCGATGCGATAACAATAATGTCTTTCATACTTATCCTTTCACAGCTTTGACAATCGCAAATCTTCTACAAATGTAAAATCTGCTAAATTCCCAATTATTATTTTAACATATTTTCTACAAAACGTCAAAGGAAATAAAGAAATTTATATACAAATTTAACCTTTAAATAATAGGCAATTTGAATAATAAAATCGCCATTATTCAAATAAAGCATTAAACAAACATATTTTTACGTTATTCTGCACAAATTATTCTATTTCCTCATTTTTCAAAAGTCCCAGCACTTTATACAAAAGCATATATAAAGTTTTTGCCTCTTCCGCGCTCAGCTTAATGCACGAACCGACAGACATCGGAACAAATAAAGCCTCTTTTTGTAGTTCCTGTCCCTTATCGGTAAGAGAAATATTCAGAATTCTCTCGTCATTAATACTCCTTTTTCTCTCGATGTAACCCTTTGATTCAAGCTTTTTGAGCAAAGGTGTGAGAGTACCCGAATTAAGGTACAGCATTTCTCCGAGTTCCTTTACGTTACAGGCTTTCTTTTCCCAAAGCACCATCATAGCAATATACTGAGTATATGTCAAATCAAGCTTATCGAGAAACGGTTTGTATGCGTGTACTACCTCCTTAGCGCAAGCATAAAGCGGAAAACAAAGCTGATTTTCGAGCCTTAGTTCAGGATAATTTTCATCACTCATTATATACCACCCCTTAATCACTGTAATCCGAGTCAAGAATAATATCGAATTTAAATTCAGGGAATTTCTCCGAGATTTCCTTTTTGATACTGTCACGAACCTCTATTGCGTCTGCGTCAAAATCGACTATTATATCAAAAGATACGCTCTTTGTATCATCGTCCGCATAAAATCCGTGCATTTGAAGTATCTCGTCATAAGAAGCTGTAATTTGTTCGGCTGTCTTTTTTATTTCGGCAAACTTTCCCGTATTGTTTGAAGCATAAATACCCAAAGTGAGAACTATACCAAACTCCACAAAAACAGCACCGGAAATACTCCTTGTAAGTCTATGTATTTCCTTAGCAGACATACTGTCCGCAACCTCCACATGAGCCGTACCCATTATTTTAGACGGACCGTAATTATGCAAAGTAAGGTCATACGTACCCTTTACGCCCTCAAATGAGTTGATTTTCTCTTTAAGCTTATCGGTAAGCTCCTTATCCGCGCGAACTCCTATAATACTGTTAAGCGTATCAGTGAGAATTTCAATACCCGACTTAATAATTATTATTGAAATAAGTACGCCCATTATACCCTCAAGAGATAATCCCCAAATCATACTTACTATTGCCGTAACGAGCGTACCGCCCGACAGTACAGCGTCAAACAAAGCGTCCGCACCCGAAGCTGTAAGCGACTGAGAATTGAGCTTATCTCCCTGAGCTTTAAAGTATCTTCCTATGATTATCTTAGCAACGATCGCCGCCGCAATAACTATAACCGACGGCACGGAATAATCAGTCTGCTGAGGTTCTAAGATTTTTCCGGCAGACTCACGCAGGGACGTTACGCCTGCAAGCAAAACGATAACGGCTATTACGACAGAAGTAATATACTCGATCCTGCCGTAACCGTAGGGGTGTTTCTTATCGGGAGCTTTAGAGGAAAGCTTAGTTCCGACAATGGTAATGACCGATGAAAGCGCGTCGCTGAGATTATTCACAGCGTCAAGAATTATCGCTATTGAGTTTGCAAAAATCCCCACAGCCGCCTTAAAAGCAACAAGCACTATATTTGCAATAATGCCGATTATACTTGTTCTGATTATACTTTTTTCTCTGTTTTCAGTCATTGTTTTCGCTCCCTTGATATATGCTTTTAGTTACAATTAAATTGTACACAATTTCTCTTAATTTGTCAAGGGTAATGTTTTTTACAGAAAAAGACGACCGCACACAGCAGCCGCCTTTCTTTTGGGTATTGTAAATTAATTTGTACTCGTATCGTTGTTTAACCGCCTTTTTATCTCATTTGAACGGTTCTGTGCCATTTGAACGTAATTTCTGTAATCACTTCCATATATGATAAATTTCTCATACTCGGGATTTTTCAGCTCCTCATTCGTATTAAATCCAAACTCGAAATCTCCGAGCCACTCTTGACGCTTTTGAAAACGCTCCCACAAAAGCTGTTCCATTTCTTCCTCACTGTATTTGTCATAATCATAAATTATGGAATCGCTGTGATTATACTCCTCAATATATTTGCCTATGACGGTATAACCGTCAGAATCATATACATAGATCCAGTTTCTGACCTTACCATCATCTCTGTCCTGCTGATTTTTCAGAATATCTTCAATGCTTTTTGCATTTTCTTCTACACCCATATTGATAAATGCAAAATCATCTCTGTAAACATATCCTGTTATATTGCCGCTTGCATTACTGCTGACAACCGATATTAAATCAACAGCGTCAAAGAAATGACCGTAAGTGTCACCGTTTTCGTTTACGCCTATCTCGTACTGACCGTTTGCAAATTCTTCGGGAGTCGCATTCCACTCTTGTAGGGTTTCTACCATCTCTTCTCTTTTTTCATCTGTAATGTCAATATCACGAGTTCTTGCAAACACTGCGTCATACAGCGTAAATGCCGCCGCACCCGTTAATGCAAGTATAATTATTATTGCCGCCGTCACCACAGCATACAATACGGCAACCCTTCTTAAAACAGGTGTGTGTTTCGGTGTAGCGTAAAGCTTATAGAGTTTTCTTTTGTCGGGGAATTTAAGTGCAGATACAGCTTCACGATACTCGCTTGTAAGAGTGTTTTCCATATTCTTCATTGCAATTCCTCCTTGTACATTTTTCCAAGCAATTCTCTTGCTTTTTTCAGTCTGTCGCTTACAGTTGATTTCTTAACGCCTGTTATTTGCGCTGTTTCCTCAATCGTATATCCCTCGCCGTAGTATAGTTCAACAAGTATCCTGTACTTTGCAGGCAGCTTTTTTACGTCCTCCCATATTTCGCACTTAGTAAGTTCGCCGTTTTCATCGGGAATATTATCGTCAATATCAGTCTTGTTTCTGTTCCAAAACGATTTTACAAGGTTTTTGGATAGATTTATCACCACTCTGAGCAGCCACGCTTTTTTATGTTCTTCATCTTCAAATTGCGGCGACTTTTTCAGATACTTTACAAAAGCTTCCTGTACTATATCCTCTGCGTCGGTTCGATTGTTGCAGTAAGTATATGCACAGCGAAACATAACATCGGAGTAGGTATCAACTGTTTTTTCAAATTCTTCTTTTTTGATGTACATCATTATTTTTTTACCTCCTTCTGTAATATACACAATTCACAAGGGGTATTTATCCGAAAATATTTTAGAAAATTTTTCTGCAAATGGAAAGCACGCCTACATCTCTGCGGGCGTGCCTGTTGTTAGTCATTAGTTATTAGTTTTTAGTTCTAAGCTCAAAGAGTTTTTTAATAAGGAAACAGCTATCTTTTGCTAATAAGTTTGATACCGCACAGCGAAGCAGATTTAAAGTTTTTTGTCCACTTTTTTCAAAAAGGCGACCAACGGGAGTGCCTTTAGGTATTGGCGAGGGTTTGGGGCGAGCAGCCCCAAATATGCTCTACTCGGCGGAGAGGGGGACACTCAAACTTATTGAATAACAATAAACTTAAAAGGGGGGAGAACCTGCCGACAGTGGTTCTCCCCCAAAATAATCAGTCGGGTCTTTAATAAATCAGCTTAATTTCAAGCAGTGACGGCATAATATAAAATCAATTCTCCTCTTTAAGTCCGCAGCACTTCTTGTACTTCTTGCCGCTGCCGCACGGACACGGATCGTTTCTGCCGACCTTCTGCTTTACAGTCTTGCGTACAGGCTTTGGTCTGTCCGACTCTCCGTCCGAACTCGTCCAAGTAGGCTTTGCAAGCTGTTCGCGTTTGAGTACCATTCTTACAGCCTCCTGCTCCTGTTCAACTTCCTTTGCGGCATTAATTTCTGCCTGCTTTTCAAGCTGCTCACGGTGCTTTTGAAGCTGAAGCTCTCTTGCTTTCTGAAGCTCTGCCATAAGTCTTTGCTGCTCGTATATCTTCTTAGGCGCAGTAAGCATAAGCTTTACCGTATCCTGTCTGATAGAGTCTATCATCTCCTCAAACATATCAAAGCCCTCTATACGATACTCAACAACAGGATCGTGCTGAGCGTATCCTCTGAGTCTGATACCCTGTTTGAGTTGATCCATATCGTCTATATGATCCATCCAGTGTCTGTCTACACTCTTTAGAAGATTTACTCTCTCGATCTCTCTCATCACCTCAGGCGGCAAAAGCTTTTCGTTCTCCTCATAGATAGCCTTTGCTTTCTCTACAAGCTTATCTATTACATACTCGCTTTCCGTTTCTCTCAGCTCGTCCTCTGTAAGGTTGAGATCTTCATCGTTATCAAAGATAAGCCAGCCTTTGTAGAACTCCTTTAATCCCTCGAAGTTCCATGTTTCCTTAGTATAGTCATCAGGCAGATACTGCGCAACAGTTGACTCTATTGTCTGCTCGATCATCTTAATGATAGTATCTCTTATATCATCGCCGTTAAGAACCTGATCTCTCTGTCCGTAGATGATCTCACGCTGTTTATTCATAACATCGTCATACTGGAGTACGTTTTTACGAATATCAAAGTTTCTGTCCTCTACTCGCTTCTGTGAATTCTCAACAGCCTTTGAAAGAGCCTTGCTTTCAAGAGGCATATTCTCCTCTACCTTAAAGGTATTCATAATAGCCTTAATTCTGTCGCCTGCAAACAGTCTGAGAAGATCGTCCTCGCCCGAAAGATAGAACCTCGACTTACCGGGATCTCCCTGTCTGCCGGAACGTCCTCTGAGCTGATTGTCGATACGTCTTGACTCGTGGCGTTCCGTACCCATAATAAACAGACCGCCTGCCTCACGAACCTCATCAGCCTCGTCCTTTATTTCTTCCTTAAACTTATCGTTAAGCTCTGTAAAACGCTTTCTTGCTTTTAAGATCTCCTCGTCTTTTGTATCTGCAAATCCTGTTGCCTCTGCTATCATCTCTTCTTCAAAGCCCTCTTTACGCATTTGAGCCTTAGCCATATACTCGGCGTTACCTCCGAGGATAATATCCGTACCACGTCCTGCCATATTGGTAGCGATAGTAACTGCTCCCTTTTTACCTGCCTGAGCTACTATCTCGGCTTCCTTTTCGTGGTGCTTTGCGTTAAGAACATTATGCTCGATACCTTTCTTTTTAAGAAGAGAACTGAGCAACTCCGATTTCTCGATAGAAACCGTACCTACAAGTACAGGCTGTCCGTTTTTATGAGCCTCGATAATATCCTCAATAACAGCCTCAAATTTACCGTTTTCAGTGGAGAAAATAGCGTCGGGCAGATCTTCTCTCTGCACAGGTTTATTTGTGGGTATCTCTACAACGTCAAGCTTGTAGATCTCGCCGAACTCTGCTTCCTCTGTCATAGCAGTACCTGTCATACCCGAAAGCTTTGTGTACAGACGGAAGTAATTCTGGAATGTAATAGTTGCAAGAGTTTTGCTCTCACTCTCAACCTTTACGCCCTCTTTTGCTTCGATAGCCTGATGAAGTCCCTCGTTATAGCGTCTGCCGTACATAAGACGTCCTGTAAACTCATCAACGATAATAACCTGATCGTCCTTTACAACATAGTTTACATCACGTTTCATAACGGAATGAGCCTTTATAGCCTGATTTACATGGTGCTGTATTTCAAGGTTATCGGGGTCTGTAAGGTTTTCTATACCAAAGAACTTCTCTGCCTTTTTAACGCCCACCTGTGTAAGGGTAGCAGTTCTTGCTTTCTCGTCAACTATATAATCAATGTTATTTTCTTTGTAGTAGTCCTCGTTATCCTCTTTTGAGTCTATCTCCTCAAATACTTTCTTTTTAAGGGTACGAGCAAGCTGGTCTGCTTTTTCGTAAAGCTCCGAGGATTTATCTCCCGGACCCGAAATAATAAGCGGAGTTCTCGCCTCGTCTATAAGGATAGAGTCAACCTCATCGACAATAGCATAGTTATGACCTCTCTGAACCTTATTCTCCTTGTAAACAACCATATTATCACGCAGATAGTCAAATCCCAACTCATTATTTGTACCGTAAGTAATATCTGCAGCGTATGCGCTCTTTCTATCATCGGGCTTTAAGTCATGCACGATAAGTCCGACAGTTAAACCTAAATAACGGTACAGCTTACCCATCCACTCAGAGTCACGGCGAGCAAGGTAGTCGTTTACTGTAACAATATGAACGCCCTTTCCTGTAAGCGCGTTAAGGTACGCAGGTAAAGTTGCCACGAGGGTTTTACCTTCACCTGTTTTCATTTCGCTTATTCTTCCCTGATGAAGCACAATACCGCCCAAAATCTGTACAGGGAAATGCTTCATACCTAAAACTCTCTTTGACGCCTCACGGCATACTGCAAATGCGTCGGGAAGAATATCATCGGTAGTTTCTCCCTTTGCAAGTCTGTCTTTAAGTATATCGGTTTGTTTTTTGAGTTCTTCCTCGCTCATTTCTGCGTAGGTATCCTCAAGCTCCAATATCTTATTGAGAGTAGGCTTGATACGTTTAATTTCTTTTTTGCTGTAATCTCCAAACAAAGCTTTCAGCAAGCCCATCTTTATCACCTCATAATCTAATATAAAGCAGAAATTTCCATTCTAAGTTCATTTTATCACATCTCGAAAAAAAAATCACTACTATTTTTAAGTTTTTTTAAATTTATATCATTATTTACAATTATTTAATGAAAATATGCCTGTAATACTTACATTTGAAAGTAAATATACATTCTATTAGCGAAAGATTTTATTAAAATCAAAAACTCGTTATCCCTAATAACAAAACATTCCTAACTCCTAATTCAGAACGTGCAAAAACTAACAAACATATAAAACAGTAAGATTAATATTACTCCCTCCGTCAAAGACAATGTCATCAACTTAGCGTAATAGACACTTGTATCATTTTTTTGAATGACTGATTTATGCTTTTTACTCCTTCGGTCACGCCTACGGCGTGCCACCTTCCTCAAAGAGGAAGGCGTTAATAGCTCCCTCTTTGAGGGAGCTGTCAGCAAAGCTGACTGGGGGAGTTTTATCAATTCAGACAAATACAGGGATCTATAGTTTTTTAGACAAATATTACTATGAGATTTGAGATGTAACACACCAATTACTATCATACATTAGGATTTTTTCAATGACGTTTACTATAATAATTTGTAAAAATGCTTTTTAGCACAATCTGAATTCCTAACTCCCAACTCAAAAAACTCCACACGGAATTAATGAATAGTGAATATTGAATAATGAAGAATGAATAATATCGGAAAGCCTTGCGGCTTTGGATTATTAGTTGCTAGTCCAAAACTTGGATTCCACTTAACTTTAAACTATCGACTTTGAACTTTAAACTAACAACCCATTCCTAACTCCTAACTAAAAAGGGTGTATACAATTGAACAAACGCAGATTTATCAAAAACTCGCTCATAATGACCTTTATAATGCTGATCTCGCAGATACTGTCCGCATTGCTTAATGTGTATCTCAGCAATAAGCTGTCGGCAGAGGGTATGGGAATATACCATCTCACTCTAAGCGTATTCATCTTTTTCTCCTCGTTCTGCACCTCGGGCATTATGATAACAGTTACAAGAATAGTATCGGAACTGCAAACCCTCGGCAAACACTCCGCAGCTAAACTCTCAGCCATAGTATGCTGTATTTTCTCGGCATTGGCAGGCACAGCGGCTGGAGTAATTTTATTTGTGCTGTCTGATACAATTTCCGTAAATTTCTTAGGCGACGCACGGTGTACGCTATCCCTCAGGGTACTTTCTGTAAGTTTGCCGTTTATGGCGGCTTCATCAGGCATAAGGGGATATTTTCTTGCGGTTCGTGCTGTTATCCGCTCGTGCGCCGACCAGCTTTGTGAAGCGTTGGTACGAATAGCCGTGTGTTACATACTCGTTGTACCGTTTTCCGCAAAGGGCTTGGAATACGCCTGCTGTGCCGCCGCAGTATCGCTTACTGTTTCGGAATGTGTAAGTTTTATTCTATCGCTTATTCTTTTCATTGTAGGAACATCAAAAACAAAGTCCGAAAAGATCCTGCCAAAAAATATCAGACAAAAAATACTGTCGATAATTCTCCCCGTAACAGCAAGCTCCGTACTTCGTTCGGGTCTTGGAATGACAGAAAACGCTCTTATACCACGAGGTTTACAAAAGCACTCTATGAGTATGTCGCAGTCGCTGTCTAAGTACGGCATAATTCAAGGCATGGCGCTTCCTGCGATCTCCTACCCATACATATTGATCTCGTCATTTTCGTCACTGATTATCCCCGAAATGAGCGAGGCGCACGCTAAAGGCAGCCGCAGTTACATAAAACGTGTTTCAAAAAAAGTTCTTATAAGCACACTAACCTTTACATTACCTCTGTCGGTGTTATTCTATTATTCCGCAGACATAATCAGCAGCTTGCTTTACGGACGAGATGACGCAGGAGTTTATATCAGGATCTTATCCTTAACCATACCGTTTGCTTATATCGACCATGTAGTTGACGCTATGCTAAAGGGTCTGAACGAGCAGCTCCACTATTTTATTTACAATATTATCGACTCAGTAACACGCACTATGCTTGCGCTGTTTCTTATACCGAAATACGGAGTTCCAGCGATTATCGCAATAATATTTATCAGCAATATTTTAAACTCCACTCTCTCCGCCCTGCGTCTGCTCAAAGTTACGCAGCTTGATTTCACTGTAAAAGATATAGCCAAACCGTTACTCGCAGTTGTTTTCACTCTGTTTTTTTGCAATATAATTTTCTAAAAAACAAAAACCGCTCCATAAACAGAGCGGTGATTTGCTTAGTTTCTGCGTTGCTGTTACTGAGCAGCGTTGAGCTTCTTTACAAGAGCAGCCTTATTTCTTGCAGCCTTATTCTTGTGGAGCAAACCCTTAGCGGCAGCCTGATCGATCTTCTTGATAGCAACCTTTACTGCTTCAGCTTTATCGGCAGCATTAGTATCAATAGCTGCGTTAGCCTTCTTAACTGTTGTCTTCAATGCAGACTTAGCAGCCTTATTCTGAGCTGTCTTAGTTGCGATAACCTTAACACGCTTCTTAGCTGATTTAATGTTCGGCATTGTAAGCACCTCCTTTAATATATCTCATTCATATAATATAATAGCATTAAACAAGAGAAAAATCAAGAGGTTTTCGCAATTTATTTACAAACCTGTAAAAATCTGCACTGTGTATGACGACAAGCCGATTTTTATTAAAAAAACTATACAAATTTTATTCCATATTCCGACAATCTCTCTTTTATTTCGGCGTGTTTGCTGCGGCTCAGAGGAATTTCATCGTAGCTTTCACGCAGGATTATGGAATAAGTTTTGCCGAACTGATTATTTTTCACATAGCGTATCTTTTTCATCGGTACAATAAACGACTGGTGACAGCGGAAAAAATCGTGCGGCTGGAGTATCTCCTCCAACTGTGTAAGGTTATACCTTGAAACAAGCGACTTTTTTCCTTTAGTATTAATGTAAATTTTTCTTCCCTTTTTTTCTATATACAAAATACTGTCAACATCAATTATCTGATATCCGTCCTCTGCATTAATTCCGATCTTTTTGCTTTTATTTTCGGGCTTTTTATCCACAGGAATATTTTTAATCGTATTACGGAGTTTTCGCTGCGCCCTTTCGATAGCGCGCCTTAATCTCGGTTCATTGATTGGCTTGGTAATAAAATCGACAGGCTCGAAATCATAACAGTCCGCCGCAAAATATGCGTGCCCCGTACAGAAGATTATTTCAATATTGGGGTACTTTTTCTTAACAAACGACGCAACATTCATACCATCGTTATATGGCATTTCAATATCAAGCACAAGCAATTCCGCATTTAGCTCAGGTATTTTACTCATAAGCTCCGGGCTGTTATCAATATACGAAATAACGTCAATCTCGGGAAATTTTTTTAGCATAGCTATTGTTGCCTCGGCAGAAAACTTCTCGTCATCTACTACAACAGTTCTGATAGGTTCTATTGCCATAAAATCACCTCCGACTAATACTTATTATACATTATACCACAACAAAACCGCATATTTTTCTATTTATGAATTATTATTAAAAGAAACGGTATCTGCCGAATATTCCGACAGATACCGAGAATGAGCTATGTACAAATTCGCCGTATTTAGATATGCACGATGTGTTATTAGCCCTTTACACCACCGGCTGTAACACCCTCAACGTAGTAGTTCTGCATTTTGAGGAACAGGATAGTGATAGGAATTGCAACAATTACAGAGCCTGCAAGGAACTGCTTGAAGTATCTCTGTACGAACTCTCTGTCAGTCATCTTCTGAAGACCGAGAGCAACCGTATAATTGTCACGCTTATCGCCCATGATAATTCTTACAAGGATAAAGTCGCACCACGGACCGATAAATGAAGTAAGTATAGTATATACAAGAATAGGCTTAGACATCGGGAGAATGATCTTCCAGAAAATCTGATTTCTTGTAGCGCCGTCAATTGTAGCAGCCTCGTCAAGCGCTCTCGGAATAGTATCGAAGAAGCCCTTTGAGATTGCAAATCCAAGACCTGCGCCTGCGCTGTAACAAATAACAAGTGCGGGGAGTGTCTGTGTAAGACCCATAGCTTTAAGGAGATAGTAGAGAGCTATCATTGTCATAAAGCCGGGGAACATTCCGAGTACCATACCGATGTTAATGAAAGTCTTACGAGATTTAAATCTAAGACGTGAGAATGTGTATGATACCATCAGGATTGATAATGTAGAGATTACGCAGGAGAATACTGCGATAACAAATGTGTTAAGGAACCATCTCGGATAGTCGAAGGTTTCTTTGTCAGTAAAGAGCTTTACATAGTTATCAAAAGTATAGTGTTTCGGGAAAATATACGGTACAGTGATACCGCCCTCTTCTCTGAACGAGTGGAGAACAAGCCATACAAGCGGACTTACCCAAATAACGCCCAATACTGCAAGTATTACATAAATTACAATATCCGATATTGTTCTGCTTAGTTTGTAACTTTTTATCATGAGAATTCCTCCTCATTTCTTGAAGACTTGGACAGATTAAATGTAATAAGCGACAGTGTAGCGCAGACGATAAATACAAGAATACCAACCGCAGCTGCCGTATTATAGTCGTTGTTGTCCAAAGTAAGCTTAAACAGCCATGTAACCAAGATATCCGTTTCACCCGCCTGATACAACGAAGCGTCCTTATTGGGTCCGCCGCTTGTAAGCAGGTAAATAACATTAAAGTTATTAATATTTCCTACGAATGTCTGAATAAGATAAGGTGTAGTTACGAAGAGCATATACGGAAGCGTGATCTCAAAGAACTGTACAACAGGCGTAGCGCCGTCGATACGCGCACTCTCGTAAAGGTCCTCGGGAATATTCATAAGGATACCCGTTGTCTGTAAGATCGTATAGGGAACGCCGACCCACATATTGATTACGATAACCGTAATACGGGCTGTAAGTTTTGTACCGTTAAAGAACGATATAGGAGATATACCAAGATAACCCAAAAGAACGTTTACAACACCGTCGTCCTGAAGCATCTGGTTCATAAGAAGAAGTGATACGAACTGAGGAACAGCGATCGTAATAACGAAAAGTGTTCTCCAGAGTGTTTTAAACTTAATACTCTTCTTATTTATCATAAGAGAAAGTATAATACCAACTATGTAGTTTGTAAATGTAGCAAAGATAGCCCAAACTATTGTCCACTTTGCAAGCTCAACGAATGTGTAACCCTTACTTGCGCCGTCTGACATCTTAAATACGTCACGGAATGTGTCAAGACCAACCCATTTAAAAAGGTTTGCCGGAGGTGTATGCGCTTTATCGTAGTTTGTGAACGCAATAAGAACCATGAACACAAGTGGAAGGATCGTAAATACCGAGATAAGGAGAACAGGCAAAGAAAGCATTGTAATATGGAACTTGCCGTCGAGGAGATCATCAATTTCCTCTTTGAGTGTCGGGCTTTTCTTACCTGCTTTAATTCTCTGCTCGCATTCGTAAGCAGATTTTGTATTTCCGATATAAATGCCGATAAATACAATTGTTATAAGGATAGTCATTGTACCGTAGAGAAGAATAAGCATGGAGTTATCTCCGGGCACTGTAACCATTCTTCCGCTGTTGGGATCTTTGACCTGCTGCTGAGCAACGGTACCCAATGTATCAAATTTATTAAGGTATGCAAGACCGAAATTTGCCATAAAGATTATATACGCAATTTCAGCTGCGAGAAAAACAAGTCCTTTTCCGACCTGACCTCTTGTAAAATTACCAAAGCCCATTACAATGTATGATACTTTAGTAGCTGTATCGCCGTTAGCGAATCTTGAACCGAAGCCCTTTGCACCTGCGACAAAGTTAAGACCAAGGTTTTTAAAGAATTTTCCGATAGAAGCAAAAAACGCTCCTAATAAACCCGGAAGTCGTGAAAAAAATTCCGAAACCTTATATTTTACTTTTTCAGCAGGAGACAGCGCTTTATATTCAATGAATGTCATTAGCTCACTCCCCTATAAAAATGCGTAAATATTCGGGCAGTCCAAGCAATCCCGGATTGCCCGAATATTAATTAAGTCAATGCGTTAATTATAAATTACTCGTCCTTGATGTTAGCAATTGTCTGCTTAACGAGCTTCTTAATGTCGTCCTCAGAGAGAGGATTGTCAAAGTCTGTGATCTTGCTGCCGAGTGTACCTGCCGGTGACCAGAACGAAGAAGCGATACCCTTCTGTGCTACCGAGAACTCAGACTGAGCAAGGATAGCAGAGAGAGCCTCGTCGTTCTTTACAACATCGCTCTCAGCAACAGCCTTGTTAGACGGACCCCAGTTAAGCTTTTCAGCTCTTTCCTGCTGGCACTTCTCGCCTGAGAGGTACTTAGCAAGCTCGATAGATGTTGAAGGATACTTTGTTGAAGAGTTTACACCGAGGAGCTTGTAACCAAACATATTGATGATCTGCTCGTCTGTGCCGTCAACGTTGATTGTAGGAAGAACTGCAAATCCTGCCTTATCGCCGAGTGCTTCCTTAGCGCCTGAGAAGTTCCAAGAACCGTCGATACCTGCTGCAGCAGAGTCGCTCTTGAAGCCGTCAACTACCTTTGTAACCTCACCAAAGAGGATATTGTCCTTATACTGTGTGAAGAGATCCTGGAAAGCTGCGAGTGTCTTAACAACAGTAGCCTCATCGTAATCTGTGAACTTCTGTGTAACGCCGTCTTCCATGAAGCCGTCTATCTTAAGTCCGCCTGTGAACATAAACATACAGGAATAGAAGCCGTTGCCTGCGTCCATAACGAATTTCTTGTTAGAAGCCTTACAAGCCTCGAGAACGCCCTCAAGTGTCTTAGCCTGATCTGCGGAAACATAATCCTTGTTGTAAACGAGAATGTAGCTGTTGTCGCCTGTCTCAGGGAATGCCCAAAGCTGATCGTTGATAGTAGCAGCGTCTACGGAAGAAGCGCTGTTGTTCTCTGTAACGTAATCCTTATCTGCGCCAACCAATTCTGTAAGTACGCCTGCTGTTACGAGTCTGTCGAGGTTATCGCAAGCAAAGCCAAATACGTCAGCTGCTGCAGATGCGTCTGTAAGTGTCTGTGTAGCTGCAACGTCCTCACCCATAGGAACAACTTCGATCTCGATCGTACCGTATGGCTTCATGTTCTCGATAAACTCAGCGCACTGAGACTTGAGAACTTCCTGAGCTGCGTCAGGACCCCATACTTTAAGGTTGATAGTACCGTTTGCGCCCTCACCGTAGAGAGGATCCTCAACTTCTCCGCCTGTTGAGTCGCCCGGCTGTGAAGTCGTGTCACTGCTTGTCGGTGTTGCAGGAGTAGTAGGTGTTGTCTGCTCAGGGCCGCAAGCTGCGAGTGCGGAAGCTGCCATCATAGCAGCAAGTGCGATTGCACAAAATCTTTTTGTCTTGTTCATTAGCTTTTTCCTTCTTTCTGAATAATAAAAATAATATGGTTTATCCGAGCTTTCGCTCAGTGCTGTTGCCTTATGTTTTTATCATAATCGGTCACTCGACCCTAACCAATATGACCATAATTTGCAACAATGTCACTACATAAATGATAACATATACACAAGAATTTTGCAATATCTTTATATATTTTTATTGCTATGAATATATCGTGCTAATTTTTTTGTTTAATTTGTATGCAAATTACGTTTAAAATAGCATATTGCATAAATATTGCCTTGTCGTTTCGGCAATTGTTACAAATCACTTTTGTGTATTATCACCAAACATATTCTCTCTTATTTTTATTTTCGTTCACCTGTTCTCCCGATAACTTCAATAAAATTCAAAAAAATTTTTATTTGACCCTTTTGTTTTGTTTATAATAACAATTTATTGTAACCTTTCGGCAGCCAACATAAAACGAGCATAAAAACAAATATATTTATTTATCTTAAATAAATCTGTAATATTTCAATTGTAATTTCTAATATATTATATAACATAATAATCAGAATATCATTTTCATTTAATCCGCTGCAATAAAATTAAAGATTTGACAACGGAGTTAAAATGTAGTATTTTTATAAAGAAGTGTTGGTAATACATATTCGATAGTTTTTCTTACTATACTTATTATATAGCATTTCCGAAAAAATATCAACAAAAATTTTATAAAAGTTATAATTATTTTTACTATTATAAACATCTGTTCTAAAGGAGAATTTTTATGAAATTATCTGAGCTTATAAAAAATTCCGATTGTACGGTTATCTCAGGCAGCAACGACATTGAGATCAACAATCTTGTCTATGATTCACGAAAGGTTGAGCAGGGGGACGTGTTTGTCTGCCTGAAAGGCTACAACGTAGACGCACACAAATTCGCCCCTATGGCTATTGAAAAGGGCGCTGCGGCAGTAGTTATCAGCGACGACATACCTGTCACAGGCGTTACAGTTGTAAAAACAGACGATACAAGAAAAGCACTTGCAGCGCTTTCCGCAAACTTCTTCGGTCACCCTGCAAAAGAGCTTATCTCTATCGCACTCACAGGTACAAAGGGCAAAACCACGACCGCCTGTATGATACAGTCGATACTCGGCGAGGCAGGAATCAAAACAGGCACGATAGGCACGCTCGGTATAGTTATAGGCGACAACATTTACAAAACAAACAATACTACCCCCGAATCCTTCGAGATACAACAGTACCTCAGAAAAATGGTTGACGAGGGCTGCAAGGCGTTTGTAATAGAAGCGTCCTCATTAGGTCTTAAATGGCACAGAACAGACTGCATAGAATTTGATTACGGTGTGTTTACAAACTTCTCCCACGACCATATCGGCGACAGCGAACACGCAACCTTGGAAGAGTATCTGGAGTGTAAAAAGCTGTTATTCAAGCAGTCAAAGCTTGGCATAATTAACCGTGACTGTGATGTATACGATGAGGTTGTAAAGGATGCGCAGTGTCCTATGGAAACATTTGGTTTTTCAAATGAATGTGACGTATGTGCCTCAAACGGCGAGCTTACGAGAAAACCCGGATTTTTGGGTGTAAGCTTTGATGTGTCCGGATATGACAATTACAGAGCAGATGT
Organism: uncultured Ruminococcus sp.; assembly: GCA_902761345.1. Classification (GTDB taxonomy): domain Bacteria; phylum Bacillota; class Clostridia; order Oscillospirales; family Acutalibacteraceae; genus RUG592. The sequence goes on along the minus strand of CACWKD010000003.1, from coordinate 13,832 downwards.
GGGTATTCCGGGAAAATTCAACATATACAATGCGCTTGCGGCTATTTCGGTATGCCGTCACTGCGGTGCGGATAAAGACGCAATTCTCAGAGGTCTTGCTAATGTAAAGGTAAAAGGCAGAGTAGAGCCTGTTAATGTAAGCGACCGCTTTACGCTTCTTATCGACTACGCACACAACGCACTCTCTATGGAAAATGTACTTACCACGCTGAGAAAGTACAATCCCAACCGTCTTATAACGATGTTCGGAGCAGGCGGAAACCGTCCAAAGGTACGCCGCTACGAAATGGGCGAGATCTCGGGCAAGCTCAGCGATATTTCCGTAATAACAGAGGATAACTCACGTTTTGAGGACGTTATGGATATTATAGAGGACATTAAGACAGGTCTTGCAAAAACAGACGGTGAATATATAGTAGTACCGAACCGCAAGGACGCTATACGCTGGTGTATAAAAAACGCACAGGACGGAGATATTATCGTACTTGCAGGAAAGGGACACGAGGACTATCAGGAGATCAAGGGCGTAAAATACCATATGGACGAAAGAGAACTTATTGCGGAGATCTTAGCGGAGTGATATTTTAACTAGGAATGCAGACCGTGCAAAAAGGCATTTTTACAAAAAATAATACTATTTTTATCTGAATTAATAAAACTTACTCAGTCAGCTACGCTGACAGCTCCCTCAAAGAGGGAGCCTTTTTTGCCGACCTCTTTGAGGGAGGTGGCACTGAGCGTAGCGAAGTGACGGAGGGAGTATTATTAAACTTAGTGTTTCATATGTTTGTTAGTTTTTGCACAGTCTGCATTCCTAACTCAAAAAAACTCCAAACGGAATTAATGAATAATGAATAGTGAATAATGAAGAATGAATAATATCGGAAAGCCTGCGGCTTTGGATTTTTAGTTGTTAGTCATTAGTCCAAAGCTTGTATTCCCCTCAACTTTAAACTATCGACTTTGAGCTTTGAACTAACAAACAACTCCAAACGGAATTAATGAATAATGAATAGTGAATAATGAAGAATGAATAATATCAGAAAACCTTGCGGCTTTGGATTTTTAGTTGTTAGTCATTAGTCCGAAACTTTAATTACCCTCAACTTTAAACTATTGACTTTGAGCTTTGAACTAACAAACAACTCCAAACTTCAAAAATCCCCCATACATTGTGTTTCATCACAAACGTATGGGGGTTTTTTATTCGCCTTTATATAGACCTTTCAGAAGTTCGATCTCCTGCTTGTAGCCGTCGAGTTCGTTAGGTGTTTCCAGTACCATAGGAAGTCCCGCAACAGCATTATGGTTAATGAACCTTGCAAGCGCGTCAAGACCTATGTTTCCTTTGCCTATACACTCGTGTCTGTCCTTGTGACTGCCGATAGGGTTTTTGCTGTCATTGAGATGTACCGCATACAGCTTATCAAGTCCTATAACCTTATCAAACTCGTCAAACACACCATCAAGGTCATTGACTATATCATAACCGCCGTCAAAAATGTGGCAGGTATCCATACAAACTCCGATTTTATCCTTGTACTCTACCCTGTCGATTATCGCTTTCAGCTCCTCGAATGTCCTGCCTATCTCGCTGCCCTTGCCTGCCATAGTTTCAAGCAGAACAATAGTTTTCTGTTCGGGTTTTATTATTCTGTTGAGCAAATCAACGATATAATCCGTACCGACTTCGACGCCCTGTTTAACGTGACTGCCGGGGTGAAAATTATAGTAATTTCCGGGGACATACTCCATTCTTGCGAGATCGTCCGACATAATCATATAGGCAAGCTCCCTTGTCTTTTCATCGGCAGAGCAAGCGTTGAGCGTATAGGGTGCGTGCGCTACAATCTTTCCGCCGCCTACACTCTCCCAATACTCCACAAAAGCTTTGCAGTCCTCGACATCAAGCTCCTTTACTTTGAAACCCCTCGGATTTCTTGTAAAGAACTGAAATGTGTTCGCACCTATCGACACAGCTTCTTTACCCATATGCAAAAAGCCCTTTGACGCCGAAAGGTGACAGCCTAATGTTAGCATTATATCACTCCTTAAAGAATGCCTCAAAAGCAAGGTATGCCATATATACATCTACCTTAGAAACAATTTCAAACGGTGCGTGCATTGAAAGTACGGGTACGCCGAGATCCACAACATCTACATTGAGGTTAGCGATATACTTAGCTATCGTACCGCCGCCGCCTAAATCTACACGTCCAAGCTCGCCTGTCTGCCAAAGAATATCATTTTTATGTAACATTCTTCTGATGTATCCCATATATTCGGCAGAAGCGTCGCTTGTGTCGTATTTTCCGCCGCTGCCTGTGTATTTTGTAATTATTACACCGCCGTTTAAGTAGCTTGCGTTATTGCCCTCAAAAGCGCTTGCATAATTCGGGTCAAACGCAGCGTTTACATCTGCCGAAAGACACTTGCTCTTTGCCATTACATGACGATACTCCACACCGTCTGCCTGTGCAAGGTCTGCAATAAAATCACGCAGAAACGCCGACTGCATACCTGTGTTGCCGTCCGAGCCTATTTCTTCCTTGTCGCAGAGGAACGTAATACACGTACTCTCGGGAGTATCGGCATTTACAGCAGCCATAACACCGGGATAAGCGCAAACCTTATCGTCATGACCATACGCGCCGATAAGACTTCTGTCAAAACCGACATCTCTCGCTTTAAACGCAGGAACAAGGTCAAGCTCGGCAGACAGGAAATCCGACTCCACGATACCGTATTTTTCAAACAGTAAATTGAGTATATTCAGCTTTACCTGCTCAGACTCTTTATCCTTGTTGAACGGACGGCTGCCAACAAGCACGTTGAGATCCTCTCCTGTAAAAGCCTTTGACACGGGCTGCGAAGACTGCTCTCTCGATAAGTGCGGCAAAAGATCCGATACGCAGAAACAAGGCTCGTCATCGTTATCGCCGACAGAAACATCGATAATCTCCCCGTCAAGGCGTACAATTCTGCCGTGGAGTGAAAGCGGAATTGCAGTCCACTGATACTTCTTGATACCGCCGTAGTAATGAGTTTTAAAAAGCGCAAGGTCTGCCGACTCGTAAAGTGGGTTCGGCTTTAAATCAAGCCTTGGAGAATCTATATGAGCAATAACAAGCTTTACACCGTTTTTAACGCCGTTCTTTCCGACTACAACAAGACCGATATTCTTGCCCCTGTTTATAACATAGAATTTATCGCCCGGTTTGTATGTTTTATTAATGTCATACTCCTCAAATCCATGCTCTTGCGCAATTTTCTTTGTAGTTGTTACCGCTTCACGCTCCACCTTGCTTGTGTTCATAAAAGCTTTGTAACCCTCGCAGAACTCGTCTGCCCTTGCTATAATTTCGCCGTCAAGCTCCAACGCGCCGCCCGGCTTTTTAGCCGCAAGCTTTTCTTTAAGCAAAGCTGCTTCTGATTTTTCCTTTTTTTCGTCAACCATAAAAAACAGTCCTTTCGTATATGACTTTATTATTTGTTTAGTAAACAGCAACAGTTATTATTATCAGTTTGACTGCCATAACCATTATACCACACCAACGCTGATTTGCAAATATATTTTTAAAAAACAGGTTGACAAAAACAACATTATGCTCTATAATCTTGTTTAGCAGCTAAACAACGCCTATTGGGAGGAAAGATTATGGACAGTAACATTTTGCAGGAGGGACTTCGTTTGATTAATCGTTACAATGATATTTCAAAAAAGCCACGCCGCTATGGAACAGATACACTGCTTTATCCGTCCGAGATACACATAATAGACGCTATCGGCAGCAGCGAGTGCGTTACAACTACATTTTTGGCAAATACACTCGGTATCACAAAGGGCGGAATATCGCAGACAACGGCAAAATTGCTTGACAAAGGTCTTATAGTTAAGCAAAGCAGCCGTGTCACCAACGAAGTGTTTATAACACTTACAGAAAAGGGCAAAACCGCCTTTGAAACACACAAAAAGATACATAACAAAATGTACTCGGAGATCGACAACATCACAAGCACGCTGAGCAGTGAAACACGGAACACTATTTTTCAACTGATAGAGACGATCAATTCCGAACTTACAAGACTGGAGGAAGAACCATGACGTTTGACACACTTGGAAATAAAAACAACCCTGCCGTATTATTAATGCACGGTATGATAAGCTCATCAAAGGACTGTATGCCATTCGGTAAACATCTGTCGGACGAATACTATGTAATAATGCCCACGCTTGACGGACACGGTCATGACGGAACAGACTTGCTTACAGTTGACAAGGAAGTCGAAAAGATCATAGCGTACCTGAAAGAAAACAATATAAATTCGCTCGCACTCGTACAGGGCAGTTCAATGGGCGCTGAGGTTGCATTAGAGGTTCGCCGTCAAGCAGGAGAGGCGGGAATACCTGTCGGACACTGTTTCTTTGACGGAGGCCCTTTCTTCCACTTTACACCGTGGTTTCGTGCGATAATGCGTAAGCGTTTCACAACTCTTGTAAAAATACTCGATACAGACGATCCCGAAACCGCAATGGAGAATTTGAAAAACAACAAATTTTTAAAGTTTGTTGTAAAGGATAAGATTGAACAGTACGACGGTATGATACGCTCAATGGTTTCCGAGCGACGCCACTTCTCAAAGCTCACTGTTGAAAACCTTGTAAATATTTGCTATAAATGCGATCTGCCTTCATTTCCCGATGAAGAGCAGAAAACATTTACATTTTTCTTTTCTAAAGAAGAGCCTGCTCACAATTCAAAGAAGCGTCTTTTAAAAGCGTACCCCAATGGGGTATACAAGGATATAGACGGTTACGGTCACTGCAGTTATCAATCTGTCGAGCCAAAAAAATATGCCGATATGCTTAAAGCTGTTATTAGTAATCGCTGTTGTTAGTTTATAGTTGTTAGTTTATAGTTCAAAGTAACATTTATCTAAAAACTAATATAGTAAACGTCATTGAAAAATTCCTAATGTTTGATAGTAATTGGTGTGTTACATCTCAAATCTCATAGTAATATTTGTCTAAAAAACTATAGATCCAAAGGATATTATTCATTATTCATTATTCAATCTTCATTATTCATTAATCCCACTTTTCCAAATTATGCATTAGGTCAAGAATTATGTCGTCTACTATAACTAACTCCCAAAGTCCTACACCCTATCAAAAATTATGCCGTCTGCTATAAAACAAAAACACTGTGTAAAGATACTCTCCTTACACAGTGTCTTTTTTATTGTTTATCAATTCAATACGTAAATGTAAAGCTCCTGTCTGCCGAAAGCGTTACATTCTTCTTCCGAATTCATATAGAGGTCAACCACTATATCTCCTGCCATACAAGCTCCGCCTGTGTCCTCGGCGATAGCGTAGCCATAAACATAGCTGCCGTCTGCCGAACAGATATAAAGCTTAGTGCCGTACGGAATTACATTCGGGTTTACCGCAACCGTTCCCACCTGAGGAATAGTTCCCGTAGCAGTAATGCCGTCAACCTCATAATATGCCGTACAAGTGCCTATTATAAGCGACGAATAAGATATGCCCTCTCCGTATGTATCCTGTGTTGAGCCGAACTCCTCTTCCTCGCTGTCCGTACTTTCGTAAGCATCTTCCACAACAGGCTGTTCACTGATTTCGGGAAGCTTCATATCATCTGTACTTGTATCGGTGTCACTGCTCTCCTCGGTATCTGTGTCTGTCAAATCTGTATCAGTATTTTCAGACTTTGTACCGATAAGAACTATTCTGTCAACAGGCTTTACGATTACCTGTGTGCCGCTCTCGTTTTTCTCGGCAAGTTCACCGTTTATGTACTTCTCGGTATAAGAAATCTCGGCAGTACCTTCCTTACCCTCTTGTTTAACCTTGCTTTCGCCCTTTTTAAGGTCGCTGCACGCTTCCTCTATAACAGTAGGCTCGAGCTTGATTTTCTTATATGTTGTTCTGTAAAGAACCTTGTTGACATTAAGCTCCATACCGTTCTCGATATTCGCTTTTAAATCAACAGTATCGTCTGCCGCCTCACAGTCAAGGTAACTCAAAGCCTCTGCAACCGTACCCTCAGGCGCGTAGGCAAGCTCTCTCTCTCCGTTACAATTAAGATAAAGCTTAATACCTCTTGTTATCTTGATAACCATATCGCTCTCGAGAACAGTATCAAGGGGCGGTGTAACAATATCATTTGCAAGAATTTTTTTATCGATAAGTTCCAGTGCGTCTGCTACTGTGCCCGATGTAACGCTTAAAAATCTCGCGCCGCCGTCAATTGAGATCTTCACAGGAAACGCTCTGATAATATCTATATCGATACGCTCTCTCGATTCCTCGGTAACGACAGCTTTGTCGTAGTAGTCAAGTTCAATTCCCGCATCCTCAATGATAGTGGAAGTATCCGTGTGAGATGTAGTAACAGTGTATGTATTGCCGCCGTCGTTGATATAAGCGACTTTACTCTCACTCGCTGCTGTCATAACAGACATAACCGTCAGCAGTCCCGTTACCGTAAGAATGGTGAATTTTTTGAATGTGGATAATCCTGAACTTTTCTCTCTGCTCTCGGCTGTGCCGTGCTTTTGGGAAGTATTCATAATGTTCTCCTTTTTACGTCATAATATCGGATAACCGCAATCTGTCCGCAACAACACTTTCATATACACTTTCGCATAACCCCAAAGCGTTACAAAAACGGTTATCGTCATATATTTCGCACCACGTTTTATATTATAGCGTTTTATTTTCGTCACGTCAAATAAATGACAGCGTTGTCATTTGTACAACTTGCACAATCATTTTTGAGAGATGTACGATTTTAATCCCCGAATAGAGCTTTATTCGACCGTTTGTTCGAGAATTTGAGGTGTGTCTACTGTGCATAATGTAGAATTTACAAGGGTTACATTTTGATGAAAAACGTATCAATTTTGAATAATTGTATATTTATGCGTTATTTATGTATATTCTAAATATGAATATTTTGAATTTTACTTGATTTTAAGGTAATTTATAAAAATGTCACGATGAAACAATTTTATATTTATGCGCTTATTTATTCATCTATTATTAGATTTTAGAATTAATATTTTTATAAAATCTCACAGAACTTTAGCTTTTGACATCATATAACATAATTTTTATTCATATAACGGCACATATTTTTATTAAATATTCATATTACGACGCAATTCTCCACAAAACGACATAACAAAAATGTAATTAAACTAAATCAGGCAAAAATTCATCTCAGAATGTGACTGCAAATTACAAAACCGATCTAAAAATAAAACAAACATTTAACTTTCGGCAGGATTTTCCCTCATTTTACGCACCTGCTCGTACTTTTTCTTAGTAGCGTTACCTCCTCTGATATGACGTTCAGCCTTATTGAACTGCAAAACCTGTTCAGCCTGTTCGTACAGCAGACCGTCTATAGTTTTCAGCCTTTCGCTAATATCCTTGTGAACAGTAGATTTTGAGATACCGAATTTCTTGGCAGCCGCGCGAACGGTACACTTGTTATCGGCAATATATCTGCCAACCTCAACTGCACGCTTGCCCACCAAATCGTCCATAAAAATCCCTCCAAAGCTGTTGTAATAACCATTACCATTGTATGACTGTCTTTTCAAAATAATTACCTCCGATATAAATGATTTCAAAAACCCCTGAAATAACAAAAAAAGTTGCATACGAATATGCAACTATCGGAAATAATTTTTTATTTAGTTCAAAGTTATTAGCTCAAAGTGTTAAACTCCCTCAGTCAGCTACACTGACAGCTCCCTCAGCGAGGAGCCTTTTTTGCCGCCCTCTTTGAGGGTAATGTCATCAACTTAAGAACGGTATTCGGAAAGCCTGCGGCTTTGGATTTATATGTTGTTAAACAAATGTTAGTTAGAACTTTAAACTAACAAACCCATTCCTAACTCAAAAAAGGACTTCGCATTACTGCAAAGCCCTCATAGTTTACTTATTTAAATTATCAGCCTATATCTACACCGAAATTAGCGCAAAGTGCTGCAAGACCGCCCGAGAAGCCGCTGCCGATAGCATTGAACTTCCACTCGCCGTTATGTCTGTAAAGGTCGGCAACAACAACTGCTGTTTCAACGGAGAAATCCTCACCGAGGTCATATCTGATAAGCTCAGTACCCGATACTGCGTCTACAACACGAATGTAGGAGTTCTCAACCATACCAAAGTTCTGATTTCTCTGCTCAGCCTGATCAATAGTAACCGTAAAGCTAACTCTTTCAATATCAGCAGGGATAGCGTTAAGATCAACATTGATAACCTCATCGTCGCCTTCGCCCTCGCCTGTTCTGTTGTCGCCCATATGCTCGATACCGGGGCCTACCTTCTGATTATAGAAAATGAAGTCATCGGAACTTCTAACCTTGCCTGTACCTGCGAGCATAAAAGCTGCTGCGTCGAGGTCAAAATCTGCGCCGCCGTCATAACGGTTAACGTCCCAGCCAAGACCTACCATGATCTTTGTAAGACCGCCGCTGATACCTGCGTCTGCTGCTACCTTAGCCAGACTAACCTTGCCGCCCTTGCTTAAACTTACTGCCATTGTAATCAACCTTTCTTTTTATTAATATTATATCTATAACGTAACTCAACCCACCGCAGCAGTATTTATAACCGCTGCGATAGTGTCGAGAAAATGTTTATTTATAGTAAACGTCACTGAAAAAATCCTATTGAGTGATAGTGATCGGTGTGTTGCAGCTCAAAGTTCATAGTAACATTTGTCTAAAAAACTATAAATCCAAAGCCGAAGGCTTTCCGATATTATTCACTATTCATTATTCAATATTCATTATTCATTAATTCTGCTTTCCATAATCGTGCATTAGGTCAAGATATATGTCATCTGCTATATAACAATCAAATCAAAGTCCGAGCATACCGCCAAGACCGCCGAGGCCGCCCATGCCTCCCATACCGCCTGCGCCGCCATTGCCGCCCATACCGCCAAGCATATTGCCGAGCTGACCGAGTGTACCCTGTACGCTCTGAGCTGCGCCGCCGAGAGTCTGGTTCTGCTGTCTTGAAGCTCTCTGACCCGAAGAACCGCCGTCCATACCGATGTTAAGACCCGACTCTCTTTCAAGAGGCTGGATAATAACAGTTGCGGGGCTGTTAGCGTTCCACTCAAACATATAAGACTCACCCGAAGCCTGACCGATAAGGTTCTTCCAAGAAAGATCCATCTTAAAGCCCGGATCTCTTCCTATCCAGCATACTACTGCATCAGGGTCAACTTCAAGCGTAGATCTGTTCTGTACGTTGCTGAGAACGATCGGGTTACCGTCAACAAGAACTGCAACCTGCGCATTCGGACCCATACCTGTAAGCGTAGATGTTGCAAGACCCTTCTGAGAAATAACGCCCTGCGCAAGGAATCTGATACCGTACTTACAATCTGCTGTAAATGCAAGAATGTTCTCAGACTCTACCGAAATTGTTTCACCTTGCTTGAGGTTGTAAACTACAACGTGCTGAGCCTCGTTAGCGTAATATGTAATGTTGTCGCCTCTGTTGATAACCTTCATAAGAGGAAGGTTCTCACCTGTGAAGCGTCTGCCAAGCTGACCCAAAGCTGCCTGGAGGGGATTGCCCTGAGGACCTAAGAGAACTTTCTCGAACTGATAGTTTTTCTGACCGTAGCACTCACCGCAGATAAATGCTCCTGCCTTTGTATAAAGAATGTCGCCGCCGCCCTGTGAAGTAACCTTCAAAGTCAACTCGTTTACTGTTTCTAACTTAAGCATTAGTAATCTCTCCTTTAATTATCCAAATATTTATTCTTCATCAATCTGCTACATTAACGCCGTATATGCCGCAAAGACCTGCGAGATCCTCCGCAAAGCCGTTGCCAACGGGGTTAAATCTCCATTGACCGCCCTTATTATAAAGCTCTCCTACTACCATTGAAGTAACGGTAGCAAAATAATCTGTGAGCATGAACTTAACAAGCTCCTTGTTGCTTGACTTATCGACAACTCTTACATAAGCGTTCTTTACCATACTGAAGTTAAGACGTTTCTCCAAAGCCTCGTTAATAGTTACTATAAACACTACCTTCTGAACATTGGGGCTAATCTTTTTAAGGTCAATTGTAATGATCTCGTCATCGCCCACACCCGAACCGTCGCTGTCGCCCGAATGTGAAATACTTCCGTCGGGGCTTGTCGGCTGACCGTAGAATACAAACCAATCGTCGCCTACAACCTTATTATCAGTGCCAAGCATAAAAGCAGAAGCGTCAAGATCGCAAGCCTGATTGAGTATATCCCAACCTAAGCAAACCTGTATCTGAGAAAGCTGAGGGTTCATTTGTGAAAGCGAAACTTTCTGACCTTTCTTTAACTGTACGCCCGTACCCTTTGGTCTTTCTCTCGGAGCGGGCGGCTGAGTGTTCTGAACAGGCTGCGAGAAATTCTGCTGCGGCTGTGTGTTCTGCACAGGCTGCTGGAAATTCTGCTGCGGCTGTGTGTTCTGCATTGGCTGCTGAAAATTCTGCTGCGGCTGTGTATTCTGCATTGGCTGCGAGAAATTCTGCTGCGGCTGTGTATTCTGCATTGGCTGCGAGAAATTGTTCTGCATGGGCTGAGCTGCCATACCCGAATTAAATCCGCCCTGCTGAGGCTGACCGTAATTCATATTATTCTGAAAACCCTGCTGTGCGCCGTAATTATTCTGCTGCATAGGATTAGCTCCGATATTGTTATTCGGCAATCCCGCGCCTGCTGTCTGATTTAAAGCAAGCAGCGTATCCGAACTCATAGCGCCTGTGGTTTTCATGGGTATATCAAACATTTTCATGCCCTCCTTCTTATAAACATTTTTTTACAGTTAAACATCAACTGTATCTGTTCATATAATAGCACATTTTATTCGTAATGTCAAAATAAATTTTTATTAAATTTTATTAAGTGTTTTCTAATCTTAGTTTAATTTTACCGTCATTTTTCTAATTTAGTTATTAGTTGTTAGTGGTTAGATAAATATTACTTTAAACTAACAACTTTAAACTAACAACTTTGAGCTTTGAACTAACAAAAAGCTCAAAACTCAAAATTACGCTCTGTGCCACTTAATGCCCTGGGGAGTATCCTCCAAAACAATATTCATAGCTTTAAGCTGATCTCTTATTTTATCAGCCGTTGCCCAGTCCTTGTTTTTACGAGCCTGTGTTCTCTGTGCAATAAGGTTTTCGATTTCCGCGTCAAGAGTATCTTCCTTTTCAACATACACAAGTCCCAACACTTCTGTAAGCTCCGTAAAAATATCCTGCGCTGCCTTTACAAGCTCCTTTGAAACCTCTCCCGACAACGCTGTGTTTATCTCCCTGACAAGCTCAAACAATACGGAAATAGCGTCGGCAGTATTGAGGTCATCGTCCATAACTTCAATAAATTTCTCTCTGTACTTTGCAAAGTTTGATACAGTTACCTTTTCGCTGTCGCTGAGTTCGCCCTGTGACTTATCTAACATAAAGCGGATATTGTCACGGCAGTTGTAAAGACGTTCGAGGGCAGCTTTGCACTGCTCTATGATCTCTATGCTGTAATTAATGGGGCTTCTGTAATGCGAGGACAACATAAGGTATCTTATAGGCTCATAACCGTACTCTTTAGCAACATCTCTTGTAGTAAAGAAATTGCCCTTAGATTTTGACATTTTCTCGTTGTTTACATTTATATAGCCGTTATGCATCCAGTAGTGGGCAAAGGGAACTCCGTTGCAGCACTCGCTCTGAGCTATCTCATTTTCGTGGTGCGGAAACACAAGGTCTTGACCGCCGCAGTGTATGTCGATTGTTTTGCCTAAGTATCTTCTTGCCATAGCCGAACATTCTATATGCCAGCCGGGTCTGCCCTTGCTCCAGGGAGAATCCCAATAAGGCTCGTTTGGTTTGGCGGCTTTCCATACTGCAAAATCCATAGGGTCTTCCTTTATTTCCCCGACAGAAATTCTCGCTCCTGCCTTTAAATCCTCCAGCGGCTGATGACTTAACTTGCCATACTCGGAAAACTTATTTGTTCTGAAATACACATCTCCGTTTTCTGCCCTGTACGCATAGCCTTTTTCAACAAGAGAAGATACAATAGAGATTATCTCGTCAATATTTTCAGTCGCTCTCGGGTGATATGTCGCCTCTCTTACATTAAGTCCCTTTGCGTCTGTTTTGTATTCGGCAATATATTTTTCCGATACAGTCATATAATCAGTACCCTCTTCATTTGCGCGGTTGATTATTTTATCATCTATATCGGTAAAGTTCTGTACAAAAGTAACCTTATATCCTCTGTATTCGAGGTATCTTCTCAAAACATCGAAAACGCATATCGGACGAGAGTTGCCTATATGTATAAAGTTATACACAGTAGGGCCGCAGGCATAAATACGCACCTCCCCCTCTTTTATAGGAACGAGTTCCTCTTTTTGTCTTGTAAGCGTGTTAAAAATTTTCATAGCAATCACCCTTTATAAAAAAATAAGACAGTACCGCCCACCCAGGGACGGCACTGCCGTGGTTCCACCCATATTCAGCAGAAAACTCTGCCCTCATCGGCTTTGTAACGTAAGCCGCACGCAGAAGAATACTAACAAATTTCCTCTCCTGTGCTAACGGGTGCATTTCGGAAAGCCGTTTTTCGTGAAGCACTTTCAGCCCGTGATACTTCATCTCTGTCGAATCAAACTAACCTACTTATCCCGCTCACCGCATTTCAAGTTATGAAACAGCCACGCAAAAAACAATCCCAACAAACAGAAAGAAGGTAAAAAACCGTTTATCGTACTATTGCTTATGCTGTTACTATTATATTACATCTGTACCGATTTGTTAATATCCAAAATAAAAATTTTTTATGAATTTTACATCATTATTCATTATTCAATATTAAATATTCAATCTTCATTAACACCGCTGTCCTATGGGATATTTGGATTTATAACCGATAGTGTATCGTGTAATCTGCAAAGCGTCGGCATTAGTGATCTTGCCGTCACCGTTTACATCGCAGCAATGCTGTCTGTCCTCGGGAATTTTAGCTGCTTTAATAGAGTGGCGAACAATAGCGAGAGCGTCTGCGTTAGATACTTTGCCGTCGCCGTTTGCGTCCCCAAGCAAATCGTTTTCGGAATTTTGGATAACCCTGCAAAAGACATTAACAGACGAGCGTGAAAGCTCCGTATAGGACGTATCGTAAAACTCCTCGATACTGTACGAAAAGCACTCGTTATCAGAGGAAATATTCGAGAGAACCTTAAATTTTAAGACGTTCACTTCTGTGGAATTATCAAAATCCGTACCCTTTGCAGAAAACATAATGCTCCATAATACACGGTTCGTTTCATCAGTATTAATGATGGTACGTCCAAGCTTTGTTGTATCTGTACCGTCATAGGCAAGTAAATTTGAATCATAGAACATTTTTACAAGCAAACCGTTGACAAGTTTAGCATTATTGACAGAGGTGACTATCTCCACAGTATCGCCCTGCTTTGCGTTGATTGCGATTTTATCACCCAAAAGCTCCACAGACGAAGCGTTAGGTATGCTTTTCTCAACCGATACGCACTCACCGGGAATAATTGCGGCACTCACTGCAAGAATAACAACAAGTACAGAAATAAGGATTTTTTTCATTTTTCTCCCTCCTCGTATAATATTAGCGTAACATTTTTACAGAGGTTTGTCAATGATTTTTAAAGATAAGGCGTAACCTTTACAGTTGGGTAGCAAGCACAGGCGAAAGTGTGGAAACGCTGATTAAACAGTCAGATATGGATTTACCGTTTTAGCGGT
>CACWKD010000002.1 GCA_902761345.1 uncultured Ruminococcus sp. | reverse complement strand
CCCTTGCCCTCAAGGGAAAGGGGGTTGGGGGATAGGGGGATTACATGATTTTGCCGAAAACCAATCAACCGAAACTGATTGCTTAAGTTGTGGATAGTGGTCTTTTTATGCGTAAAATATAGATAAAATGATCAGCATAACCGACTTCAAAACCAATGCAATTGTCAATGCGGGAAGGAGCAAATAGATGTTTCTGTTGCCGCCTATGGGATAATTACATATTGTTAAATACGGCTCATGTGAGTGGGAGAACTATTTGAATTTCAGAGATTACCTTAACATCAATATAGAAACCGCAAAAAAATACGCTGCACTTAAAATAACCATTGCCGAGAATTACCCGAACAACCGCAAATTATATACACAAGGAAAAAGCGAGTTGATCGAAGTTCTCCTCAGTGATGCAAGGCAATGTAGAGAAAAACAGAAGATAGAGGGATCATAATGAGAGTGTTAAACATACACGGTTATAAAGGAACACCGCACAATGCGGCATATTCAGCACTGTGCGGCTTTACGAAAAATATTATCTCGCCCGAGATAGATTACGACATTGATAAACCCGAGGTTATTTTAAACAGACTGCTTGATATTTGTGCAGCCGAAAAAATTGACATGATAGTCGGAACAAGCCTCGGCGGATTTTTTGCGTCGGTTATTGCGGCTCGGTTGCATACGCCCTTGCTGCTTGTAAATCCGTGTTTGCAGCCGCAGAAGGTAATTACTGTGCTCGGGTATGAGGGCAATGTGAGTTGGTTTGAAAAAATGTCGGCAGAATTGGAAAAGCTTGATATGGAGTACGTCCGCTGTATTATCGGTAATAAAGACGAGATTATCGGAGATCATGCGTATACAAAAAAGCTGCTCGGTATGGAGCGAATTACCGTGATACCGGGCGGTATGCATTCGGGGGCAACGCTGAATTTGGAGAAGCATTTTTCTGACGGAATGTTCAGGTTTGAGAAAAGGAAGTGAGTGTTGTGACATTTGTAGAAGCTCTGAAAAGCGAGTCTTTGGAAAACATCAGAAGATTTCCGAAATCCGATTTACACAATCATTTTGTGCTTGGTGGAAGCCAAGAGTATATTTTTGGCAAGACAGGATACAAGATAGAGCCTGTTACACAAGCCTTGAAGTCTATGAGCGAAATGGACGCATGGAGCGGAAAGTATATCGGCAGCCGTTTTGACAGCCCCGAGGGGCGAAGACTGCTGATCGAAGCGACATTTGCACAGGCGAAATACGACGGAGTTACCGTGTTGGAGATCGGCGAAGATGTGTGGGGACTTGGCGAGTTTTTTCACAATGATATTGAGAAGCTTATCTATGCTTTTCAAGAAGCAAACAACAGAATTGCCCCCGAAATCGAGCTTCGTTTGCAGATCGGCTTATCTCGGCACTGTCCGATAGATTACTTGGAGGAGTGCCTTAAACACTTTTGGGGACACAAGGAGTTTTATTCTATCGATCTGTACGGTGACGAGCTTGCTCAGCCTATTGAAAACTTTATCCCGATCTATGAAAAAGCTGCCGAAAATGGGTTGGTGCTGAAAGCGCATGTGGGCGAATGGGGAACTGCGCAGGATATCGTTACCGCTGTCAATGCGCTGCACCTCGATGAATTACAGCACGGTATCGCCGCAGCAAAAGATGAAAGCGTAATTGAATTTCTCGCAGGAAACAACATCAGACTGAATATCACTCCTACAAGTAATGTCATGCTTAGGCGTGTTACGGATATGTCGCACCACCCGATAGCGCAGCTATACCGAAAGGGAGTTGATGTCACGATCAACTCCGATGATGTATTGATTTTCAATTCCGATGTGTCAAAAGAGTATCTGAGATTGTATCAAACCGGTTGTTTGACTGCGGAGGAACTTGACAATATCAGACTGAACGGGTTGAAAAGAAAATGAGTGAATATTCAGCCGAGAGCCTCAGAGGTCACATCAGGTATTTCTGCACATCGTACACCTACTGTCCCGACAAAGATCGTTGAATTATCGAAAAACGCTCCTCTCACGATGACAGAGCTTGAGCTTGCTACGGGTACAAGAATATCATAGGCGAGGGAGAAAAAACAAGCTGAAAGTCAAATGAACATAGACAATTTAGTGAAACACGAGTTACTGTAATCATATTCGACCTGATCTACGAAGTTTTGTCTGTAAGTAAGCGAAATACCCTAAGAAAAAGTTGCCGCTTACGGTCAAATTGCACGGCTTTCGGGGCACGATAAAAGTGCAAGACTTGTCGGCAGAATATTACGGACAGTATCCCTGCCACAGAGTTGTAATCCACACCGATCACTTCTTGAAGCTGAGGGTGTTACGTTCAAAGAAAACGGGAAAGTGGATATGTCAAAATATAAATGGAATGAGTGAGAATTATGCACTTTGTACAAGCAAAATCGCTTCTGACAAAATGGAACGGAATGAATATATACCGGGGCTGTTCTCACGGCTGCATTTACTGCGACAGCCGCAGCGAATGCTATCAGATGAAACATCCATTTGAGGATATAGAGGTAAAGGAAAATGCGCCCCAACTTTTAGAAAATATCCTCAGATCAAAAAGAAAGAAAATTATGATAAGCACCGGTTCCATGAGCGATCCGTATCAGCATTGCGAAGAAAAGCTGCTGCTCACAAGGCAGTGTCTTTCGCTTATTGACCGTTATGAATTCGGTGCGTCGGTAATAACAAAATCCGATTTAGTGCTGCGTGACATTGACTTGTTTCACAGTATCAACAAAAAATCTAAAAGCGTGCTGCAAATGTCGCTGACCGTAGCCAACGATAAGCTAAGCAGAATAATAGAGCCCAATGTCTGCACCACATCGCGCCGCTATGAGGTGTTGAAGGAGTTTCAGAAAAGAGAAATACCCACAGTAGTGTGGCTTTCACCGCTGCTGCCATTCCTAACAGATACCGAGGAAAATCTGAGGACAATTCTGGATTACTGCATAGACGCAGGAGTAAAGGGTATCGTCTGCTTTAATATCGGCATGACGCTGCGAAAAGGAGAAAGAGAATACTACTACCGTGCGCTTGACAGGCATTTTCCGGGGCTTTCCCGTGAATATCAAAAAATATACGGCAATGCTTATGAGGTCAATAGTCCAAACAACGATAGACTGATAAATATATTTAATTCTACCTGTGAAAAGTACGGTATTATACATAAACCTGACGAGTGCTTTTGTTATATTGCTGAATTGCCGGAAAAATGCAGGCAATTATCGTTGTTTGATTGAGCGAACAGCCTTTACGTCAATCTCTGTGCGGTATTGCCTTAATAAGACGCTTTTTCTTCATCAGTCTTTCAAAAGGTCAATCGTCAATATGACCTCTCCCCGTTTTGCGTTCTGCGCAGCCTTGCCGATATCTCCGTTTGCGTTTGCAAGCATACTCTTGTAAACGACGAACTTGGCACGTTCACACAGTTTGTCTATACGATTAAAGCCGATGCCCTCGCTTTGCTTTGCCAGATACTCTGCTGCCTCACTGGTACAGTTGACGCATTTGAGCTTATTCAGGATATACGCTGTTCTTGCTTCTTCATCGGGCGCAGGTATATCTATCGTTTCGTCGACCATTGAGAGAAAATCGGGATCCACTTTGCTTACATCGGAGGTCGCCGCTATGAAAATAAACTCGGCTCCGCTCCCGCAAAGCTCACCCAGAAGGTCTGTAAAAAACGAGGCTCTGAGCCTTTCCTCAAGCGTGGAAAATTCTCTGCTGCGGCAAAACATTTCGACATTGCTGCATATCACGGCGCACGGAGAGGAGATTATTACCTCATTGAGCGCTTTTGTGAGCTTCGTTTCAAAATCCGCATAGCTTCCTGTCAAAAAGTTATGCGGTGTAAGCATAATAGTCGAAAATGATCTTTTCGCAAGTTCGCCGCAAAATGCACGCGCATAATAAAGAACGCTGTTCTTTTCCCCACTGCTCATCAGCACTATTTTTGAAGGGGCTATCTCAAGAGCGTGTGAAAGCTCATCTGATACAACGTCTTCGGATATTTGTTTTAGCTGTCTTTTTAATTCTTTTATGCCGAACAGTGAGTCAAGGCTTACGCCCGACAGATCAACATACAGTCCTTCTGTAAATGCTTCGTTTCTGTACATTATATCAACTCCGTTAATTTATTGATAGACTGATTAAGATTAAACTTTGCCATAGAATTTCGGTAGATAAACATTACTCTGATCGTAAGTTTATGGTTATACTGTTGAGATGAAACGAGGTTTACTTCTCTAAAACGAATTCAACAACTCTAACATTACCATCTATTTTTGTATAAAATTTTATGTTTTCACTTTTATCTGCCGGTGTCACCAATATAAATTTGTTCCGATCATACCTACACCCATACTTACCTCTCTTTTTTTACTAATGTTTAGTATTATTATATCACAAGATTTAACTGCCGTCTATTATTATTCCGGTAAACAAGTAAGAAGCTAATTATTTTTCGAAACAGATTATCGTTCTGTTTCGCTTTTTCTTTTTACATACATTTTTGTGTGTCTATAAGCTTTATATCTATATATGCGAAATTTTATTCTTTATAAGATATAAGTTAATGCGTAATTGTGTTGATAATTATATAAAGTTATCACTTATACTGATACAAATTTTATAGTAATTATCTATGCTTTCTGTTTGTTGATTTTATAAAATTATAGGAATATAATGTACATTTTTAAGATGTGATTATGACATTTTCAAAAATATTAATATATTACAATATTGCAATTTTAAGTAACAAAATTACAGTTATCTGATACTTTTGTGATTATTTTGTAATAATATTTACAATCAATGTTACAAATTAAAACGATAATGAAAAACTCGTAATTTAAGATACATTGCTGTTTTTTATATTGATATCGTGAAAAACATGTGATAAATGAGGTAAAAGTTAATGTGGGGTAGTATATTGATTTGGAATTTCGGAAAATACTGTGCATTTCGAAACACTGATAATTCCAAAATACATTACAATTAGTTAACTTTTTCGATACAATATGAGAGGAGTGTGTTAATTCTCAAGAGATCATCGGAGGGACACCCAAATATCGGGTTTAGTATGACCAAAGGGTCACAATTTAAAGTTATGTGCGGCAGAGAGTCACACATAAAAACGATTTATGTACATATCGAAAGCAAGGAGGAAAACTCATGAAGAAACAGATCAAAATAACGGGCAAACGAGTTTTTGCGGTATTACTCGTATTGCTTATGGTTGTAGGCATACTGCCAACGAATTCAATGGGCGGTCTGTTTGACTGGTCAATAACGGCGAGTGCGGTTGAGGTAGTCAAAAGCGGCACACGATTGGTAGTAGGTAGTTACCCTAATGTAAATGATATCCTATGTCCCGGTGTTGTTATTTATAGTAATTTTACAACGGAAAGTGCCGTTTACACTAATGGTACTAAACACACTTTAACAAAAGGTACTTCTTACACTTTATCAGGTTACTACAGGTGCACTAAACTTGTCAATACATTTAAGGTTCCCGGTGATAGCAGCACTTGGTACGGTGAAATTTATCTTGTATCAGTAGGTCAACCTTCGCTTACCAGCGACGGCTCAATGAGCTTAAGTACAACAAGCTTTGTTTACAACGGCAGCACCAGAACGGTAACTCCTACAGTTAAATGGAACGGAAATACCTTAACCAACGGTACAGACTATACTATCAGTGGTACAACATCTGCCGTGAATGTCGGCACGTATACAGTAACAGCTTCAGGAAAAACACCTTATTCCGGTAGTGTATCCGGCACTTGGAAAATTACGAGGGCTTCTATCAGTCCGACAATAAGCGTATCTAATGTAACCTACCCGAATAAGCCAAGTCCGTCGGTATCGGGAAACCCCGGTAACGGCACTGTTACATATTATTACAGCACAGCGGAAGACGGTACATACTCAACAGACGTACCTTCCGCTCCGGGAACGTACTGGGTTTATGCAACAGTAGCACAAACCTCAAATTACTATGGCGGAACAACAGCTAAAAAATCATTTCAAATTTTGAAAGCTGATCCCACTGTTACCGCTCCCACACCTATCAATAAGGTGTATAACGGTCAAGATCAGACATTGCTCAACCCCGGTGCAACCACAAACGGCGGTACAATGCAGTACAGCTTGGATCAGACTAACTGGACGACATCTATTCCGACAGGCAAAAACGCTGATACTTACCCTGTTTACTATAAGGTAGTAGGCAACACTAATTATAATAACTGGGGTCCAAAGAGTGTAAATGCAACAATCACAAAAGCACCAATCTCCCCAAAGATCAGCGTATCGGACGTTAAACTGCCAAATCAGCCAAATCCGAGCGTATCGGACAATCTCGGCAACGGCACTTCAACATATTATTACAGCCCAACGGAAAGCGGCTCATACACAACCACTGTACCGTCTACCCCGGGCACATATTGGGTATATGCAGCAGTCGGAGAAACAACAAACTATCAGGCAGGCGAAACTCCAAAGAAAAGCTTTAATATCACTGACGCCGATCCGGTCAAGGTTGATCCCGTTGTTACCGCTCCTGTTGGTATCAACAAACCGTACAATGGTAAGGATCAAAGCTTGCTCTCTACTCCAGCAACAACTACGGGCGGCACTTTACAGTACAGCTTAAACGGTACTAATTGGCAGACAACTATTCCGACAGGTAAGAATATTGACAATTATACCGTATATTACAGAGTTTTGGGCGACGATAATTATAACGATTGGGGTCCGCAAAGCGTTCCTGCTAAGATTACAAAAATTGACCCAACTGTTACACCGCCAAAGGGTATCGACAAGCCGTACACCGGAACCGAACAACCCTTGCTTGATACTCCTGCAGCTACAACAGGCGGAACAATCGAATACAGCACAGATAATGAGAATTGGGCACCCGAAATTCCGAAGGGTAAAGATGTCGGAGATTATACCGTTTATTACAGAGTAGTGGGCGACGATATTTATAACAGTGTTGACCCAAAACCTGTACCTGCGAAGATCACGCCGAAGTCTGATTCTGATTCTAATTCCGATTCTGATTCCGATTCTGATTCCGATTCTGATTCCGATTCTGATTCCGATTCTGATTCCGATTCTGATTCCAATAATACCGATGACGGTGACGACGATATCACAGCTGCCGCAACGATCACAGTTCACGGCATCGACAAAAAGGATCACCCAACCGTTATTGCTTATAAAATCATAAGAGGAACATACAGAGACGGAAAGCTGACAGGCTATGTTCTTTGTGACGAGCTTGGCAAAACCTACACCATAGCCGATAAAGAACACCCCACTGAAGACGAGATATGTGCTATTGCAGCGGCTATCCGTGCAGGCAGTATCACTCCGGTAAGCATACCGATGGTCAGAGGTTCGGAATCCGACAGCTCCGACACTGTAAGCTACACAGCAACAGCTAAGCCCGGACTTTATCTTGTCCTTGTCAGCAACTCCAACGAGGGTTATATTTACAATCCTGCTCTTGTGGCAGTCAATGTAACAAACGCAAATGATATTGACAACAGCATTGACGGCGGAAATACAGATATGCGTTCGTACTTTGCTTATCCAAACGAGGCATACATCAAATCAAGCAAAGCTGTAATGGATAAAAACATTATCATTAACGGCAATAAGACAAAGGGTGCTTCGGCAGGATACGGCGAGACAGTCAGCTTCAGAATTGACAATATGACCATTCCGTCATATTCAACTCTTTTCGGTTCACCGACATACAAGATCACCGATAATCTTGAGGCAAACGCATTCACAGGTGTAACAAACATGACAGTCAAGGTTGACGGAACAGCGATCGCTCCAAGCACTGCCACCTTTACAATTTCGTCTAAGGACAAGAACGGCAGCAATGCGTCAGTAAACGTCAACGGAGAAACAAATGTGATTGACATTCCGACAGGTGTTTCGTTTGAGATCAGCTTTGCTTCATCGTTCCTGTTTGATAACGACAGCAAGAGTATTGTAATAGATTATTCTTCTGTAATTTCAAACACAGGCGGCTATAACTACTCCGAGAACCACAACAATGCGTATCTTGAGTACAGTATAACTCCCGAGGAAACAAACACAGTGAAGGCAACTACATATCACTATTCATTCGGCATTTCTTCAAAAATAGACGCAGAGGGCGAAGATGAAGATCCAAGTAAAAAACATGTTATCATCTATGAGATCAACAAGGTTTCAAAGAAAAGTACCGAGTACGACATAGTAGAAGACAGCAACGGCAATCAGATCAAGAAAAACAAGATGGCACTTCCGGGTGCGGAGTTCACTCTCTATGATTCGTATAACCGTACAAACATAGTAGGTACAGCTGTATCGAACGAGTTCGGCGGAATATCCTTTACCGGTCTGAAAGCAGGTATTTATTATCTCACAGAAACAAACGCACCGGACGGATACACGATCAACGACACGGTATATCGTGTAGAGATTACCCCGACATTCAGCGATATTGGCATAATGACAAACTATTCCATAGAAATATATGTTGCCGACAGCACAGGCGGCAGAGGTCAGCTTGTTTCGACTGCTTCATACACCAACACTCCGACTGTCAACAATGATGGTTCGGTTACAAATGAAATTGTTTACCACATCAACGAAGGCGAACAGCTCGCTATTATCAACACCGAGCTTGCAAGACTTCCTTCGACAGGCGGCATTGGTACTATCCTGCTTACAGTAATTTCCTCGGCAGGTATGGCAGCGTTCCTGGCAATGTTCCTCATTAACAAGAAAAAGGAGATCAAAAACTATTTTGACGAATAAGAGTCCCAAACAGTAAATATACCGATACCCGACAGTCACACACCGAAAGGGATCGTTCTCTGTTTGGTAGTATAGGTAAGAATATGGGAATATCCGAAAACCATCAAAAAAAACTATCTAAAAACAAAATAATATCCATTGTTTCTGTTATCGGCTTTATACTCTGTACATTACTCCTGCTCTATCCGCTGATAAGCGACAAATGGAACAGATACAGAGATCGGCAGATCATTGATGATTATATCGAAGAAGTAAGCAACGGTGATCCTGAATTATATGAAGAGGAGCTAAATAAAGCTCACGATTATAACAAAGAGCTGTTCAATCAAGGAAAAAATATCGTGACCGAAACAGAGTTTGTAAAAGATGAGTATTATGAATCTATGCTCAATGTCACGAAAACAGGCATCATGTGCTATATTGAGATTCCTAAAATCAATGTAAACGAACCGATATATCATTATTCGACAGACGAAGCACTGATAAAAGGGATCGGGCATATTCACGGCAGTTCGCTGCCTGTGGGAGATTTAAATACACATGCTGTTCTGACAGGTCACAGAGGTCTGCCGGGGCAAAAACTCTTCACCGATCTTGACAGGTTAGAGGAGGGCGACACATTCTACATACATGTGCTTAATCATACGTTTGCGTATAGTGTGTATGATATAAAAGTCGTTCTCCCCTATGAAGTCGATGACCTGATAATCGAAAACGACCGTGATATTGTTACACTTGTGACATGCGAGCCTTACGGAGTGAACACACATCGTTTATTGATCACAGGGCAAAGAATAGAGTTTGACGAATCAAAGGTTGAAAACGGACTTGTTACCACAGAAGAGCATATTGATGTGATCGACCCTGCATTTGTTATATTCTTAGCGTTTGCGGTTTTTATATTTTCACTATTAACAATACTCATTGTTAAGAAACTGCTGTCCAAACGAAAAGCTTCGTCTGATGTCGTAAGGACAAAAGTTCCATCAAAGCCGCAGCGAGAGCGTAAAAACAGAAGCAATGTTTTCGCAAACATCAAAAACAAGCTTGCTCAGCAAAGAGAAGCAGCCGCCTACCGCAAGCAAGCAAAAGCAACAGCCGTTATGTCGGCAAAGACGAAAAAATCTCAACAAAGAGAAACTGTCTATGTCATACAGAACGAGCCTAAATCAAAGCATGGACCTATGTTCTATTTGCTGCTTGGTATAGCAATAGGCGGTGCGATAGTAAGCGGTATAGTTATTATTATCAAGATCATTAAAAAGAGAAATGAGAAGAAAACGGATAAGTAAACAGAAAAGGGCTGAAGCTAAAATGAAAAGAATCTTATTGATACCGACTATTCTGATCTTGATCATCCAAGGAACTGTCGGAGCTTTCGCTGAAATATCATTTTCAATGCCCAAAATTGAAGATAAAGATTTGTCGCTGACTATATTGTTTCAGGCTCACAATAACGGAGTCGAGGAACCTATTTCGGGAGCAACGATGTCATTGTTCAGGGTTGCGGACATATCATGTGAAAACGGAAATGCCGTTTATGAATTACTGCCCGAGTATTCGTCTTTGGCAAAGCTCTCAGACGGAAAAGATGTTACTTTCAACGGCCTTTCAGCGTCTGAATCCTTAAAGCTTGCACATGCACTGACCGCAAAAGCTAAGAAACATGACCGTACGGCTGTAACAGACAAGAACGGCAAGTGTATATTTAAGAACTTGGAAAAGGGAATGTATCTTGTGCGTGAATCATCAGTCGAAGGAGAAGCTAAAAAATATGCGGTTATAGATCCTTTCCTGCTGTCCGTACCGTTAGGGTATCAAACTATAAAAGGTAATTACTGGGAATATAATATACTTTCCGAGCCGAAAACGGTAGTAAAGAGATTGCCGGATACAGACAGCGTAGATACCAACACCAACACCAATACCGATACAGACAGCGTAGATACCAACACCAATACCGATACAGACAGCGTAGATAACAACACCAATACCGATACAGACAGTGTAGATAACAACACCAATACCGATACAGACAGCGTAGATACCAACACCAATACCGATACAGACAGTGTAGATACTAACACCAATACCGATACAGACAGCGTAGATACCAACACCAATACCGATACAGACAGTGTAGATACCAACACCAATACCGATACAGACAGCGTAGATACCAACACCAATACTGATACGGACAGTGTAGACACTAACACTAATACAGATAGTGAACCGAGTAATACTTCATCTACGTCGAGCAATACCTCGTCTACTTCAAGTAATACTTCATCTACGTCGAGCAATACCTCGTCTACTTCAAGTAATACTTCGTCTACGTCGAGCAATACCTCGTCCACTTCAAGTAATACTTCGTCTACGTCGAGCAATACCTCGTCTATGCAAAGTAATACTTCATCTACGTCGAGCATTTCTTCCAATCCAACTAAGGATTTAGGCTCTAATATAGAGTCATTGCCATACTCCACTCCTTCTAAAATTGAAAATGTCGAAACTCCGCCGAATGATCAGGATCCAAACCAAGGAGGCGGAAACACAGTAGTCTATACCACTCAGTATGATACCGGTGTGGGTATTCCCGACAAGGTCAAGACAGGCGTAGTAATGGGTATATTTAATTTAATCATTATTTTATGTGCATCGTTCTTCACAATGCTGATGACATCTAAACGCAGAGAAGAAGATGATACGGATAACGAATAATTACCAAAGATAACATAGACCTGTTTTCAAGTAAAAGGGGCTGTAAAAACATACGCACTAAAACAACAAGGCACATAACCGAAATCACAGACGGTTATGTGCCTTTGTGGTATAATAAACCTGAACTTAAAAATTTCATAGTATTTTTATTTGAAATCTAACTCTTTTTGTTGGCGGAGATGTAATCAACTAAGAAAACAGCACGGCAATATAAATTTTTCTTTGTTATACTTTTAAAAAAGACAGGCGATATACACCCGTCTTTTTTTGTGAAATAATTTTCCGGGCAGACATAGTAATTTTGTACCTTGATGTAATGTGACTTTTTGTAAATACGACTGATAATTCAGACAGGCGTTCGTATGACTTGTGCCTCATCTATTGCGATTTTTACGACAAAAAAACACTTTTCTGACGCCCCACAGAACCGCACATATGATTGGCAGCAAATAAACAAGCCTTATCAAATCTACAATGGTGTAATTCGTTTCGGGGAGAGGATTTTTTTCGGGGTGATAGTACCAAAATACACGGCAGAGTGTGAATATAAGATACGACAAAGAAAACAGCACAAGTATAGCATTCTTTATCGTTTCTCTCAGCTCGTGACAAAGTACCTCAATATAGTATTCAGCCTGAGATCTCGCAAGGGGTGACTGACAGGTATTACGCAGAACTTTGAGTTTTCGGATTTTGGTTATTTTGCCGCACTGTTCCGACATAATTTGGGATATTGCACCCGATGCATATCTGTTTTCGCAGATCGTTGTCAAAACAGCCATATCATTTTCTCCCAATCAAGTAATCAACTATTATTGGTGCAAATGTGGAAAACAATATCACAGCCACCCGAAATATCATAAACTGTCTGTTGCTTCGCCTTATACTTCTGGGAATAAACCGCAGCAGATTTCCCATATTAAAAATGACAATCAACGGTACTATGATATAGAACAGAAATATCTCGACTATTCCCGATACACCGAATTTGTCAAATGCAATTATGCCAATAAATATCATTGAGATATACGCAAACGACGCCAAAAGCTCTTTCCACAGCGTGTGAGTACGAAAACCCGGTAATATTCTTAATATAGGTATGCGGTCAATACGATATGTGCCGATCTCGTGCTGCAAAGTCTTGCACAATGCTGTAACGTCGGTGTAACGGTGTGACGGGTCTTCGTTGGTTGCTTTTTCGATGATTGCAGCAATATGATGATCTCCTTTGTACTGTATAAGTCCCGGCTCCTGTCCGGTAAGCAGAAAATTCAAAATACAGCCGATAGAATATATATCTGAGCAGTTTGTAGCATTTGTTGAAATAGTTTCGGGGGCTTGATACCCAAGCGTACCGATAACGGTGGTGTCGGCAAGACAACTTAAATCAACAGCCTTTGCACCGCCGAAATCTACTATCTTAATTATCGGGACATCTCCTGTAATGTCCTCTATCATTATATTATCGGGTTTTAGATCTCTGTGAACATATCCGCATTTGTGGAATTTTTCAAGCCCTTTGCATATCTGTACACATACAGATAATGCCGCTGTTCTATCAATTGTGCCATTCTGTAAGACATACTCCGAGAGTGTGAGAGTTTCTTTATTGCTGCCCTTTGCACAGACGTATTCCGTTACGGCAAAATAGCGGTCATATACCTTTATAACATCATACGTTTCGGCTATATACGGGTTCCACATCGTACACATTGCCTCATAAACCGCCGCACGCTTTTCGTTCATTTCTTTGAGAACAACCGTTATCGGGGTGTCGTTCGGGCGGTAGATCATTGCGGTAAATATGCGGTACTGCTTGCCGCTGCTCAACTCCTTATGTATCAGAAATTCGCTGTACAATTCCGGCTCGGTTAATGTTCTCATTTTCTTTTCTCCTCGGGAAACATCTTATCAAGAAATCCCTTTTCGGCAAGCAGTTCTCTGATCTCTTCACCGCTTAATTTTTTAAGCATACCCCAGATAATTATTGACTCTGCTCTGTCCCTTGTGTAAAGCTCCTGATACCTTGCTCGTTTGAGCAGAAGATTTGTTTCATCAAGGGTGGCATTCATACCGAGAGCAATATCAATTACAACCTCACGCTTTGGCTTATCATTTTTGCGTGAAGGGTTTCGCAGACGGTTAATATACGGCTTAGAAATACTTGTGCGTTTGAAAAGGTCGTCTGTTTTTATCCCCTTTTCACACATCATCTTGTCGAGTGTAATCGAAAATTCACGGTCTACCATATTTGTTAGATCGGCGTCGTCATAAGTTTCTGCCTTTTTAAGTTTTCTGTAATTTTCGTCAGTAGGTTTACCCATTGCAGATCCCTCCTCATATATTTTCATTATATCATTATTTTATTTTATATTCAAGCAAAATCGGATACTCGGAGTAGTCGATTTTTTTATTTTTACATTATATACTGAAATAGAATAAATTTTTTAGGGAGGTATCCTTATGATAATACTTTTAGCAATTTATATGATAGCAGGCTACTGGGCAACCGGCAGGACAATTTATGCCGATAAGATCTTGATAGGCACATGGAGCAATATTTTTCTGCGTCGTGTAATAATGGGTACGCTTCTTGGGGTGGTGCTTATCCCTTGGGCAATACTGAAAGGCAGAAGATGATACAGCAAAAGCACGGTTATCTTTTAAGAAAACCGTGTTTTTTTGCAATTATAACGGGACGGTGTTTGATGTGATGATGAGCGGAAAAGAGGTAAAATCTTTAAGAGAGCTTAAAGAATATTTCTCGATTGATGATATTATAAATGCGTATTACAGCGGTGAACTGGAGTTTTTTCTGCGTAAATGCGGTGAGAATAAAAAAGCGGATATGCTCGGCGATATTCCACAAAATGGATATTTGCTCGTTCGGCTGTACGAGATATTAGACATTGACCCTCTTCTTACAGAAGAGGAGATCAAGAATTATCACGTTTGAAAGCGATAAGACGTTCAATAATCTCGGCGATCTCCACGGCTTCGTTTTCGGACAGACTGTAAATAGCGTTCTCGATACGATCAATCGCAGCTTTGTGAGTAGGGTTTATCTCGGCAGTTATGTCCAAAAGTTCGGAGAGCGGTATCTTCAAGCCCTGAGCAATTTTATACAGGGTGTCAACAGTCGGGCATTTTTCCCCTCGTTCCAGCCTGCCGAGATATGC
The DNA here is from genome assembly GCA_902761345.1 of uncultured Ruminococcus sp. Taxonomy (GTDB): domain Bacteria; phylum Bacillota; class Clostridia; order Oscillospirales; family Acutalibacteraceae; genus RUG592. Next base: position 39,569 of record CACWKD010000002.1, on the reverse strand, counting down.
AGGGTGTATCTCGCAGTTGAGGGCTAATGTTTCTTGACTTAGGTGCTGTTCGGTGCGAAATCGGCGTATACGTTCACCGATTTTGACGGATATTTTTTCACGTTCGGTTTTCATATTTTATCTTCCCTTTAGGTCGTTTTTATTATTACTTTAAAGGATTTCGGAGTACTCTTCAACGATTTATAGTACACATTAATTATTTACTAAATATATTGACAATAATAGCACAAGGTTGTATAATAAATATAAATTCTGTATTTATAGACAGATAATATTATGTATTTTGGAACAAAATAATCCAAAAAATATACTATAAGGAGTGTTTATTGATGAATAGACTTTTTAAAACGGCATTAACATTATCATTAGCCGTACAGTTTGTTCTATGCGGATGTACGGCAAACACAATTCCGGACGATACATCTAATCCTATTACAGAAAACGAGGATCTACTTGTGTCGGATAACAGCAGTTTAAGCGACACAGAAAGTACAGCCTCTGTACTCCCCAATGTAACGGGTAAATGGATCGGCGAGGCAATCGACATACTTGATGAACTCGGAGTTAAATATGAGATTATTTACGAGCCTGTCAAAAACGTAGAGGAAAAAAGAGTTATCTCCCAAACACCGAACGAGGGCGAGCAAATAACATCTGATTTAACAGTAAAGCTGGTTGTCAGCGGAGAAGGCGATGCATCGGAGAGTAAAACAGAAAGCAAGACAGAAAGTAAATCCGAGAGTAAGCAGGAGAGCAAAGTAGAAAGTAAATCCGAGAGTAAGCAGGAAAGCAAAGCAGAAAGTAAATCCGAAAATAAAACACAAAAAATGCCCGATATTGTAGGTATGGAATTAAGCGAAGCTACAAGCAAGCTTGACAGTATGGGAATATATTACAAGGGCAGTTACGAATATAACGACAGCGTACCTAAAGGTCAGATAGTATCGCAGTCTCCTGCGGCAGGTACGGACGCACCAAAAGGGTCAAACGCAACATTTATTATATCGGACGGCAAACAGCCTGAACAGCCTGCCACTACATATGTTGAAGAACCGACACAAGATTATAACGAACCTGCAAACGAACCATCAAATGAACCTGCCGCCGAGCCTGATATGTCCGGTGTGGATAAGTACTTGGGCAGTTGGTACAGCTTTAGACCCACGGCAAATATAAAGGAAGATGAGAACGGAAAATATTTAATAATAGTGAGATGGTCAGGCAGTGCAACAGAAGGTTTGATGTGGAGTTTTCGGGCAGATTATGACCCATATAATGATACTTTGAACTATACTGATGGTTTGGAAATTCCCTCTTATTATGATACCCAAAAAGGTGAGTGGGTTGGAATAGGTCCAAGTAGGTACGATCTTAGCGGCTATTTCCAGATCAACGGCAACGGTGAGCTTTTGTGGTATGATGACGGTGTGGACGGAAGTTCGGATATTGTCTTTCAGAAATATTGATAGTAATAGAGGAAGGAGGGGGGGAAGCGTTTTAAGAAGAAACCGAAACCGCACATTGGAATAACACAGATCGTATTGAAGTCGAGAAAGGGGGCATTCTTGCAAAACACTGCATTTTATTTTAGGCAAATGAATTTCTGCTTGCATTGAAAATCGGAATTATTGAGCAAATACTAAATAAAAACTTTGGAGGAACTTATTTATGGAAAGAAAAAAACAGTGCCCAAACTGCGGAACAAATAATAGTCTTCAATCGAAATTTTGTTCCAAGTGTGGCTATGATATTTCGACTACCGGCGTAATTTCACAGGCACATAATGATCATAATAGCACTAAAAGAAACATATCTAATGTTTTAGATTTCCTAAAAGCACAAATTTCACGTCGAAAAAAAACATTGACAATCATCGCAGTAATTATTATAGTTGTAATGGCTGTTTCTTGGATAACTAATAGTAAAACTGATTTAAAGGATATTGATAGCACATCTATCGATACTGATATTGCGACAGCTTTTGATCCAGAAAAAGCTGAAAAAGAGCTCAGTGACAAAGTCACCAAGGATTATCTGCCCGGAACATATAAATCGAGTGACGGAGAATATTTTGCTATAAAGATTACGGATGAATCTATTTTCAACATACCGGGGTGGTTGGGGGTTTTGACCCAATATGATCATACTCTTGAAAGTCGTTGCAAGATTATTTCATCTGAAGCAGGCTGGCTTCAAGAAAGTGGAGAAATATATATCGCACCGGATAAAAAAATATATATAGACGGAAAAACAAAAGCGTATTATGACTTCGATTTCAAGAATGGCAAATTAACTTTGACTGATTATCAAGATAATAAAAAAACGTATAAGAAAATATCCGATGAATATAATGCAAAGCTTTTTATAAACAAAAACGCGATTACTCCGGAAAGCATTGAGGGTTATTATACCGGCAAAGATAGTATTGTAAGAATCGATAAATCCAATGACAATGAAGTAAATATTTACAGCTATACAAAAGATTATGTAACAAAAGAAATGGAAATAGAATATATCGCAGAAAATATTCCGGTGATTGAGTTTTCCGGCAATAACACAGTTTGCCTTAAAGGAAAGGATAATTATACTCTCACTTCATTACATTTTATTTCAAGACGTGAAATAGTCGATGAAGGAAGCTACGCTTTTTATAGAACATACAAAGATGAAAACTATACTCATTTGAACGGATTAGAAAATAACTTTAAGAGCGAACACAACAATATAGATTATAATTATTCTTCGTTTGATGATGACATAATTATAGCGAAGGGGAATAAGTATAATTTTGCTTTCAATTATAGGTGGTATCTTGATTACAATACTTTCGATTACTATAATCCAAAACAAGAACAAGTTCATACACTTGAGATAAAAAATCCAAGTGGTGAAGTACTGGATATTTACATTGACGGCATAAAATACGATTCGTTTAATGCAAAAGAATTAGACGGTACCGACCAAAGAAGAGAGGTACTATATATCACCGATAACGCAAAGATGATCATATATAATCCGGATGCGGTTGATTCTCAGAACAAAAACATCCGTCCAACTCTCGTTTTTACATCATCCGATAATAATGATCTTGGAATGCCTTTTGAAACGGATGGAAAAGTAGAGTTTAGTTATGCTCCTATCAAATAATCAACTACTGAGTTATTTTGGAAACCGACATAACTTTAATTCAACTGCAAGTATAACAGAGAACTCTGACAGCAAAGTAACCAACAAGGACGCACTCGAAATTCTGAGATACACAATCCAAATGTCAAAGAATGATAAAATAGGATACCATATAGAATAAAATCAAAAACACTAAGCAGAGAAGATTTGCTTAGTGTTTTTTTATCAGAAAAAAATTTTAAAAAATTTGCAAAATCCTATTGACAACTTATTATTATTATGATATTATCATAATATAAAGAACAAAACTTTTTAATCTATTAAGTTTACTGTTCTGAAATCAATTGTTTAACGAGGAGGCAATTTTATGTATATTAAATTCTTACCCAATGAATATGTACTTCATTACCGCAAAGGAAAGCTTATCGAAAGCGGTACAGGTCTGTCGTTTTACTTCTTCCATAAAAGTACGGCTGCGGCGGTGATACCTGTTTCCGCTATGGACGCAGACTTTATCTATCAAGTAAAGACTGCCGATTTTCAGAGTGTAACCGTTCAGGGACAGTTAGCTTATCGTATCGTAGATTGCGATCGTATAGCTAATCTGATGAACTTTACCATTAACCTTAGAACAAAAGGCTACTATGACGACCCTCTGAAAAAGCTCACGAAAAGGATCATCAATATCGCTGATGTAATGGTAAAAAGACGCATAGAAATGATCGACCTCAAAACAGCGGTACAATCTAACCATAAGCTTGCAGGCGAGATATTAGAGGAGTTCGGCGAAGTAAACGAGCTAAATGCTTTAGGCGTACAGGTCACGGGATTTTCTATACTGAATATTTCGGCAGGAAACGAAACACACCGTGCTTTGGAGGCAAAGACCCGTGAGGCTATTCTCAAAGAAAGCGACGACGCTTTGTATGAACGCCGCAACGCATCTATTGATCAGGAAAGAAAAGTTAAGGAAAATGAGCTGAATACAGAAATCTCGGTTGAAGAGAAGAAAAAACAGATCAAAGAAACAGAGATAGCCACTAAGCGTATGCTTATGGAAAAAGAGAACGAACTCAAAAAGATCGAGGTAAACGCCGAGGCAGAGCGTAAGAGGATCATTATTGACGCAGAGATCGCAACCGAGCAAGTCAGAATTGACGCTGAAATAGAGCTTGAACGAAAGCGTAAAGAGCTTGCCGAACTTCGACTGGAAAACGCAAAGAAAGACGCCGACGCAGAAGCTTATCGACTGAGTGGAATTATGGAGGCTTATAACAAACTCAGCGCCGAGGTTCTTATTGCACTTGCAACGCTCAATATGGAGCCGGAAAAAATGATAGCAGGTGCATTTGAGAAACTTGCTGCAAGCGGTGCAAATATCGGTACTCTCAACATTACTCCGGATCTGCTGGAGAGTTTGACAAAGAGGTAATCTTATGAACAGACTGACTGAACAGAAAATCATACTTATCACACAGAAAACAAGGCTTGAAAATCTGATAACACGCTATAATACGGCAGGGCAGGCAAAATTCTATGTTGAAAGCCACGGCGGCAGCTTTGACGACTATATTCTCGAAGATAAACTTTACAGAGCGGCAGTCAAAAAGACAGTAGATTTTGCAGAAACATACGGCAGACTTCAGGTGATTGACAGAGATTTTATTCCTAACTTTATCTTCGGCGAAAATGATCTTGTTATCGTTGTCGGCAGGGACGGACTTGTTGTTAATACGCTGAAATACTTAAATAAACAGAAGCTTATCGGAATTAATCCCGATCCCGATCGCTGGGACGGCGTACTGCTGCCGTTCAGAGCGGACGATGTTTCAAAAATTATCCCTGAAACCGTAAACAATATTCGACAAGTAAAGAGTGTAACTTTTGCGCAAGCAAAGCTCAACGACGGTCAGTCTTTAATAGGAGTGGGCGACATTTTTATCGGACAAAAAACACACGTTTCGGCAAGATATGAACTGAGTATCGGTAACCTGAAAGAAACCCAGAGTTCCAGCGGTATCATCGTTTCAACGGGACTTGGAGCGACAGGGTGGCTTAAAAGTATTCTTGCAGGCGCAGAGGGTATCAACCGCTATTACAAAGGAAACAGCAGACTTGAAACGGAGAGTAATTTTAAATGCGATTCACGCTGCTTGTATTATTCCGTGCGTGAACCTTATCCAAGCAATTCTACCGGTACACAAATAGTTTTCGGTAAGATAAAGGAAAGGGAAAAGCTAAGTATAACATCGTATATGCCGGAAAACGGTGTAATATTCAGCGACGGAATGGAACAGGATTTTCTGGAGTTTAACTCGGGAACAAAAGCGGAGATCGGTGTTTGTCAAAAATGCGGAAATCTGGTTGTATAATCAAAAAAAGTGTGATAGAATGATTTCGTAACATATCAATTAACTGCTTATCAAATTTGATTTAAAGGAAGAAAAAATTATGAACTCGGAATTTGACTATCTGAATAACTATAATTTAAATGATTATGAAAGACCATCGGTTACAGCGGACATTGTTGTTTTTACAATACGCTCCGAAGAACCCGAGAGTTTTCGTAAAGAGCCTAAAAACAATCTTTCTCTCCTGCTGATAAAGCGAGGACAATATCCGTATAAAGATCAATGGGCTTTGCCCGGAGGATTTCTTGCACCGGGTGAAACTATCGAGCAATGTGCTCTGCGTGAAATAGAGGAGGAAACATCTGTTATTCCAACATCGCTGATGTCTGTCGGAATGTTCAGCGAGCCGGGCAGAGATCCTCGTGGCTGGATAATTTCCAACGCCTTTGTATCCATAATCTCAAGTTCGCAGAAAACCCAGAGAGCAGGCGATGACGCTGCCGACGCACAGTGGTTTGACGTAAGTTTTGAACTGAACGAAAACGGAATGTATATGCTTACTTTGCAGCATAACGATATTTGCCTGAGAGCGGTACTAAGAGAGGAAAAAAGCCGTTTCGGAATGACGTCATTTATCATAGAAGACAACGGCTTTATTGCCTTTGACCATGCGGCAATAATAGCCCGTGCATTAACCGCTATGCGAAACCGTGCTAAGGATTTTGAGATGATCTTTGATTTTCTGCCCGAGAAGTTCACTCTTACAGAACTGCAAAACGTACAGGAAACCGTAATGAATATATCTGTACTGTCTGCAAACTTCCGCCGCAAAATATCGGGTCTTGTAAAGGAAACAGATGAATATACCGAAGGCGCAGGTCACCGTCCTGCAAAACTGTATCAGCGAAAATGATATTTGAAAATGTTTTAGACATTATTGTAAATTAATGAGGAAAACTCACCCGCAGAAAAACACAGCCGCTTGTTATAAACGACTGTGTTTTTTTATGTATATCTTTTTAACACTTTTTCTGGTGAACTACCCATTGTCTAAAGCCAATGGGCTTCCTGCTTCATTGTCCTCGTAACCTACTAACTCCACAGGCGTAAATTCGGGCTGAACCGTCCCTACTCGTTATTTATCAAGCTAAAAGCCTTAATCCTTCCGAAAGAATATTTTTTGCCGCATTAACATCTCGGTCATGTATTGTTTTACAGCTTGGACATACCCACTCCCGAACAGACAGATCCTTTGTTTCGGGATTAAGATAGCCACAATATGAGCATAACTGACTGCTTGGAAAGAAAGTATCTGTTTTTTGATAAATACGACCGTTCCACTTTGCTTTATATGCAAGCTGTCTTGTAAACTCATACCACGAAACATCAGCAACGGATTTCGCCAAATGATGATTCTTCATCATGTTCTGTACTTTCAGATTCTCTGTCACTATCACTTGGTTTTCGCTGACGATTTTCAGAGAAATTCTATGCAGATAATCTTTTCTGATATTGGCTATTTTCTCATGGCATTTTGCGATTTTTGTCCTTACTTTATGATAATTATTGCTACCTTTTTTCTTATGTGCCAACTGACGCTGTAGTTTTATCAGCAGTTTTTCATATTTCCGTAATGTTTTTGGATTTTCGTACTTATCTCCGTCAGAAGTAATGCAGAACTCCTTAATGCCTAAATCCAATCCTATTGTTTTATTGACAGACGGTAATGATTGATGTATTGTTTCCACAAGAAATGAAATATAATATTTTCCACTTGGTGTTTGTGAAATCGTTGCTGATTTTATATCACCGTCAAATCGTCTGTGAATCTTTGCCTTCACCCATTTTAATTTTGGCAGTTTCGCTTTATTATTCTCAAAATTAACTTCTATATTTCCGTTTGTATAATTGGTAGTATAGGATTTATGATTTTCGTGCTTACTTTTGAATTTCGGATAGCCTGCGTGTTCTCTAAAGAACTTTTGATAGGCACTATCCATATTGTAAATGGCATTAGTAAGTGCAAATTTATCCACCTCTTTCAGCCATTCGTACTGTGCTTTCAGCTCCCTGTTGCAGTAATTATTACAGTCGGTTTTGCTTAACGATTTCTTTCCCTGCTCATAAATATCTTTCCGATAGGCTAATGTTTGATTATATACAAAGCGGCAACAGCCAAATGTCTTGGCAATTTGTAATCTTTGTTCTTTATTTGGGTATAACCTATACTTGTATGCTTTTAACATTCGCTGTCACCACCTTAACCTTGGTTCTCAATATAGTTTTTGAGCATTTCCTCTGACACATTACCAACACTGCAAGCAAAATATCCATCTGTCCAAAATGTATGTTCTTTCCAAAAATGCTTGGATAAGAAAGGCTGATATATTTTCCATATATGATATGTTGTATAGCTCTTCATCAGATTGACAGCCTTGCTTATTGACATCGTTGGTTCTGTTTCTATCATATAGTGTATATGATCTTTATCGGTTTCCATATACTTTATGCTTATGTTATGTTTCTGACATATCTCAAATGATAATTGCTTAATCGCATCTGAAATCTCTTTTGATACAAGCAACTTTTTTCTGTATTTGCATACAAAGATTATGTGATATTGCAGCAAATATTTATGTCTGTTTTTAGAATTCCACTTTGTACTCATACGATTATTATATCATAAAGCTACGCTTTATGCAACCTTAACCCACCGTCTAAAGCCGGTGGGATTGCGGTTGCCATTTTTTCAATTAGTAGAGGGAAATCGTATGACACTTAAAAATCAGCACCAAGCGACTGTAACAATCACTTAGTGCTGTCTTAAAATGTTTAATATTCCACGGTAAGACCTATGTTTTTGTTTTTTGATAAATTAATGCTGTATCTTAGAATGTCAATGGCGTCTTTATTAGAGATTTTATTATCTTCGTTTACATCGGCGGCTTTCAGTTGTTTGTCATCGAGTTTTTTCAAATTTATAACATAACGCTGTACAAGCATACTGTCCTTTGCCGAGATTTTGCCGTCGTCATCTACATCGCCTATTTTATAGGTAACAGTCGGTTTATCGGGAGTTAACGGATTTTCGGGATTTACAGGCTTGTCGGGAGTAAGCGGTACATCAGGCGTCAATATGTGTTCTTCTGTTACAACCGAAAAAGCCAAAGATGAATAATCATCTGTAACCGAATTTGGAGTTAAAAGGTTTTTCTTATCTTTTCCGTCAAGACTTACGGCAGTAAGCGATTTGCATTTTCCGACAATATCAAGCGTATCAATGCTTTTCTTTATTCGGAAAAGTGCGTAATAGTGCGGCTCTGTCTTTTCTATACTTTCGGGGTCATATACATACCCTATATAGATACTGCCTGTATCCTTATTTTTCGCATTTACAAGGTTGAACTGATGTGTAATATTACTTTGAGTGGAGATATATTCAAGGCTGTCCTTATCAAAATTCAAATCATAATTAAAAGCCCCTATCTGTGCTTCACTGCCGTTTATTGTTATATTGTTGAACACGATTTCAGCTTTCACTGTATCTCCTGCGTTATACTTTTCATATGATCTTTGTATCAGATCCGCCTGTACAGCCGACGCATTAGTAATTGCAAGACAAGCTATAAACAAGCTTAACAATAACGAAGATAATCTGATATGTATTTCTTTCTTAGTCATAATACGATCTCCTTTTTATAGCTATAGTTATATCATACTTTTAAGTAGAATTCAACAATGTATATCCCTTAATTATAATAACTTTCCGCTTTTATATTCCTCTCCCCAAACTTCCATGGCTTTTAGTATAGGACGCATACTTTCTCCGAGTTCGCTGAGCGAATACTCAACTTTCGGCGGTACTTCGTCATAAACGGTACGAATTATTATCCCGTCCGCTTCCATACTTCTCAAACTTTCTGTAAGCACCTTTTGACTAATACCCTCAAGGTTTTTATATAGCTCGTTAAATCGCCACGGACGCATTTGCAAATTTCGGATTATCAGCAGTTTCCACTTGTTCCCGATAAGCTGTACCGTAGTTGCTACGGGGCATTCGGGCAAATCGTTTTTCTTTACCATATTATCACCGTTACTTTTCAAGCTATTATGATTATATCACGCAAATCAGAATTTTACAACCACTTATATCCTGCTATCCTGCTATATAATTATACAAAAATAACGACAGAAATTTGTAACACTTACAAAATGGTTCGTACTGTTCAAAAGCTTTCTTATTTGCTAAAATATATACAACAGATTATTAGAAACGGGGTGAGAGTATGATAATCAATACGGGAATGAGAACGGATATTCCTGCATTTTACTCCCAATGGCTTATTAACAGAATACAGGCAGGTTATGTGTTGGTAAGAAATCCGTACCGTCCCGAATATGTAACTCGATACGAGCTTGACCCCGACGTTGTGGACTGTCTTGCTTTCTGTACAAAAAATCCCGAACCTATGCTTAAACACCTCGATAAACTCAGAGATTATCATCAGTTCTGGTTTGTTACTATTACTCCGTACGGTAAGGAAATCGAGCCAAATGTTCCGCCGAAAGAAAAAGTTATGCAAAGCTTTATTTCTCTTTCAAAGGCAGTAGGCAGCAACTGTGTAAACTGGCGGTACGACCCTATACTAATTAATGAAACATATACGCTAAACAAACATATAGAGGATTTTGAACTGATGTGCAAAACGCTTTCGGGTTACACGGACGTATGCGTAATAAGCTTTATCGACCTATATGAAAAGGTCAGGAGAAATTTTCCGAACTCACGAGAGGTTACACACAGCGAGCGTATTGCGATCGGAAAAGCGTTTTATGAAATAGGTAAAAGGTACGGCATTACTGTAAAAGCCTGCGCAGAGGGCAAAGAGCTTGCCGAATACGGTATCGACTGCGGCGGCTGTATGACAAAAGAAACGCTTGAAAAGGCGATAGGCAGCAGGCTGATTACCCCGAACAAAAAAACACAAAGAGATAATTGTACGTGTGTTCTCGGTACAGATATCGGCGCTTACGATACCTGCCGACACTTTTGTAAATATTGCTATGCAAATTACAACAAAGAAAACGTAAAGAACAATTCTGCGCTGCACGATCCAAAATCGCCCTTACTTGTGGGTGACCTGCAAAAAGGAGAAACTGTACATCAGGCAAAACAAGAAAGCTATATAGACCGTCAGCTTACGTTATTTTAAAAGGAGATCATATCTATGAAACAAAACAATTATACTGCCGAAATCGAACGACTTAAAAAAGAAATAGACACCGCCGACGCTATTGTTATCGGAGCAGGCGCAGGACTTTCCACAGCTGCGGGATATACATACTCGGGCGAGAGGTTTGAAAAGCTATTCGGAGATTTTGAAGAAAAGTACGGCTTCCACGATATGTACACGGGCGGTTTTTATCCCTTTGATACAGACGAAGAGATGTGGGCATACTGGTCAAGATTTATTTACTGCAACCGCTATACAGACCTCGACAACGGCACATATAAAAAGCTGTTTGAGCTTGTAAAGGATAAGAATTATTTTGTTATCACCACAAATGTTGACCATAGGTTTCAAGCGACAGGGTTTGACAAAGAGAGGCTGTTCTATACTCAGGGGGACTACGGTTTGTTACAGTGCAGCGAGCCTTGTCACAATAAAACTTATGACAATGAAACACAGGTGCTTGATATGGTAAAGCTCCAGAAAAATATGAAGATCCCGACAGAGCTTATCCCGAAATGCCCCGTCTGCGGTAAGCCTATGAGTATGAACCTGCGTTCGGACGATACTTTTGTAGAGGACGAGGGTTGGCATATCGCCGCACGCCGCTATAAGAACTTCCTGAACAAGTACAAAGGTACGCACATATTGTTCTTGGAGCTTGGAGTAGGGTACAACACGCCCGGTATAATCAAGTTCCCGTTCTGGAATATGACAATGGACAATCCGAACGCAGTTTATGCCTGCCTGAACTTTAAGGAAATCGGCGTACCGCAGGAAATCGAAGACCAAACTATTATCATTGACGGGGATATTTGCAGAACGCTGAATGATATGTAACTTTTATTTGAATGAGGAGTGAGGGTGGGAATTAGGAGTTAGGAATTTAGACTGTGCAAAAACTAATAATACATTAAGATTAATGTTACTCCCTCCGTCACCGCCCTCAAAGAGGGCGGCAAAAAGGCTCCCTCGCTGAGGGAGCTGTCAGCGTAGCTTACTGAGGGAGTTTTATTAATTCAGGTAAAAATAGTATTAATATTTTGTAAAAACACCTCTTTTTGCACGGTCTGAGTTAGGAATTAATGGTCAGTTCAAGGTTGAAATAACAAGAAACTATAACAACGCAAACTTTGAACTATAAACTAACAACATATGATTGGAGTGTGAGGTTTTGAGTTTAAAACTGAAAAAAGTCACCGAGAAAAACGAATATCAGGCTATCGAGAAGATATATACAGAAGCGTTTCCCGATAATGAGCGTGCGCCGATGAAACTTTTGATAAAACGTGCAAACAAAGGTAAAGCCGATTTTTTAGCATTGTATGATGAAAATATTTTGGTTGGTATGTCATACGTTGTATGCCTGCGTGATCTTGCGTACCTGTTTTATATTGCAGTTGACCGTGAAAAACGTGGCAGAGGGTACGGCTCTCAGACAATATCCGCCTTGCTTGAGCGTTACCGTGGCAAAAGGTTTTTCCTCGCACTCGAACAGCTTGACAAAGCAGCAGATAATTATACTCAGCGTGTAAAAAGACATGAGTTTTACAAAGCCTGCGGACTGCGTGATCTTCCCTTTAAACTAAAAGAGGGTACAGTCACATTTTCCGCAATGGGCGGCAGACTGCTCGATGAAAATTCAAAAAATGACAGCGATGATTTTACCGTTCGCCCCGAGGAATACAAGGAGCTTATGAACCGTTATATGGGATTTATTATGCGGCACTTGGTAGATGTTCGGCTGTTGGAGTGAAAGGCAGAGATAAACGGGAACAAGGACTATACCCTGCTCCCGTTTTTATTACAATTTTTTCTTGTAGTACATCTGTACGGCAAGAGTTATTACAGCGGATACAATGAGATTTGCCGCAAGTGTAATGGAAACTGCCTCGTTAATAAATCCCGAAACTATACTCGCTAACCCTGTTACAACCGCACAAACAGTGCTTGCTGTTTTCATCGTTTCCTTGCCGATAGAAACATTTCTCTCATCTGTAAGCTCGATATACAGCTTCTTGAATTTCTCTTCATCGTGAAGCGCTGTATAATTTCTCACCAGAAAAATTAATGCAACTAACATTGATCCTACGCAAACACCCAATACCAAACCATGCGCAAAATCTCCTGCGTTTTTGAAAATTGCCTTAGCTGCAATCATTACAGACGGGAATATACAGCAAATAAACACATAGACTTTAAGCTGCTTTTTAAGAGTATTTCTGAATTCTTCCATAATAATATCCTCCAATTATAAGTTTTCATCATCTTCAAAAATAAATAATTCCTCGATCGTCATTTTAAAAAACTGCGCCGCCTTGTGCGCAAGAGTAAGAGAGGCGTTGTATCGTCCGTTTTCCAAAGAGATGATCGTCTGCCGTGTAACGCTCAGAGCGTCGGCAAGTTCCTGTTGTGTGACCTTTTGTGATTTTCGCAGTTCCTGTATTCTGTTTTTCAAAAAATACTTCCCTCCGTTGTTTGTTTTTGTAAAGTTCACTTTACAAATTTAATATAGCACACTTTACATTAGTTGTCAAGTATACTTTACATTTTTCTTTCAAAACTATAATTTACCGCCCTCTGTCCACAATTTTAACTAAACAACAGACTATCATTACATTTCAGAAAAAAAGAGTGAATAGGAAGTCTTTGGACATTCCGTTAAATATCAGATTTTTTACCTTAAAATCCGTACTATTTTTAACCTTTTGATTGACCAGAAACACTATAATATGATAAACTACTTAGTGCAATGGGGCAGTTCTGTTAAGAAATTAACAGGATAGCCCTGCTTTTTTATTTTTTAGTAAAGGTGGTGTGCCTGTGCTGTTCAGAATACTTGTTCTCGATTCCTCGGGAATGGAAATCAGAAAGCTTTCGGATATGTCCTTGTGGAGAGAATGCGGATTTGAAATTACAGGACACACCTTTGATGTAGATCATGCCGTTACATCCGCTGAAAATCAAGAATGTGATCTTGTGTTGTGTGTTGACCGCCCTGCGTCTGCTGTTGCTGTTCCGTTTATGACTAAAGCCGCAAAGAGGTGTCCGGAAATCTCAACGCTTGTCATAAGCCATGTGGAATCTTCAAAAAACATAAGGGAATGTTTTCTGCTTGGTGCAGTTGACTGCCTCGTTGAACCTGTCAAAAATGATGAACTCAAACAAGCTTTAATTCGTGTTCGTACAATTGTAAGTACAAATGCTGCCGGAAAAGAGTATGCCTCTGCCACAAATACAGCACTCGAAAAGCTTACAGCTGCTTGTGACAACGAAGCTTTAATTGAGAAACTCAGCGAATTTTTGAAAAAAACACAAGGAAAAGCTGCGTCGGTTGAAGAAGCAGCAGATTTCTTCGGATTTAATCCCGACTATTTCAGACGGTATTTCAAACGCAAAACAGGAGTTTCATTCAGCGAATTTTATAAAAATCTTACAATGGATTATGCACGGCTCTTGCTTTCATCGGGACATTATAAGGTAGCAGAGGTAAGCGAATTACTCGGCTATTCTTCGGCAGATTACTTCACAAGGGTGTTTAAAAAAGTAACAGGACACGTTCCGTCGGATTTTCGCAGATAGCTTTTTGACGGATAGAAAATGATATAATTCACCCTGCCTAACTTAATCATTATAAAAGCGGCGTAAAGCCAAGGCTAATTACATTAACGGCAAGAATATTAAAAGTCCGTTTTTTAACGGTAAATGTCTGAAATTGTTATCCATTATGATATTGCTTTAAAAGGTAAAAATATAGTACCATTTTAACATAAGGCTCTGTTGCCTTATGAGCCTATTCACACCAATATGCAGGAGGAGAGAAAAAATATGTCATACGTTGACGAAATCGTAGATCAGGTAATTGCGCAGAACCCCTCTGAGCCGGAATTTCATCAGGCAGTTCGTGAGGTTCTCGATACAATCAGACCTATCGTAGATGCAAATGAGCAGACACTCAGACGTGACGCACTTTTGGAGCGTCTTGTAAACCCGGAAAGACAGATCAAGTTCAGAGTACCGTGGGTTGATGACAACGGCAACGTACACGTAAACACAGGTTACCGTGTACAGTTCAATTCAGCTATCGGTCCTTACAAGGGAGGACTTCGTCTTCATCCGTCGGTAAACCTTGGTATTATCAAATTCTTGGGCTTTGAGCAGATCTTCAAGAACAGCCTTACAGGACTTCCGATCGGCGGCGGTAAGGGCGGCTCAGACTTTGATCCTAAGGGTAAATCAGACCGCGAAATTATGAACTTCTGCCAGAGCTTTATGACAGAGTTGTGCAAATACATCGGCGCTGATACAGACGTTCCCGCAGGCGACATCGGTACAGGCGCAAGAGAGATCGGCTATATGTTCGGTCAGTACAAGAGAATTAAAGACCTCTTTACAGGTACTCTTACAGGTAAGGGACTTTCATTCGGCGGATCACTCGCAAGAACAGAAGCTACCGGCTACGGTCTTCTTTATATTACAAATGCACTTCTTAACGCGCACGGTATAGATATTGCAGGCAAGACTATTGCAGTATCAGGCGCAGGTAATGTTGCAACTTACGCTATCCAGAAGGCACACCAGCTCGGCGCAAAGGTTGTTACTTGCTCCGATTCAACAGGCTGGGTATATGATCCGGACGGCATTGATGTTGACGCATTAAAGGAAATCAAAGAAGTTAAGCGTGCAAGACTTACAGAGTATAAGAACTATCGTCCTAATTCTGAATATCATGAGGGTAAGGGTGTTTGGACTGTAAAAGTAGACATCGCACTTCCTTGCGCTACTCAGAACGAACTTGATATAGAAGACGCTAAGACACTCGTTGCAAACGGCGTATTCGCTGTATGCGAAGGCGCAAATATGCCTACAACAGAGGAAGCAACAAAGTATTTCCAGGATAACGGTATTTACTTCATTCCCGGTAAGGCTGCAAATGCAGGCGGTGTTGCAACATCTGCTCTTGAGATGTCACAGAACAGCGAGCGTTTGAGCTGGACATTTGAAGAGGTTGACTCTAAGCTTAAGAACATCATGGAGAACCTCTACAAGAACATCGATGACGCTGCAAAGCGTTACGGTATGGAAGGCAACTATGTTGCAGGCGCTAACCTTGCAGGCTTTGAGAAAGTTCTCAACGCTATGAACGCACAGGGTATCGTTTAATTAATAACAACAAGCAACGAGAGTATAAAAACATAATTTTGATAACACGGTATTATGTGATTTATACACTCAAATAACATTCCTAAATATTTGCATTACAGAAAATATTCAGGACACAGTCCTCGGGCGACATCGTATGAATAATGCGGTGTTGCCTTATGCTGTCTTATACGATACTGTAATCTGACATAAATTTTTTGGCGTTTTTTGTTTATTTTTGGCTATACTGCGGTGATTTTTCATAATATTAACTATTTGTCAATTATTTATATCAGGTAATGTATTATAATATAAATCCGAAAGGAGCAAACCTATGAAAAAAATTCTTCTTTGCAGGGAAATGGACGAGAAAGAAACACGTACTGCCCTTATTCCCGATGATGTAAAGCGACTTACTGCAATGGGCTATGAGATCACTGTGGTTAAGGGAACAGGTATCAAGAGCGGATTTTCCGACGAGGATTACAAAAAAGCAGGCGCGTCGCTCGTTTCAACAAACGAGGAGGGCTACCGTGGTAAGGATATTGTACTGCGTATTTTAAAGCCCGAAAGCATAAAGGGTATCGAAAAGAACACACTGCATTTGAGCTATCTTGATCCGTTCAACGAGAAAAAGCTTCTCGGCGATATGGCAAAAGCAGGCTTGCAGGCAGTTTCATTGGAAATGATACCAAGAACAACACTTGCTCAGAAAATGGACGTACAGTCCTCACAGACATCACTTGCAGGTTATGCGGCTGTAGTAAACGCTGCGGCAAGACTTCCTAAAATTCTTCCGATGATGGTTACGCCTTCGGGTACGATCAATCCTGCAAGAGTATTTGTAATTGGCGTCGGCGTTGCAGGCTTGCAGGCGATCGCTACTGCAAAGCGTCTTGGCGCAAGAGTTGAGGCGTTTGACACACGTCCTGTTGTTGAGGAACAGGTAAAATCACTCGGCGCAAACTTTGTAAAGATCGACCTCGGAGAAATGGGTCAGACTGAGCAGGGCTATGCAAAGGAACTTACTCCCGAGCAGGTTAAAAAGCAGCAGGAAGCACAGGCTAAAGTCTGTGAGCGTTCGGATATTGTTATTACAACAGCTAAGGTATTCGGAAGAAAGGCTCCTCGCCTTATCGGTAAAGACGTACTTGACCGTATGAAGCCGGGCGCAGTTGTTGTGGATATGGCAGTATCAACAGGCGGTAACGTTGAAGGCTCTAAGCTTTATGAAGAAGTTGTAAGAGATAACGGCGTTATCATTATGTCAGGCGATATGCTTGAACGTCAGGTTCCTTACGACGCTTCAAAAATGCTCTCAGGTAACTTTACAGCATTTTTAACACACTTCTATGATAAGGAAAGCCGTGAACTCAAGGTTAATCTTGAAGATGAGATCATGAAGGGCTGTCTGCTTACAAAGGACGGTCAGATCATACACGAGAGATTTAAGTAATATTCGAGAAAGGAAGAGAAACTATGGCTATCGGAGAAATACTTCTGCTTGTTTTTGTATTTGTCATTGCAGGCTTTTTGGGCGTAGAGCTCATCTCAAAAGTTCCGTCACAGCTCCATACACCGCTGATGTCGGGTACAAACGCTATTTCAGGTATCACGATCGTTGGTGCGATCTCTGCTACGGCAGTTGCTCTCCACACTGAGGGAATGATCAGCAATATCTGTGGTTTTGCCGCTATCGTCCTTGCAACGATCAATGTTGTTGGCGGCTACCTCGTTACTGACAGAATGCTTGAAATGTTCAAGAAGAAAGGGGACAAGAAGAAGTGAGTTTTGAAAATATAAGAGTAATATCTACAACCATTCTTTATATGGTATCTTCTATTCTTTTTATCAGAGGCATTAAGCTTTTGGGTAAAGCAGATACGGCAAGAAAAGGTAATCTTTTATCTTCTGTCGGAATGTTGATCGCAGTTGTTACGGTTCTTTTTGAAAAAGAGGTTACCGATACACTCACACAGCCCCCTCTCGGAAACGCTTATATCTGGGCTGTTGCTGCTATTGCGCTCGGTTCGGTAATCGGCGCGATCTGGGCAAAGAAAGTTGAAATGACAGGAATGCCGCAGCTCGTAGCATTGTTTAACGGTTTCGGCGGACTTTCTTCACTGCTTGTTGCTCTTACGCAGTATATGACTGATAAGAGTATAAACGTATTCTCAAGTATTGCGCTCGGTTTGACAATTGCTATCGGTGCAATTGCATTTACAGGATCTGTTGTAGCTTGGGGTAAATTATCAGGCAAGATGTTCAAGAAGAACGTATCTATCCCCGGCAAGAACTTCATTAACGGTTTGCTTGCAGTTGTAGGTCTTTGCGGCGTAGCTATATATGCACTTCAGATCGCAGGCGTAGTTGACGTTGAAGTTGGCAAGATCGGTATTATCATTGTAACAGCTGCTTACCTCATTCTTGGATTTACAATGGTAGTTGCAATAGGCGGCGGCGATATGCCTGTTATTATCTCACTGCTTAACGCATTCTCAGGTCTTGCAGCAGCATTTGCAGGTCTTTCAATCTCCAACTCGGTGCTTGTAGTTTCGGGTTGTCTGGTAGGTACATCGGGTCTTATTCTTACACTTATTATGTGTAAGGCTATGAACAGAACACTTTACAACTTACTGTTCAGCAGCTTTGGCGCATCTGCAAAGAAGGGTGCAGCAGGCGAGGCAAAAGAGCCTAAGTCTATGACTGTTGAGGACGCTTATCTTATTCTTGAAGCTGCGTCAAGCGTAGTATTCATTCCGGGTTACGGTATGGCAGTTGCTCAGGCACAGCACGCTGTTAAGGAGCTTTGCGACAAGCTCGAAGAGAACGGCGCTGAGGTAAGCTTTGCTATTCACCCTGTTGCAGGACGTATGCCGGGTCATATGAACGTACTTCTTGCAGAAGCAAATGTACCGTATGAGCAGCTTAAGACAGCCGATGAAATGAACCCGCAGATGTCCAACACAGACGTTGCTATCGTTATCGGTGCAAACGACGTTGTAAACCCGTCTGCAATCAACGATGAAACATCACCGCTGTACGGTATGCCTATTATCAATGCATTTGAAGCACGCACAGTATTCGTACTCAAGAGAGGTAAGGGTACAGGATTCTCGGGAGTTGAGAACCCGCTGTTTACAAACGACAATACAGTAATGATTTACGGTGACGCTAAACAGACTGTATCTTCACTTGTAAGCGAGTTTGACGAGGGTTAATTTCAGAGTTTAAGGTTTTTAACATATCTCAATAAAAATATAATGACGCCGTAAGTTTTATGCGGCGTCATTTTTGTTTGTTTTTTACCTTCTGATAAGAGAGTTCAGATTAAGCAACGCTGTTCATGCACCCTGCAAACGCCCATAGGAAGTACCCTTGGGTGCTTTTTGAAAAAGGTTTGATCGAAAACTTTATTTATTTTTTTCTTAAATTGTGGATAATGATTTTTTAAATACTAAAGCTCTACTAATAATCTCACTTTCTTCCACTCACCGTACAATCTTTCCAAACTCCATGCTGCATTTGCAGGACTTGTAGAAGGCAGCTTTACGGCAGTTCTGTTAATTGTATCCTGCTGATATTTTACAAACAACCTGTACGCTGTACCGCCGTTTACAAATATTTCTTTAATATCGCAGCAATTAAGTATAATACTCAAATCGTTTACCTCAGCGTTTCTGATACTGCTGTCGCTTGACCCAACTATTTCGCACGCTTTTATTACGTCCCACAAAGCAATGCCGTTTGATAAGCACAGCGTCTTTTTTTCCTCGACAGTCTGCGGTATTTGGGTATTATATATCATAGCAAGCAATCGCCAAAAGCGGTTTTGAGGGTGTCCGTAATAAAATTTCTGCTCCCGTGACTTTACAGACGGAAAACTGCCGAGTATAAGTACCTTTGAATTGCTGTCAAATATCGGCTCAAATTCGTGTTGTAATCTCATAGAAATTTCTCCCGTACACAGTCATTTTACCGTCTTCTCACTCGGTTTTATAATCAGTATAGTTTCGCCCTGATTTAATCCTATGGATTTTCTCTCTATTCTCGGGTGCTTGAAATTCCTCACCATTTCTCTGAGTGTGTTTCCGCCGTGATAGCCGTGAACCACCACAAGCTGACGTGTTTCTTTCGGCAGTGATTTTAATGCACCTGTAAGCCTTTGTTTGGCGCTTTCCCTTGTTTCACCGTGAAGATCTATTGTTTCTGTGTATGCCATAGCTTTCTCCATATAAAAATACTCCCTTGTTATCGGGAGTATTTTTGTTTATATAATTACTTCTTTGTTGTCTTTTTCTTAGTTGTTTTCTTTCCTGATTTCTTCTCCTCAACAGGCTCGTCTGCTTTTTCTTCGACAGGTGCTTCCTTTACAACTTCCTCTGCCTTTTCCTCAACAGGTGCTTCTGTTGCAGCTTCCTCTGCCTTTTCCTCGACAGGTGCTTCCGTTACAGCTTCCTTTGTTTTTTCTTCGGCAGGTGCTTCTGCTGCGTCCTCTGCGTCCTCTGCCTTCTCTTCTTCAGGCTCCGGCTTTTCAGGTGCAGGAAGTTCCTCTTTCAGTGTAAGGAAGAGAACACCAAGCGGCGGAAGTGTAATGCTGATAGAGTAATCAAGATCGTTGTTCGGAATATCATCAGTCATAATATCGCCTGTGTTCTTAATTCCGCAGCCGCCAAACTCCTCGTTTTCAGAGTTGAGCACTTCCTCATAAATACCGTACTTCGGAACACCTATGCGGTAGTTCTCTCTTGTAACAGGCTGGAAGTTACAGATAACAATAACCTCACTGCTGTCCAATGCAATTCTGCGGTAGGAGATAATGCTGTTCTGGCAATCGTCAAGTGCGATCCAGCGGAAACCGTTCCAGTCGTAGTCGTTCTCGTGCATAGCCGGAACATCACGATAGAACTTGTTAAGGGTAGCTATATAGTGGTTAAGCTGCTTATGCTTATCGTATTCAAGCAAATTCCACTGGAGCTGCTCGTTAGCGTTCCACTCGTCAAACTGACCTATATCTGTACCCATAAATGTAAGCTTCTTGCCGGGGTGCGACATCATATAACCCAAGAAACCTCTTATACCCTGGAATTTCATATCGTAATATCCGGGCATCTTATTTATAAGAGAACCCTTTCCGTAAACTACCTCGTCATGCGAGATCGGAAGTATAAAGCTCTCTGAGAATGCATAAACAAGGCTGAATGTAAGCTCGTTCTGATGCCAGTTTCTCCACAGCGGATCCTCTTCGATATAACGGAGTGTATCGTTCATCCAACCCATATTCCACTTGTAGTCAAAGCCCAAGCCATAATCCTTAATCGGATAGCCTGTAACGTTTGCCCAAGCTGTACTCTCCTCAGCGATCATAAGTGCTTCGGGGTGGAGTGTATGGATAGTAGTATTAAGCTTTTGTATAAACTCAACAGCTACAAGATTTTCTCTTCCGCCGTACTGGTTAGGCAGCCACTCGCCGTCCTTGCGGTTATAGTCAAGGTAAAGCATAGACGCAACCGCATCTACACGGATACCGTCAAAATGGTACTCCTCCAGCCAGAAATTAGCAGAAGAAATAAGGAAGCTCTTAACCTCGTATCTGGAGTAATTGAAAATATAAGTACCCCATTCCTTATGCTCGCCTATTCTCCAATCCTCGTACTCATAACAGCCTGTACCGTCAAAGCGTGCAAGACCGTGAGCGTCTTTCGGGAAGTGCGCCGGAACCCAGTCAAGGATAACGCCTATTCCTGCTTTATGACACTCGTCAATAAAGTACATAAGATCCTTAGGTGTGCCGTAACGTGATGTTGCAGCAAAATATCCTGTTACTTGATAGCCCCATGAGCCGTCAAACGGGAACTCTGTCAAAGGCATAAACTCTAAGTGAGTATAGCCCATGTCTTTAATATACGGAACAAGCGTATCTGCAAGCTGTCTATATGTGTAGAAAGTGCCGTCATCGTTCTTTTTCCATGAGCCTGCATTCATTTCATAAATGTTGATAGGCTGACTTCTGTGCGGGTGCTCTTTCTTGTACGCATACCAATCATCGTCATGCCACTCGTATCCGTCAATATCGTAAACCTTTGACGCATTTTCAGGACGAAGCTCACAATGGAATGCATAGGGGTCTGTCTTGAGAAATCTTTCTCCCCAAGAGGATTCTACGCTGTATTTGTAATTGTCGTATTCCGAAAGACCGTCTATAAATGTCTCCCAAATACTTGTGTTGTACAATCTGTACATATAGTTTGCGTTCTGATCCCAGCCGTTGAAGTCACCTACAACAGCAACACTCTTTGCGTTAGGTGCCCATACTCTGAATACTACACCGCTTCTGTCACCGATCTTCATAAAATGAGAACCTAAGAATTTGTATGCGTGTGTGGATTCACCTGACAGGAACAGCTCTAACTCAGAAAGCTTATCAATGTTAGTTGCCATAAAAACCCTCTTTTCATTATTTACTTCGTAATAGCTTACGATATTTTACATTAATTATACAACTATATAACAAATAAATCAACCGACAATGTACCACAACCGTTTACCAAATCAATCCGATTATATCTCTTTAATAAAATTAAACATAATCACGCAAAATTTACTTAATAAAGGCAATTTTAACAAAAATAAAATTCGCACACCGCAGC
The DNA here is from genome assembly GCA_902761345.1 of uncultured Ruminococcus sp. Lineage (GTDB taxonomy): Bacteria > Bacillota > Clostridia > Oscillospirales > Acutalibacteraceae > RUG592. Next base: position 17,069 of record CACWKD010000002.1, on the reverse strand, counting down.
TAATATATTCATCACTTCTATATTACATTAATTATTCAATAAAAGTCAATAGAAAAATGAAATTTCTATATTAAAATTTTGTAATAAACTTCCGTTTGTAGAATTTATTTTATCGAAAGTTCGTTTTTATGCTCCTCAATGTACTCTTCGAGTATATCCGCTGCATATTTTGCAAGATCGGGGCAGGGGAGTTTCTTAAATCCTTGCGGTCTGTCATAAGGCTTACCCTTGCTTGTTCCGAGCTTTGTCATACCTAAAAGCTCACGGCATACTATACTTCCGTTATCCTGCTCAAACCTCTGTGAGATCTCCTGAACTCTCTTGTAGATTTCACGTCTTTTTAGCGGATTTTTCGGGTCATCTCCGCCGAAAAGTATTCCCACTACAACAGCTATTCCGCTGACTGTTCCGCAAACCTCACGCATTCCGCCTATACCCGTACCAAGCGGCTGGACTATCAGAGCGACGGTTTTTGCGTCATAACCTAACATATCTTCAAAAGCAAGCACAACAGACTGAGTACAGTTGTAACCGCTTAAAAATAATCTTTTTGCTGTATCTCCTCTTGACATAGTTAATTCCTTTCGTTATTCGATAAAATTTACCGCCGCATAAGTTAAAGCGAATATTACAGGCTGATGTGCGATATATATATATAAAGCGTATTTCCCTATAAATCCAAATACCCTGCTGTGGCTTTTATAAAGATTTTCTGTTTTTATACAATTGGCGTTTTTCATAATATCTGCAAAATACGCACCGGCAAGAAACAGAAACAACCACGGTATCAGCGGAAAATAATCGGACGATACAAACCGTCTTGTCGGAAATCCTATCGGAAACAGAAAATTATTCTTGTATAGCACTTTGGGCATTTTAACAAGCCTTATACCAAATATACCCATATATTCAAGCTTTATACCCCATGTGATCATAAATAATATCATACAAACCGCAAGAGATAGGCGAGAGGGTAGTTTTTCGAGGTACTTGCCCGTTAGCCCGTACAGTATCATAACAGCACTCAGCATATTGATAACACCGAAATATATCGCTATTCCGTAAATATATTTATCTGCAATAATAGTTACAATATTTATAATCAGCGCCGGTATCATCAATAGAAGTCCCCGCCTTATATTTGAACGGCTAAACTTTGTGCAGATACCCGAAATAAAAACAAACGGAAACGGTATTACATAATGTATAGGGTCAAGGACTGCAAGCATTGATTTTCCGACAGGCAACTCAAAAATATATCCCCATGTATACGCTGTATGATACGCTATCATCACAAGTACGGAAAAACCTCTTATTTCATCAAGTATGGGTATTCGCTTTTTTAAGGTCTTGTTCTCACGCAAAAAATATCTTCCCTTTCAAATTTGTTATATCCACTCTCCAATTTTAAAGAAAGCCGGTAATTATATGTTTAGTATTGATTTCACTGCAACTACAAAGAAAAGCATTATTTTGACGCTGTTCGCACTGTTCTTTATGTCCTGCGTATTTCTGCTTATGATAGGCAGTACGTTTCACACTATGTCGCCGCCCGATACATACTTAGGCATTGACAACATCGCAGAAACTCCTGTACAAAGAGTAGAGTTTCTCTCCAAACTCGGGTACAATGTTAACTCCACAACAGAAGAAAGTGAAAAAATCAGAATACCTATGGAGTTTGGAGATGTTTACAGCAATTACAATGAACTGCAAAAACAAAACGGTACAGACCTTTTTGACTATCGAGGGGCTGAATGTATCCGCTATACATACCTTAGCGAAGATGACGACAAGCATATCAATTTAATCGTATTCGAGGGCAGAATAATCGGCGGTGATGAATGTACGGTTGCCCTTGACGGAGAAATGAATGCGTTGAAGAGAAATAGTTAATAGTTCAAAGTCCAAAGAATCACATTAACTAACAACTTAGAGCTTTGAGCAAAGAATAATTACATTCCTAACTTTCCCATTCCTAACTAAAAAACTCCACTCTCCAAACTCCACACTTCATAAAACTCAACACTGAAAAAACTCCACACTTACAAGAAAAGCTCCGGGTGCATACGGCTGTAATGGAAAATATACTGCTGTGCAATACCTGCGTATTCACCGAAAAAATCGGGCGATACATCGGGAAACAGCGTACTCATAGCACGTTTCATCCAGACGTCAAGCGGAAAACAGTCAAGCCTGTGCAGACCGTACAAAAGCGTACAGTCTGCAACCTTTATTCCAACGCCTGTTATTTTCATAAGTTCTTTGCGTGCGTCGTTTATCTCCATAGTGCGTATTTTTTCTAAATCTATTTCACCGTCTGCAACTTTTCTCGCACCGTCTATTATGTACCTTGCCCTGAATCCTGCTCTTATAGGCTGTAAGTCCTCGGGGGAAAGCTGTGCAATAATTTCGGCATTCGGAAATGTATAGCACTCCTCCGTTATTTTGTCGCCAAACTCTCTGCATAGCCTTTCAACTATTCCCTTGATACGGGGAATATTGTTATTCTGAGAAATAATAAACGAACATAACGCCTCCCACGGGTCTTGATTAAGTATCCTGATACCGGGGGCAAATTGTGCTGCCTCGTTTAGTATGGGGTGCATCTGCGAAAGTGATTTTCTGATATTTCGGTAGTCGAGGTCAAGGTCGAGATAATGCGTCCAGAACTCTTTGTCGGTATCGTCTGCACCGTCTATAATTATACTGTTTTCCACCAAACCGATACTTACGGCTTTTCCTCCTGCGATACCTTTAAACGTACCGTCCTCCTGTTTAGTCCAGCGAAAAGCCTGCCCGCAGTCAAGTGTCTGTTCAGTGTCAAAGTCGGTTATATTCTCTATTATCATAATTACTCCTGCTCGGGCTTTGCAATTCTCTCAGATGTGAGAAATTCTATCGAGCGTTCTATTGCGTCCTTTGAATTACCCCAATCCTGCCCTTTTCTTCTGTAATCGTACATTGAGCAGAAATGAGTAATGTCGTCTTTGAGTACCTCAAGATAACCGCCTGCAAGCTTAGAAGTATCGCTGTAAAATTCGGGGAGTATCTTGGAGGGTATACCTCTGTTTGCGGCTGCCGTTATAAGGTCTGTAAAATGCTCCATACAAATAAACTGCTGGTCGTTGTAAAGTCTTTTAAAATCGGGGTCGTTTGCATAGCTGCTGAATATAGTTTGGTACATATGAGCCATACCCCACTCCACCTGTTCACAAACAAAACAGCTTTTCTGTAATGTACGGATAGCCGCTATTTTTTTCTTATCGGGTTTACCCTTAACATTCTTTGGCATAAGCTCGGTTTTTATTTTATCGAGGTGACTTTCAAGTATAAGCGCATTTGAAAGCCTTGTGCCGCACTTTAACATCATACCGAAATGCTTATAGCAAAAGCCTTTTTCATTAGTCTTAATTCTGACATCAGGCTCCATCATAGCAGCACCCGTAATATACTCTGTTGAACGCTGTTCGAGCATATCTCTCATTCTGCAAAGAGGACAGCCGTCGTGCGGTTCAAACACATCATTTATTGGGATAGTTGTAATATCTTCTCTCATTTTATTTACCTCTTAGATTTTCATAAGACAGTAGCTCTGACCGCCCATTTTTATATTACCGTTTTCAAAGTTTGTTTCGCCGATAGAATATACCTTTTCTTTAACAGTATAGCTAAACGGTACTTCTGTTTCTTTTGCGGAAGGGTTGACGGCAACAATAAACGAACCTCTGCGGAAAATAAACGGATAAGTATTCTTCTTCGCAAATATTACCTCAAAATCACCGTTGCCGCAAAGCTCTTCGTTTTCCTTTCGTATCTTTATAATAGCTTTAACTGTGTTATAGAGGGAGTTTTCGTCTGCCTGCTGAGCTTCAACAGTAGGAGCATTCTCCCTGTTATCTACGGGTAAGTACAGCTTATCCTCGTCTGCACTTGAAAAGCCCTTGTTTTTACCGTTGTTCCACTGCATAGGAGTACGGGAGCCTGTGCGGCTGAAACCGCCCTCTTTGCTCGTAAGCTCGGACATATAACGCATTCCTATTTCATCGCCGTAATAAAGGAACGGCACACCGGGGAGTGTAAATATAGTGCAGTAATTGATTTTAAGCTCACGCTCATCGTACCAAGCAGTCATTCTTGCGTTATCGTGGTTGCAGGTAACGAAGCTGATAAAGCCGTTATCCTTAGTTGCCTTGTAGTTTTCTGTAAGCTCATCTACAAGCGTCATAATGTCGCCCTTGCCCTGCTTGCTGAAATAGCTTTCCTGCTCGCCTGTTTCGTAGTTGTAATATCTGAAAGCGGTAGAGTATCCGTTTCCTCTGTGGTCAAGGTAGAAATCTGCGTGGAAACCTGCTTTATTTATAGCTCTTATCGGGTGACACCACTCAGATACAAGCACACAGTCGGGATAGTCCTTATCCATCATCTCACGAATCCCAGCCCAGATAGCGGCAGTTGCGATTTTGTCGTCATCGTTCTTTACAAGAGAATCTGCCATATCAACACGGAAACCGTCGCAGCCCATATCAAGCCAAAAACGCATAACGTCCTTTATCGCCTCAACCGTACGCAGGCAGTCGGGGTGATTTACAGGGAGCTGCCAGTTAGGGTGCGTTATCTCATAGAAACCGTAATTAAGTGCAGGCTGAGATGAGAAGTAATTTACAAGATAGTTTCCGTCACGGTCTGTTATTCCGCATTGAAGTCTGTACTGTGGGGGAGCTTCCCAAACGCTGTCTGTCCAGATGTAGCGGTTGGAGAGTTCGTTTTTTATAGGCTGTTTACTTTGTGTAAACCACTCGTTTGTATCGGAAGTATGACCCGGCACAAGGTCCATAAGCAGCTTCATACCACGCTTGTGTACCTCTTCAAACAGACGTTTAGCGTCATCGTTAGTGCCGTAGCGAGGGGCGATCTTGTAGTAGTTGCGAACATCGTAGCCTGCGTCCATAAACGGCGAATCATATACGGGATTGAGCCATATTGCATTACAGCCTAAGTTCTTTATATAATCAAGCTTTGAGATAAGACCCTCAATATCGCCTATACCGTCACCGTTTGAATCACAGAAAGACTGAGGGTAAACCTGATAAAATACGGAATTTTTCAGCCAGCCCTCGACACCTTTTGGTGCATTGTTATTTTGATTGACCATTTTATAATCCTCCTCAGTGTCAATAGTATTCAAGGAACTTTGCAATATGTTTCTTTGAAAAGAGAATTCTTTTTCAAAAGCAGAGTCTGCGAGAACTTTACAGCAATATTCCAATAGCGACTTTGGTTCGTAATAACACGCAATATAGCGAGCATGATGAAGTAACATTTTTTGTGTTTCTTTATCCACATTGCGTATATGTAATTCAATTTCGTTATATCCAAAGAGATCAAAGATAATAGGTTCAAAACCTTGTCTGTCAACATGATAATTGTTTTCACTAACAATATCCCCAAGCAGAGCAAATAATTCCACTTTCATAAAATAAGAAAGATTTATTATTTCTTCCTTTTTGGGATCTTCAAAATCAAGCTTCGCTTTTTCCAGTGCATATACTATTCGATCGTAATATCCACAGGGAATGCATATTATAGACCGTGTTTCTGTTTTTTGTACATTAGCTGTTGGAAATTTTGTTTGCATTGTTATCCTCCTTTTAAATAAATTGTTCTTTCTAATTGTAAATCATTTACGTTTAGTCAATTTTAACATTTTTTATATTATTATGTCAACACGATTTTGTAAATAAATAGAGTAAAAAATAATGTCTCCGCAATAAATGCAAAGACATTATCATATTTTGTTTATAATCATTCTGCCGTTTGGAATGTTTTTAGCTGTTCGGTTAGCTTAATTGCTTGCTTGTATTTTTTCAGCCACGATACTACTTCTATAATCATATAGATAATCAGTATCATAATGCCGATTCCGACATAAAACTTGATCTCACTTCCGCTGTATTTGGGCGGCGGTGAAACAAGAAACATTACAATCACCTCTATAAGTATAAGCTCAATTATCTGCCTGATTATATATTGTAACGGCGTAGGTTCTTTCTTGAAATAGGTAACGCAAGTCGGCAAAATACACGCTGCGGCTATAATTATCGGACTGAACAAATGATAATAGTGCAGCTCCTGTTGGGGTGCGTATATTCCTCCATAAACTGCACTTCCAAACAATATTAATGTTACAAGTACAAAAAACACCTGTACTCGTGAGAGAATAAACTCTTTTAAAGTCATTATACTTTTTCCCTTTTCAAAGCTTTTTTCAAATCTGCCACATACTTTCTCGTTATCACAACCTGTTCCCCTGAAATAAGCTCGGCTGTAAATCCGGAGTTCAAGGCAGGCTTAATGGAGCTTACTTTCATCAGATTAAGCAGCATAGATTTTGAAATTCTCAGAAATCGCTTTTCCTTTAGCATTTCTTCAAGCTCATACAGCTTTTGTTTCGTTTCATATACATTCTTCTGTGTATATACAAACGACTTGTTGTCAACCGTTTCTATATACAAAATATCCGATACCGCAACCTCGTACATTTTTTCATCTGCAACGCAGGACAGCTGCCCCTGTCTTGATTTGACAAAGGCAACTATCTCTTGTACTTCACCGCTTACTGTGTGACATTGTATCTCGATTAATTCGGGTTTACTTTTATCGTAAAATTAGTAGCTTTTATAGCTGTGCCTGCTCCTCTTACATACTCGTTTTCGGAATTACCTAACAAAGAAGCAACCCCTAAAGCTCCCGATGAAGCTATTTGAAAATGTTACCTTAGATACTAAACCATAATTACGAACAGTATTAACTGCATTACGCACTACTTTGTAACCGTGTATAACATTACCCTTTACTTGCTTACCAAAGTTCTTTATATTAACGGTATCACGTGCGGCTCTTACTTTGTTTTGAATATCAATAATAGTACGAGAAGGCAAATCTTTTAAGCTCATAACTTTTTTAGGTATTTGAGTTACAAATAAAAGCAGGAGCAAGTGAGAGTGTAACAATAACAAGAGATAATATACAGCCTAAAACTGCTATTACTTTATTTTTTACACCTGCTGCCTTTTTGCGTCCTGCAAGCCACGCAATACCTGCGATCAAAAGACGGATAATCAGAACTATCAAAGCAACTGCAAAACGCCATTTCATATGTGTTGAGGGGATAACAACTATTCCAATCAAAGCAAGTGTTTCTGCAAGTCTTACCATTGCTCTCGTTTTCAGCCAAGCAGCCTTCTCACGAGCCTTTGTAAAGGTAAGCACAACCTGTGCAGCTTCAAGGGCGATAAAGATGATAAAAAATACTGTACTCATAATCAAACAACCTTTCTTTTTTATGTTTTGGTTTCTGTTTTTGTTGTGATTACAGTATATCAAACAAAAATTTGTTCTGCAATATGTTAAGCGGTAAGATGCAAAAACGGCAGGTAAGATGCAAAAAAACGGTATTGTATTTTCTGTTTTGGGATTATTATTTTTTATCAAAAAGGGCATCCATAACTTAATTTTGTTATGGACACCCTATTATAAATTATTCACTCTTCACTATTCATTATTCATTAAGCCCTCGAACGTAGTGAGAGGACACGGATTTACTATTTGTCTGATAAATTATTATCTGGAAAATAAAAAACCGTACTCGCTAAAAACGAATACGATTTGCGTCCGGTGCTTACCGGTGGTGCGAGTGACGGGACTTGAACCCGTACGTCATACAACACACGCCCCTCAAACGTGCCTGTCTGCCAGTTCCAGCACACTCGCATTATTCGCTGAACCACTCAGCGAATATTATAATATCACATAAAATTCGTTTTGTCAAGAGCTTTTTAAATTTTTTTCATAGCCGTAATTTATCCCGATCATTTCTTCCGGATCCGCAATAATACTTTCAAGTATATCATAAAAGTGTATCATATCAGGCTGTTTACGATTAAACAACTGCACACTTCTTATTGCAATTTCTTTCTCTGCAAACACATCTTGTACTGTAAGTATAGTCTTTTTCTTTTTACTGTCATACACTTCTATTCCGTATGAGGTGTATTCCCCTAATAATTCTTCAAATAACTGCTCCTCTTTCAATGTGTAAGTAAGAATAAGTACCGCCTCCAAAAAATATATAAAACCTATGTTCACTATTATACGAGAAAAAGTTAAATAATTGTAATAAATGAAATAAAATGCTGATTATTAAACGTAAAATGTACATGTTTTCACATCTTGAAAGCTCCAAAAATATATCGCCTATTATAATACTATTGTATTTATATTTTGTTTTGTTTATGCAAATGTGATTATATCATACCTTATTTGAAAATAATGTCACTTAATGTTCTCTAATGTATAACTTATATTACAATAATGTAATTGTTATTATAAAAATATGATAAATAGCCTTGATAAAATTACAATTTTGTGATATAATAAATTCACTGCGTAATTGAAGATGTTCGGCAATACATCGGATATACGCTATATTTTTGTCATTTAAACTTACATTAACAAGGAGAACATTATGATATTTGCTATTTGTGACAAAAACATTGAGAGGTGCTCTTACGTTCACGATATGCTCAACGATTATATGAACGATAACAATATTGATATAAAAATTTACAGCTTTTTAGACAGCAACATCTTGCTAAACGAGATAGACGACGGCAAGATGTTTGACTTTCTTATTGCAGATGAAGAAACTATTGACCACAGAAACTGCTGCAAGTGTTTCAGAAACAATAATAAAATGACAGTTATTTATGTTATGACCTCTCCGAAAAACTATAAACACGGCAACTTCTATTACATTGAAAAGCGAAACGACAATACATGGTTTGAGGTAGAGCGTATTCTCGGAGAAACTCTTATAAAAGATACTTACAACAAAAGCCTCGGCTGTTACTGTCTTAAAGAGAGAAACAAAATGTGCAGACTTCCGTTTTCGGATATGATGTATATTGAACACGTCAACTCTAAAAATATAATCCATATGAAAAACAATACTGTCTTTAACGAGAGAAAATCTATGTCCAAAACTTCAAACGAAATTAACACAAGTATATTTGTAAAATGTCACAGGGCTTTTGCCGTGAATATGATGTATGTCCGCCAGCTTAGCAATTCAAGCTTTATTATGTGCAACGGAGATATTATACCGATAAGCCGAAACGAGCTTAGCAGCGTCAAAGAGCGTTTTATGCAGTTTTATTATACCAACTCCGATAAAATGGACAAATTTACTCAGGAATCGATGTTTAATTACCGTTAGTATTGAAAAAATTTTGTCGGCTGTGTATAATAAATTTGGGAGGGATATAATTATGGACCTTAACAAAGAACAGCTTGACGCAGTAAGCTCAATAGACGGATATATAAGAGTAATCGCAGGTGCAGGCTCAGGCAAAACCGCTACGCTTGCACAAAGATTTGCATTTCTTGTAAACGATGTGGGAATACTCCCCTCAAACATTATGTGCGTAACCTTTACAAACAAAGCCGCAAATGAGATGAAACAAAGAATACGCAGGCTTATAGGCGACAACGACTGCGGTTATGTATGTACGTTTCACGGATTTTGCGTAACTATGCTTAAAGAGGACGGGCATTACATACATTTTCCAAAGTCGTTTTCTATCCTTGATGACGATGACGCAGAGGCGGTTTTAAGGGAAATATATGAGGAAAATCATTTTACAGCAAGAGATATGACTTACAGAAAAGCCCTTGACCATATAGAGTACTGCAAGTGTAAGCTTATACCCGATTATTACACCTATCTTGTTGACAATGACATAAACAAAGCGTATGAAAAGTACCTTTCGGCAAGTGGTGTAAACGATAAAATCTTTTGGGGATACGTTTACAGGCAGAAACGCACGTTTTCGCTTGATTATAACGACCTTATAATTCTTGCGCTGTATATTCTCAGAGAAGATAAAACTATACGTGAAAAATGGCAGATCAGGCTTGAATATATTATGGTAGACGAGTTTCAGGATATAGACGCACAGCAGTATGAGTTAGTTGATATATTATCCTTGTACCATAAAAATTTGTTTATAGTAGGAGATCCCGACCAGACCATATACACTTGGAGAGGCGCTAATATCGGATTTATCAATAATTTTGATAAATACTATCCGAACGCAAAAACAATAGTAATGAATAAGAATTACCGCTCCACACAGGATATACTTGACGTATCTAATTCTCTTATAAAACATAATAAAAACAGAGTGGAAAAAGAGCTTATATCTATGAACGGCAGAGGGATTATGGCGGTATATAACCACGCAAAAACAAGCGCCGATGAGGCTTTGTGGGTAACAGGTGAGATAGAGCGTATCATAAATATGGGTGCAAAGTATAGCGATATTGCAATTCTTTATCGTGCTCATTATCTGTCACGTTCGATCGAGGAGGCACTCTCTGCAAAGAAAATTCCCTATACGCTGTACAGCGGAATACAGTTTTACTGCCGCAAGGAGATAAAAGATGTGCTTGCGTATATGCGTCTTATAGTGTACAAAGACGATATGTCCTTTAAGAGAATAATCAATGTTCCGAAAAGAAATATTGGCAAGGCAAAAATGGAGATAATTACTAAGTATGCCGAGGAGCATATATGTTCTCTTTACAATGCACTCTTGGAACTTGTTGCCGCAGGAGAATTTAAAAACTCAAAGGCAGAAAGCTTTATTAATCTCATAGAGAAATATTCGTCAATTTATAAGGAGATGTCGCTAACAGATTTCGCCTCAAAGCTTATCAACGACAGCGGTTACGAGGAGCTTTTGCGTACAGAGGGCGAGCAGGAAAGACTTGACAACCTTGCAGAGTTCAAAAATTCAATGCACGAATTTGAGATGTCTTTCGGAGAGGATCTCCCCCTTGACGAGTACCTGACAAGAATATCACTCTACACAAATGCAGACCGTACAAGTATGACAGACAGCGTAAGGCTTATGACTATACATACTGCAAAGGGATTGGAGTTTGGGTACGTTTTTGTAGTAGGGTTGAACGAGGGTATATTCCCGTCAAGAAATACAAAAGACCGTGACGCTATGGAGGAAGAAAGACGTCTTGCATACGTTGCGTTTACAAGGGCAGAAAAGGAACTGCTCATATCAGACGCTGAGGGAGAAAACATTGACGGAGGAGGATTTCGCTATCCGTCGAGGTTTATATTCAACGTAGAGCGTTCGTATTTATCGTACAAAACGGAGCTTGACCCCGAAATGGTAAACATAGCAACGCTTACTATTACTCAAAACGAGCTTGAACTTGACATAGACAAGAATAATCTGCCGTTTGCAAAAGGCGACAGGGTACTTCACAAGATATTGGGTAAAGGAACTGTAAACGATATAGATAATGAAAAAAGCGTCTATATAATAAAATTTGACGGACAGCTTACAGAGAGAAAAATCAGCTTTAAGGTGAAAATGGAGCTGTTGTTAAATGAGGAATAGTTTTAAATTAGGAGTGAGAAGTGTGGCGTTAAGAATAAGTTGTAGTTAGTAGATTATATCTCAAAGCTGATTTTTTCTTTAGACTATACTCTTGGTCTTTGAACTAAATGCTCTGAACTAAAAAGAAAGGTTGTGTTTTATGAAATTTAAACAGAACTACGAGGTATACGCACACGACGCCGATTCAAAAGGAATTATGAGAAACGGTGCGTACCTTAAATATATGCAGGAAACTGCAAACCAACAGCTCAGATTGGAGAAACCCTCATACTATGAGCTTTTTGATATGGGTCTTGCGTTTATTCTCAGCCGAATACATATCAAGATGTATAAACCATTAAAGCGTTACGATGATTTCGAGAGCCTTTCGTGGTGTTGTGAAAGCAAAGGCGTAGTGTTTCAGCGGTGCTACGAGATAAAAAAGGACGGCGTTCTGTACGCACAGGCAAATTCTGCTTGGGCACTTATAGGTGTAGATGACGGGAGTATAAAAAAAGTAAGCGACTGCGATATGAGCAAATATTCAACAGACGAGCCGATTGATACTTTACAGTCGCTTAGATTTAGAATACCTAAAGATACAACTCTTACACTTGTAGGAAAAAAACGTGTAATGTACTCTGAGGTTGACGTAAATATGCACCTGAATAACAGGTTTTATCCCGACCTTATTTGCGACTTTATTGATAATATAGAAAATTTATTTGTAACGGAAATTAATATATCATTTATATCCGAAGCACCTTATAGATTCGAAATCGAGGTATACAGAAGCGAACCCGATGAAAACGGATTGATATATTTCCGTACAAAGGTAGAAGATAAAACAAATATAGAGGCTTTTGTAAAAACTGTACCGTTAAACAAAGCAGGTGAATAAAAACGACAAGGTACGGCATTATATTCAGGCTGTCATTTTTGTCATATATTGCCTTAATGGCTGCGGCGAAATATGTAACTGCCCGAACATTTGCTGATATTATTCTGATAATATTTTTGCTGTGTATATCAACTTGTGTATGTTATATGGCTCAGAAAAAAGGAAAACGTAAATTCAGGGAAAGCCTTGACCGAACTTTTCAGATATGCACTTTTGTCACCGCTTGTTTATATGATAATATACAGGATTTTTGGGCTTGTATGCGGAATAGTAATGGGAGAGCAGGCAGTTTATTACGATATAGACGTTTACTCCAATGTAAGCGATATGCTTACAGACGATTGGGCAAATATCTCCCTCTTAATAATATCAGTTCCAAATGTAATTTATAATATATGTACAGTTGTTTTAAGTGTTATCAAAAAAAGGAGAGATACAGTTTGAAAAAGCTATACTTTACACGACACGGACAAACAGTATGGAATGTAGAAAATAAAATATGCGGCGTTACCGATATAGAGCTTACAGAACTTGGAAAACAGCAGGCTGTAACCTTAGGAAAAATGATAGCAGAGAAAAATTTACATATAGACGAGATAATCTGTTCGCCGCTGATACGTGCAAGAGATACTGCAAAATATATCGCAGAAATAACAGGCTTGCCGCTCAGAGAAGAAGAGCGTTTGCGTGAGCAGTGTTTCGGAAAATACGAGGGTACGGCAAGAAACGGCGAGGAGTTTTTGCGTGATAAGGGTAACTTTATACATAGCTATGACGGTGGAGAAACTATGCTAAAGCTTGCGCAGAGAATATATAATCTGATTGACGATTTAAAAAAGGACGATAAAGTTTATCTGCTTGTGGCTCACAACGGTATATCAAGGGTCATTCAGTCGTATTTTTACGATATGGAGAACGAGGAGTATGCACAGTTCGGTATCGGAAATTGCGAAATACTCGAGTATGATATATAAACCTACTAAAAATAATTTGTCGAATACAAAAAAATCTATTGACAAAACAGGAATAATTTGCTATGATACAATAGTCTCAGTAGTTCAATGTAAATATTTCATTCTCTATAAACCAGTTGTTAAGTTTAATGTGAGGGGGAATTTTTTTGAACAGTACAGTAGTATTCCCGACAATAGACCTGACAGCCACAGGAAGAAACATCGTACGTCTGAGAAAGATGTGCGGACTTACTGTGCGTGATGTACAGGGATTTTTCGGCTTTGAAGAGCCGCAGGCAATCTACAAGTGGCAGCAAGGTAAATCCCTGCCGACAGTAGATAATCTGTTTGCACTCAGCGTCCTTTTCGGAGTATCTATGAACGAGATACTTGTAAGGACTGATATGCAGATAGAAATTGAAGATAACATAAAAAACGGGCAGTCGAAAGACTGTCCGTCTCATTTTATAAAGATATTGAAATATATTTTCTTGCTCCCTTGACTTTTTAAATAAATAAAAAAACGGCAGCTCAATTTTAAGAGTTTGCCGTTTTTTTGTTTGAAGAGATGAAGTGTTAAAAAAGTCAGTCGCTTTAGGAGTAACGGGGGACGTAAAGACTTCGACCAATTGTTTTCCGCAAAAAGCAATCTGAAATATTATTCCAAAAAAGGAACTCTATCTCTTCTTGCAATTATTGGAATAAAAAAATAAATACAGTTTGAGGTCATACACCCCTACATAGACTTTCTACAAATAAAAAGCCTACGGTTTGAGTGAAACGCTTGAGGAAAGATAGTAATATCGTATTAACGCTTAAACGAATTTGCGATTAACGATTATTGTTTCAAGATATGAAGAAGTATTGGTGATTAACCTAATATTCCGATAATAATATTGTATACCGCCGGATATGCAATCCAACATTCATACTGAAAAAAATATGCAGCCTTACAGTTCATCTGCACCTGAACCGATCTTCCTCTCTATGACCCACGTTACTGCTGAAACGACTGACAAGATATTATTCTTAAAGTCGGATAAAGAGAAAGTATTATCCGACTTTAAGAGGACAAGCATTATTTATTCTGCAAGTAATCCTCAAATATCTCCTCAAAAGTGCAGTTTACATCGAATGGGGGAGTATAGTCAACTACACTGTCGATAAGACACTTGTCGATCTCGGCAGAAGTTTTATCAGCTTGCTCGCTTAGCTGCATACTGTATTTGCGTGTAATCTTTCTGTCAAAGTTTATTGTTGTGACAGTTTCAACATCACAGCGGTAAGATACCTGATTTCCCTCGTTGTTGAAACGGTATCCAACGCCTGCATTTGTATCTACACGCTCAGAGCTTTTTGTTTCATTCATACCTCTGAATATGCTTGAAAGCTGCTGTCGGTAACGGTTAAGGCTTACTTCTCCGTCAAGGTCTATCGGAAGATTTTTCTTGCACTCGCAAATCTCTGCAAGCAGAATTTTCTTTTGTTCTACTATGTACATTGCAAACTCTATCAGATCATTGATATTGTCGCTGTAATCAAAGTCGTTATCTGTTACAACTGTTTCATTCTCTGCATCGGGGTTTGCTTTCTTATAGAGAAATGTTTTCTTAGTAGTTGTAATATAGGATCTTTCTCCTAAAATTCTCTCTGTTCTTGTCAAAAGACTATTTAACATATTCTGGTATCTGAACGCTTCTTTTAAATTCATGCTGCTGCCTCCTCTTTAGTCATAATTTCTTTTTTCATTGCTGCCGCCTGGATAAAACCATTCTTGTCATACTCTATGGGTTTACCCTCAGTTTCTGCTCTGCAAACAGGGCAGGAAAGCTTCTCTTCGCTCTCGAAGCCATAGAACGAATAAACAGATTCCATTTTTACCGAACACTTTCTACATATCATAGTTTTACCCTCACAAATATAAATCACTGTTTTTTGTGATTATTATTATAAACGATCGCTTTATAAATTTCATTAAACTTGCGGTTTAATTTTAAAAGGTTTGTTTTCCACATTGTTTTATATTTCTGTGGAAACATTAGCCTTTATTCCTCCTCTGTCTTTTTTGCCTCGTCTTTCTTCTTTTTCTTTTTGGACGGGATCATTCCCTCCTCGTCATACTCTACAGGTTTCGCTTTTGTGCTTGCCCTGCATACAGGGCATACAAGCTTTTCTTCGTTTCCTTCTTTGGAGAAAGAGTATCTCTTTTCCATTTCTGCTCTGCAATACTTACACTTCATACTTTTGCCCTCCTGAAATTTTTCTTTGTTTCTGTGATTATTATTATAAACGATTGCTTTGTAAATTTCATTAAACTTGTGGTTTAATTTTTAAGGATTGGTTTTCCACATTGTTTTATAGTAAACGACTTTAATTTTTTACCTTATTAAAGTGTAATTATAAAACTTATATTAAAAATAGGTTATTTTCATATTAGGTGACGCTTTCTGGCAAAGCATCCCCTCTTTCAAAAGGCTTGAGCGAAAACTTGCTCTGCTTTATTAGTACTACAAATTAAAATTACTTTAACAGATCATATTTCATAATATTAATTGTTTTCAATATTATATTAAAACACTGTTGAGAAGATTTATTTTATATGATATAATTTAAAAAATCAAGTTACAAGCGTGACACATAAAAAAGAGGTAATATCTAATGACAAAAACGAGGAGCAATAATAAAAAATTATCTATGATTTTAGCTGTACTGTTAGTTTTATTTTCTTTTACAGCGTGTAATGAAGAAATAACACAACCAAACGTATCGGTTGATATTTATAATATGGCTGACTATGAAAGCGGCGAAGTTTTTGATTTTGAAAAAGTAAATTTGAGCGAAGACCTTTCTCAGAAATGCTGTTCCTATAAATTTACATATATGTCGGACGGCTATAAGATAAAAGGGTATATTTCCATTCCAAATTCATCTATCGAGTCGCAAGAACTTACAAAATGTGTTCTTTACAATCGAGGAGGAAACAGAGATTTCGGCAAGCTCCAAGACGACACAACAGCATATATCTGTGCTTTATGTAACCGTATCGTCATCGCATCTCAGTACAGAGGTGGGGGAGGTTCTGAGGGACAAGACCAATTCGGCGGCGATGACCTGAATGACGTAATTAAACTAATAGACTTGTGCGAGAATACTTTTTCGTTTATAGATATGGACGATTTCTGCGTTGTGGGGGTTTCACGAGGGGGAATGATGACTTATATGGCGGCAAGACAGGATAACAGGATCAAAAAAATCATTGCCGCAAGTGCCGTTACAGACTTATTTGAAGAATATGAACGCCGTAAGGATATGAATGACGTTTTGATTGAAACGATAGGCTGCACCCCTCAGGAAAATCCTGCCGAATATGAAAAACGCTCGGCGATATACTGGTATGACGAGATCAAAATTCCTGTGATGATAATCCACAGTGAGAATGACAAGCAAGCCTCATATCAAGCTGCAAAAAAGATGTACGAAAAGCTGAAAGATGTCACCGACTGCACGTTTATTTCACACGATGATGATTTTCATGGAATTCAATCGGCAGATTATCAAGCCATCCGTGATTGGTTGAATTAAAAATAAATGAAACACCGCCAAGCAGTAATTTATATCTCTTGGCGGCTAATTTATATATTTTAACAATATAAGGTGACATACTCCCGCCGCCTACGCTAAAGCTTAGAGGCGGGGGCTTCTCGTTCAAGTACAGCAACCTGTACAGTATCAGCGAGCTAACCCCGTGTGTCC
>CACWKD010000001.1 GCA_902761345.1 uncultured Ruminococcus sp. | reverse complement strand
AGAACCGTGGGACACACGGGGATAGCTCGTTGATACTGTATGGGTTACCATACTTGAGCGAGAAGCCCCCACCTCTATAGGTGGGGGGAGTATGTCACTATGGTCAGAAAATTATATTCAAAACCGATTTCTTTTATAATGCTTTTAATTATGTCGGCAGTAATTTTTTCGGGGTGTTCGTTTACATATGATCTTGATACAACTGAGAGTGATATTACATACGGTTCTCTGTATGAGGAAACTGCCGATACGGAAGAAAATATTGTTACAGATAAAGATACGCAACTTGAAGAGGAAGTATCGGAAGAAGAAACCGTCTATTATACATTTAGAAACGACAAGCTGTTAAACGAACATTTTGAAAAGCATAATGAAGATTTCGGATATGCAGATGCACAAGAATATGTAGAAGGCGCCAACCGTGTAATAAATGACAAAAAAGCCCTCCACAAGCTTGAAGCGGAGGACGGAGATGATGTGTACTATCTGGAAAATACAAACGAGTTTGTTATAGTATCGACAGACGGATACATAAGGACGTACTTTAAACCCTCAAGAGGAATAGATTATTATAATAAGCAATAGCTAACGAAATGCCGCAAAAAGACTTGCGGTATTTTTTTGTGCTTTCGTATAAATCGGAAGATAATGCCGATAATATTAGCGGAGGTGCTTAGCATGGATAAAAATTTTTTTGACGAATATTTTAGTTCTGATGAGGAGTACGAGGAGGAAGAGGAACAGATAGATAAAAATTCGGGAAAGACATTTACCAAGGGGTTTTTAACTGCCCTTGCAATATGTCTTGTGGCGATAGGCGCGTCTGTGTGGACTACTGTAAAGAATGTGAATTCATACTTAAACCCTCAGATAAGCATTGAACCGAATGTTTCCGAACAAAGCGACACAGACAACGATGTATCGTTTATTATAGACGATACACAGGTAAACGCAACTGTAAGCGGTGTAAAAAAGGATACCGAGAGTTTAAGCGATGATAATGTTGTGTTTACTTTTGAGCCGATCAATCACGCAGAGATAATAGGGCAGTACAGCGAAGACCCTGTGTATAACGAAACATTAAACGACTATCGTGCCCACCCGGGACTTGATTACTCTGCCAATATAGATGACAAGGTTCGTGCAATGTGCGGCGGTGTTGTAACGGATATTTACTATGATGAGATGTACGGCAATACGGTTGTTGTAAAGCATTCCGATACGGTTGAAACGTACTACTGCGGACTTGCAAAAACTGCGCTTGTGCAGAAAGGTGAGGTAATAGAGGCAGGTACGTTTGTGGGTACGGTTTATGCAATACCTTGTGAAACGGCAGACAGGGCGCATATTCATATTGGTGTAAAAGAGAACGGCAAGTGGGTAGACCCTCACAAGTTTATGAAAAACAGCGATAGAAATTGAGAATTGCCTTTAAAAAGAGGAACAAGCGAAAAAACTTGCTCCTCTTTTCTTACTAATTATCTTATTTTACTTCCGACAGGAATATCGTCTGCAAAAATCACCTTTACATCACCGTTGGGACAGTCTGCCGCAAGTATCATACCTTGACTTTCCACTCCGCAAAGCTTTGCAGGCTTTAAGTTAGATACAATAATTACAGTATGTCCTATAAGGTCATCGGGCGTATAGAACTGTGCTATACCCGAAGCCACTGTACGCTCTCCCTGTCCGTCGTCAAGCGTAAGCTTTAACAGCTTTTTGGACTTCTTTACAGGTTCGCAGGCTTTTACTTTAGCTGTTCTGAGTTCAATCTTTGCAAAATCCTCAATACCGATTAAGGCGACATTTTCAGGCTTGTTTTCTGCTTTTGCCTGATTTTCAAGCTGTGCTTTTGTCTTTTCGGCGTTCTTCTTGATGATAGCGTTGAGTTCGTCGATCTCTTTCTGAACATCTATTCTCGGGAAGATAGCCTCGCCCTTTTTAACAGTTACATTTACGGGAAGAACACCGAACTTATTTGCGTTATCATAAGTTACAGTATCACTGTCCGCACCTATCTGCTCCCATACCTTTGGCATAGTCGTAGGCATAAAAGCCGAAAGGAGAGTAGAGATTATTCTTATTGTGTCAATCAGATTGTAAAGTACGGTTGCAAGACGGGCGTTGTTTTCGGGATCTTTTCCGAGTACCCACGGTGTCGTTTCGTCAATGTACTTGTTTGCTCTTGATACGACATTGAATATCTCTGCAAGTGCGTTGTTGATTTGTGTGTTGTCGATGTATTCGTCTGTTTTGTCACGAAGCGCCGTAGCCACAGCGATAAGATCATCGTCAAATTCTCCCGGACATCTTTCCTCGGGGAGAGTGCCGCCGAAGTATTTTTCAACCATAGCCGTAGTACGGGAAACAAGATTGCCTAATCCGTTTGCAAGATCGGAGTTTATTCTGTTGATCATAATTTCATTTGAGAATGAACTATCCGAACCTAATGCCATTTCTCTTAGAATATGGTAGCGGATAGCATCGGGGGAGTATCTCTCACCGAGTACAAACGGATCTACCACGTTACCTAAGGACTTACTCATCTTCTCACCGTTGAATGTAATCCAGCCGTGTACGGCGAGGTGCTTTGGCAGAGGCAGATCAAGAGCCATAAGGATAGCAGGCCAGATGATAGCGTGAAATCTCATAATATCCTTAGCTACCATGTGAACATCGGCAGGCCAGTATTTATCGTAATCGCTGTATGTGTTGTTATCGTAGCCGAGAGCGGTGATATAGTTAGAAAGAGCGTCAACCCAAACATATACAACGTGATTTTCGTCAAACGGTACGGGAATACCCCATTTGAAAGAAGTCCTTGAAACGCAGAGATCTTCAAGACCAGGCTTAATGAAGTTGTTTACAAGCTCCACGGCACGAGTTTTCGGGCGGAGATAGTCTGTTTCGGTGAGCAGCTTTTCAATTCTGTCGGCAAATGGTGACATTTTGAAGAAGTAAGCCTCTTCTTTTGCATCGATAACATCTCTGCCGCATTCGGGACACTTGCCGTCAACAAGCTGACTGTTAGTCCAGAAACTCTCACACGGCGTACAGTATTTGCCTTTGTATTCGCCTTTGTAAATGTAACCCTTGTCGTAAAGAGCCGTAAAAATTTTTTGAACAGCCTCGACATGGTAATCGTCTGTGGTTCTGATGTATCTGTCGTAATCTACATTCATATATTTCCAGAGGTTTTTAAATATTGCGACAATTTCGTCAACGTATTCCTTTGGAGTAATTCCTTTTTCGGCAGCCTTTTGCTCAATTTTCAGACCGTGTTCGTCCGTACCCGTAAGGAACATTACGTCGTATCCCTGCATACGCTTGTATCTTGCGATAGAGTCGCAGGCAACTGTTGTATAACAATGACCGATATGCGGATTACCCGAGGGATAATATATCGGTGTGGTAATATAGAATTTTCCTTTACACATAAAATTATGCCTCCTGATAGTTTTCTGTAATATATATTATACCATTTTATACAGATATTTCAATAGATTTTTTGGAAATCCCATTATACTGCCCCTGATTTAAGCAGCATAGCAGCTTTTAGAACAGCCGTCTGAGTTTTTCCGTCGAATATCTGATTGTTGAGTATCATCTCAACAGCACGGGCAAGCGGTATCTTTTCTACTCTGAGAAACTCGCCCTCATCAAGCTGTTGAGTTTCAAATTTCTCAATTTTGCACATATACATATGAATAGTTTCGTTGCAGAAACCCGGAGAAGAATATTGTACGCCAAGGGAGATGTAATTATATCCTATTGCACCTGTTTCCTCCAAAAGTTCACGCTTTCCGTTTTCAAGCGGAGATGATCCTTTTTCAAGCTTGCCTGCGGGCAGTTCGAGAACGATTTCTTTGTAGGGATAGCGGAATTGTCTTACAAACAAAACTTCGTTTTCGTCTGTAATGGCAACAACAGTAACTCCGCCCGGGTGATTAACTACCTCACGTTTAGATTGAGTACCGTCGGGGAGCATAACTTCATCGAATGTAAGCTTGACGATTTTTCCGTCATAAATGGTTTTTGAAGATAGAGTTTTTTCTGTAAGTTCCATATGTATTTTCCTTTCGTTTCAAAAACACCATAACGGCTTAATCCATTATGGTGTTGATAATAAGCAGTTATTTTTCTTTTCCGATATAATAAAGTGCAAGAGCACCGGGACCCGAATGAGCACCAAGAACAGGGCCTATCTCCGATATAACAAAGTTAGTGATACCGTAATTTTTAGTGATAGACCTTGCAAGCAGGTCTGCGTCCTCGGGACAGTCTGCGTGGTTGATAAAAATAATATCGTTTCCATCGGGATAGTAATAATCGCCGAATTGCTCTACAAGCTTAGCGATTGCAAGTTTTTTGCCCCTCGCTTTGTACGCTATTTCAAGCTTTCCTTTGGGATTTACCTTTAGTACGGGTTTAATGTTCATAACAGTGCCTACAACAGCTTTCGCAGCGGAAATTCGTCCGCCCTTTTTGAGGTGGTGTAAATCATCAAGTGTAAACCAGTGGCACACATGATGTCTTAGCGATTTTGCAAACTCGTATGTTTCTCTGAGTGTTGCACCCTCACGCTGTTTCTGTACAACATAGTGCAGTAGAAGAGATTGTCCCATAGAAGCACATTTGCTGTCAAGAATAAGCAGCTGTCTTTCGGGATATTCGTCACGAAGCTCCTCTGCGGCAATTCTTGCAACATTATATGCTCCGCTCAGTCCTGTCGAAAACCCGATATACAATATGTCTTTTCCTCTGTCAAGTTCCTTTTTGAAGTATCTCTCGTAGTCGTCTATTGACGGAGAGGCTGTTTTAACGTCAACATTATTTCTAAGCAGATCATAAAAACTTTGGTTTCCTATATCAAGCGGACTAAGAGTAGAGTCAATAGACTTTCCTGCTATGATAACCTTTAGCGGTACTGCTGTTATATTAAGCTTTTTTGCCAAAGCCGCAGGCATATCACAGCCTGTATCTGTAACGATAGCGAATGAACTCATAATAAAATACCCTCCTTGTGATTGTTGTTTGGAAAGTTATAAAAAGTTTCCAAATGCCGATAAATAAAGTATATTACATATCAACTTTTTCGTCAATAGAGAAAGGTTTATTAATTTTTAAAATTTTGTTTATCCTATAAAATATGGTTTACAAAATAACTGATAGTATGCTACAATAAGATGATATAATAAATTTAAAAAGGGGAGTGTTTAAAGTGGACGTTCGTGTCGGAGATGTTATAGAGATGAAAAAACCTCACCCCTGCGGCAATAAACACTTTAATGTTCACCGTGTGGGGATAGATTTCAGGATAGAGTGTACGAAGTGCGGAAGAGAAGTTATGGTTCCCAGAACAAAAATAGAGAAAAACATAAAGAAAATTATAAGAAAAGAACAAGAGGAAGTTTAACCTATGTTTGATAAGATAGAGATATTTGAAAAGAGATATGACGAGCTTCAGGGTAAACTTTATGACCCTTTGGTTGCGGCTGATGTTGAGCAGTATAATTCCATAATGAAAGAGATAAAGGAGATAGAGCCGATAGCGCAAAAGTACAAAGAGTATAAGGCGGCGTTACAGTCCGAGGAGGACGCAAAGCAAATGCTTGCAGAAGGCGCGGACGACGAACTCAAAGAAATGTTTGATGAGGAAATAGCAGAGTGCAGGGAAAAGGTAAAGAAATACTCAGAGGAGCTTAAAATTTTACTTCTCCCTAAAGACCCAAACGATGAAAAAAATGTTATAATGGAGATCCGCGCGGGAGCAGGCGGAGAGGAAGCGGCGCTTTTCTGTTCGGTGCTTTTCAGAATGTATGGTATGTACGCCGAGAAACACGGCTTTAAAACCGAGCTTATATATGCAAACGAAACAGAGCTTGGAGGTTATAAAGAAATCTCGTTTATGATAAGCGGAAACGGAGCTTACTCAAAGATGAAGTTTGAGAGCGGAGTACACAGAGTGCAAAGAGTACCCGAAACGGAAAGTCAGGGCAGGATACATACATCTACCGTTACCGTTGCGGTACTTCCCGAGGCTGAGGACGTTGAATACGAGATAGACCCCTCAGACCTTAAATTTGATACATTCCGTTCGAGCGGCGCAGGCGGTCAGCATATAAACAAAACATCATCTGCCGTCAGAATAACGCATATTCCGACAGGTACGGTTGTTGAGTGTCAGGAGGAGAGAAGTCAGTTTAAAAACAGGGATAAGGCTTTAAAGGTGCTGAAATCTCGTCTTTTAAACGAGAAAAGAGAGGCGCAGCAGTCTGCTATATCTGCCGAAAGAAAGTCGCAAGTCGGAACAGGCGAAAGAAACGAGAGAATAAGAACGTATAACTATCCTCAGGGCAGAGTTACAGACCACAGGATCGGACTTACATTGTATAAAATCGAGGAGATATTAAACGGCTCGCTTGATGAAATAATAGACGCTCTTATCGCAGCGGACAGAGCGGAAAAGCTGAAAGAAAGTATGGAATAATATTTTTAGGGAGGGTATATATGGGATTTGTCGGAATGTTTCTTATATTCGTTATGATCTGGCTTATAGTCATGGGAATAATGGGCTTTTTGATGATATTATTTTTTATTATCGGAATGATACAGAAAAAACGAGGGAAAAAGTCGGGCAAGGGATTTCTTATTGCATCCGCAGTTCTGTGCTGTATTCTTGTAACAAATGTGCT
Source organism: uncultured Ruminococcus sp. (assembly GCA_902761345.1). Classification (GTDB taxonomy): domain Bacteria; phylum Bacillota; class Clostridia; order Oscillospirales; family Acutalibacteraceae; genus RUG592. The sequence continues at coordinate 49,282 of CACWKD010000001.1, read as the reverse complement.
GATCTTTGTACTGCCTGTCAGAGTGGAAATAGATACTCCTTACGGAAAAGATCACGTGTGGTCAAATCAAAGAGACAGCTATTTCAATGCGTTGTACGACGGAGATACGAAAAAAGTCGGGAAGATACTGGATAAGAACTCCAAGCTTATATATGCTGTATCAAACGGCAATGATTTTGACGGACTTCATTGTGCTATTATAAAAAATGATATTGAAACAGCGCAGTGTATTATAGACCACGGAGGTGCGTTTGACAGCGGATATAATTTTTTTGATAATGAGTATAAATATTCGTTGGAGTGTTACTTTGATACATATTTCAGAAGATCGGGTTTGGAGGACTTAAAACATACGGAATACGAATGCGTAAAGTTTATGATAGACAACAACGCTAAAGTGGAGTATGACAGCAATGATTTCAGCGTACTGTTTTATGCAGTCGAAAGTATATGTTATGACGGAAGCATAAGCGATGAAGATGTACAGATGATAAAGCTGCTCACAGAAAGCGGTGCGGATATTACCGATACGAACGCAGGCGGTGAAACTCCTTATGATGTTTTTATGGAAGAAGCTGATATTCACAAAATTTCACAGGAGGATAAAAACAAGATCATTCCTTTGATTGAAAATAAGTAAATTTCATATTTGTTAATCACTATTAACAATTTAAGAAAACATAAATAAGTTTTCGCTCAAGCCTTTTACAAAAGGTACCCCAAGGGCACTTCCTACGGGCGCTTGCAGGGTGCAGGGACAGCGTCCCTGCTCGCCGAAGGCACGCCCCAGCCCTTTTAGGGGTGAATTTCCCAAACAGTCCGGTGGACTATTTGGGAAAGAGGGGCATTTTGGCGGAAAATGCCCCTAAGTACTGTTGTGTACCAAATATTTCCTTTAGCTCCAATTTAGCAAAATCAAATTGGGAAGCAAAAGGGAATTAACATCGGAATTTTAAATCCTTGGATTAATCCCTAAGTTGTAGATAGTAATTTGTTAATAATAACTTTACCGAATTTACTAAAATACGACTTAAAAGAGATATATAATAAAAAGAAAGATAGTGTAAAATTATGGATACAAGGCTATTGCTGCCGACAAAAGAAAACATACAAACTGTGGGTAAGGCTTTAAGAGAGGGTATGCTTGCAGGGATACCTACTGAAACAGTCTACGGACTTGCCGCAGACGCTCTTAACGGAAAAGCGGTAAGCGAGATTTTTAAAGCGAAGGGCAGACCTATGGATAATCCGCTTATAGTTCATATATCGGATTTTTTTCAGATAGAGAGGTTTTCGCTTGTAAGAGAGATACCAAAAGCCGTATATGCTCTTGCAGAAAAATTCTGGCCGGGGCCGCTTACGATAATAATGCCAAAGGGCAGCGCTATACCGGATGAAGTGAGCGCAGGACTTGATACTGTGGCAATTCGCTTTCCCTCACACCCCGTTACAAAAGCGGTCATAACAGCCGCAGACCGTCCGCTTGCCGCACCGTCTGCAAATACCTCGGGTTCGCCAAGTCCCACAACAGCAGGTCATGTTTATCATGATATGCAAGGGAAAATACCGTATATTCTGGACGGCGGTATTTGTGAAGTGGGAGTGGAGTCAACGGTTGTAACTCTGTGTACCGATGTACCTACGCTTTTAAGACCCGGCGGAATTACACCTTTGCAGCTTGAGAGTGTTTTGGGTAAAATTCAGATCAGCGACGCAGTTTTGCATAAGCTTAAAGACGGTGAGAAAGCAGAAAGTCCCGGTATGAAGTATAAGCATTATGCGCCACGGGCAAATCTTATACTTGTAAAAGCAGAAGATGAAAAGTACAGAGATTTTGTAAACTCCAAGGCTGATAACACAGTAGGTGCTTTATGCTATGATGAGGACGAGAAATTCTTAAATGTACGGACTTTTGTATTCGGTGCAAAAAACGACTACTCGTCACAGGCGAACAGACTTTTTGACGCGCTCAGAGAGATAGACGAAACAGACATACAGACGGTGTACGGCAGGTGTCCAGATACGGAAGGTATGGCGTTGGCGGTTTACAACAGGCTTATACGCTCGGCAGGATTTGAGGTGATAGAGCTTGCGTAAATTTACTATAATAGGATTAACAGGCCCTACGGGTTCGGGAAAAAGCACAGTGTCGGATTTTTTTCGTGAACAGGGTTTCGAAGTCATAAATGCAGACGAAATTGCACGCAGCGTTGTGTCAAAAGGCAGTGTGTGTTTAAAACAGTTATCCTTTGTGTTCGGCAGCGATATAGTTGACGAACAGGGAAACCTCGACAGGAAGCTGCTTGCAAAGCGAGCGTTTTCGTCAAAAGAAAATACTGCAATGCTAAACGAAATAACCCACCCTCATATTTTTTTGCGGTCACTTAAAATGTGCAGAGGGTATATAGACAGCGGCAAAACAAAAATAGTATTTGACGCACCCGTACTTTTTGAAAGCAATTCCGATTTGATGTGCGATTTGATTGTTAGCGTTATTGCGCCGAAAGAAACACGCATTAATCGAATTGCACAGCGTGACAAAATCGACTTGAAAAGTATAGAGGAAAGGATACACGCTCAGCATGGTGACGATTACTACATAAAAAAATCCGACTATGTAATAGACGGCTCAAAACCGCTTGATTTGGTGCGGGCAGATGTTTTTTCAATTATAGACGGGATAACTGTTGGGAGGTGAACAGATGGCAAAAACAAATAAGAAAAGCAAAAAAAATGACGGGTCAAAAAAGAAGATAATAATAACTGTGTCGCTTGTTTCGCTTGCAGTTGTTTTGTCGATAATAATATTGATAATATCTTCGGTAATGCACCGTGACGCAGCGGAAAAACTAAACAAGAGTATTTATCCTCTTAAATACCAGAACTACGTTGAAAAATACTGCAAGGAGTTTGATGTAGATAAATGCCTTGTTTACGGAGTTATAAAAACGGAGAGTGATTTTGACCCAGACGCATTATCGGGAGTAGGGGCGATAGGTTTAATGCAGCTTATGCCCGATACGTTCACTTGGCTGCAAAATTACCGTACGCAGTTTCAGCCCGATAAGATAATGGACAGTAAAGAACTGTATAACCCTAAGCTGAATATAGAGTACGGAGTGTATCTGCTAAGGTACTTGCTTGATATGTATGACGGAAATTACGCACTTGCGATATGCTCGTACAACGCAGGTAACGGCAATATAGACGATTGGCTCGAACAGGGTATAATCTCCTATGATAATGTTGACCCCGATAATATACCTTTTGAAGAAACAGCCAACTACCTCACACGAGTACAGACGGCTATGGAAAAGTACAGAGAACTTTACTTCCCCGATTATGTCTATACTTACAGTAAGGTAGAATGGGAGGAGCAGACCGATACCGTAATAGAGGAGTTTTATACAGATACGGAAACAGAAGAATTTTATAATGATGACTATGCCGACAATGCAGGTTATGAGGACGATTACGCTTATAACGATAATGCAGACGACGGCTATGTATATGATGATTATTATTATGAATAAGACTATTAATAAAAAGAGGTGTTTATTCTGGAAAAGTTAAAAAGAGTACAGATTGCAGACGGTGTGTACTTCAACACGATCAACGATGAAAGATTTAAAACAAGCAGGATAGCTTTTGTAATGCAGACAGAGCTTAACAGGGATATGGTATCGGCAAATGCAATTGTTCCGAATATCCTTACACGTTCCTGTAAGGAGTATCCTACATCTTTACAGCTCAACCGCAAGCTCGATATGCTTTACGGTGTGTCGCTATCCTGTTCGTCAAGCAAACTTGGCGAAACTCAGATGCTTGTAGTATCTGTTGCGGGACTTGACGACAGATACAGTCCGAACGGCGAACCGATTTATACTCAGATGGCAGATCTGCTGTGCAAGGTTGTGTTTGAACCTAACGCAGAGAACGGTGCGTTTGATGAAGACAGCTTTAAGCAGGAACAGCGTCAGCTCCTTGATTCGATAGACGCACAGTTTAATGACAAGAGAGCGTATTCAATGAAGCGTATGCTTGAAGTTATGTGCGAGAACGAAAAATACAGTATTAACCGACTGGGTACAAAGAAACAGGCACAGGAACTTACTTCCCAAAAAGCATACAACGCTTATCTTGAGCTTATTAAAAATTCAAAGATAGAAATAATATGTCTGTGCAGTTCTCCCTCCGATGATGTGCAGAGAATATTTGAGAAGAAATTTGCAGGTATGGAGAGAACTCCGATCACAGCAGATACACAGATAATCGCAAGAGCAGAAACAGTAAAGGAAAAAACCGATACGCTTGATGTAGTTCAGTCAAAGCTTATTTTAGGTTTCAGAGCGGACTGCGCAGAGGGTAAAAATACCGAAGAGGAAATATATGCGGAAAAGCTTATGTGTGCTGTCCTCGGCGGTACGGCTCATGCAAAGCTTTTCAACAATGTGCGTGAAAAGCTCAGCCTGTGCTATTACTGTGTTTCAAGATACAATTCCGATAAGGGATTACTGATAATAGAGAGTGGAGTTCAAGGCGAAAATATAGAAAAGGCGAGAAAAGCTATCCTTGCGGAAGTTGAAGAAATGAAAAAAGGCAATATCACCGATGATGAGATAGTGTCCGCAAAGCTGAGCGTATCAAATTCTTATCTGACCTCTGTCGATTCCTCGGCAGGTACGCAGGGCTGGTATGTCGGACAGCTTTTAAGAGAACATTCCCGTACGCCGAAAGAAGCGGTAGAGCTTATTATGTCGGTAACAAAAGAGGAGCTTATAGCGTGCGCAAACAAGCTTACGCTTGATACAGTATATGTCCTTACGGGAAACGAAAGCAAGGAGGGCGAATAATGAACATCAGAACAGTAGAAAGCGAACTTATAAAGGATAAATATTATGTGATAGACCACCCCTCGGGACTTACTATTTATGTTTACCCGAAAGAGGGCTATCAGTCGACTTATGCGATTTTCGGAACAAATTACGGTTCGGTCAATACAAAATTTTCCGTAAACGGAGGCGATGAGATAACCGTACCCGATGGAATAGCGCATTATCTTGAACACAAGCTTTTCGAGAGTGAGGACGGCGACGCTTTTGCGCGATACGCTCAGACAGGCGCAAACGCAAACGCTTATACTTCATTTGAGAAAACCTGTTACCTTTTTTCTTGTACCGAGAAGTTTGAACAGTCCTTGGAGATATTGCTTGATTTTGTGCAGTCGCCTTATTTTACTGCGCAAACAGTTGCAAAAGAGCAGGGAATAATCGGACAGGAAATAAAGATGTATGACGACAGTCCCTCTTGGAGAGTTATGTTTAATACGCTTGTCGGAATGTACCACAATCACCCTGTAAGAATAGATATAGCAGGTACGGTAGAGTCGATTGCTGATATTACGGCAGAAAAACTCTACGAATGCTACAACAGTTTTTATAATCTTCACAATATGGTACTCTGTATAGCAGGAAACACAACGGTTGAGCAGGTACTATCTGTTGCTGACAAAATGTTAAAGCCAGCTAAGGAACAGACGGTAACAAGCTATTTTGACGATGAGCCGTATGAGGTTGCGGAAAGCTATGTTGAACAGAAGTTTCCGGTATCGATACCGATGTTTACACTCGGGTTTAAAGAAAACGTCGGGGAAAAGCCTGCAACGACGCAGCAGCTTGCATATATGGATATACTTCTCTATATGCTTGCTTCGCCGTCAAGTAAAATGTACAACAAACTGCTTGACGAGGGACTTATAAACGACAGCTTTGGTTATGAGCATATGGAAGGTCCGCACTATTCCACAATAATGTTCAGCGGTGAGTCGAGAAACCCGAAAAAGACAGCAGAGGTAATTAAGGACTTTATAAGAGAGTTTAAGAAAAACGGTATAGACAAAGACGAGTTTGAGCTTGCCAAACGTGCTGTATACGGCGAAACGGTAAGCGGATTTAACAGCACAGAGTCAATTGCAAACATAATGGTTGATATGCACTTTAATAACAGAGAGCTTTTCAGCCTTGTTGACGCAGTTGCAAAGGCTGAACCTCAAGATATTGCAAAAAGACTTGACGAACTCCTTGACCCCGATAATTGTACCCTTTCCGTAGTATGCGGTGAAGAGGGATAAAGACTATGACGTATAATGTAGAGTTTCCGGGATTAGGGTTGGAGTTTGAGATTTCATCTGTTGCGTTTTCGATAGGCTCGTTTTCGGTTTACTGGTACGGAATAATTATAGGAATAGGATTTATACTTGCGGTAGCGTACTGTATGCGGCAGTGCAAGTATCACGATGTGGATCAAGATAAGCTTTTGAACTGTGTTATAGTCGGGCTGATAACCGCGATAATAGGCGCAAGAGCGTATTATGTTATTTTCAGTTGGGACAGCTTTAAGGGCGACCCTTTGCGTATCTTAAATATACACAGCGGTGGTCTTGCGATATACGGAGGACTTATAGGAGCTGTTGCAGGCGGACTAACTGTTGCAAAGATACAGAAAATGAAGCTTCTGCCCGTACTTGACATAGCTGTAAGGGGATTTCTCATCGGACAGGGTATCGGCAGATGGGGTAATTTTATGAACCAGGAAGCGTTCGGAACTCCGACAGATTTACCTTGGAGAATGGTATCGAGTGCGACAGGCGGAGTAGGCGTTCACCCTTGCTTTTTGTATGAGTCGGTGTGGTGTCTTTTGGGCGTACTGGTACTTCATATAATTAGCCGAAAATTCAGAAAGTTTGACGGACAGATTTTTTATCTGTATCTCATATGGTACGGCATTGAAAGAACGATAGTTGAGGGTTTGAGAACAGATAGCCTGTTTGTGCCTAATACGTCTATAAGAGTTTCACAGCTTTTGTCAATGCTGCTTGTGATTACAGGCATAGTGCTTACAACGCTAATGCTTATACGATTAAACAAATCAAAGTCAAAAGAGTAACGTAATATAAAAAGCAGCTCTCCCAAAGATATACGGGGGAGTTTTTGCTGTTATAATCATAATATGTACATCAAAGGGCGCTTCTGTAAGAAATAAAATGACTAACTTTCTCATAAATTTATGGAAATGTATTGAAAAAAATTGCGTTTCGTTGTAAAATAGTAAAGACAGTTAATGCCGAGATACAAGTTTATTGATACAGACTTCATGGCGAATATATTTTTGAAATGATTTTATGTGAAAAAAGGAGATATAAAGATATGGCTACTATAATTGACGGAAAGCAGGTTGCTGCCGAAGTTAAGGCAAGAGTTGCAAAAGAGGCACAAAGGCTTGGAGATGAACTCGGAATTACTCCGGGTCTTGCGGTAATTATTGTAGGAAACGATCCTGCGTCTAAAATCTATGTCAGCAATAAGAAGAAAGCCTGTGACGAGGTAGGTTTTTATTCCGAAGTTATCAGAAAACCCGAGAAAACTACACAGAGAGAACTGCTTGAAATAATTGATACTTTAAACAAGCGTATTGATATTGACGGTATCCTTGTTCAGCTTCCTTTGCCAAAGCATATCAGTGAAAAGGCTGTAATCAGTGCCATTTCCCCAAAAAAGGACGTTGACGCATTCAGCCCGTTTAACGTGGGTAAGGTTATGATAGGCGAAAGCGTTTTTCTTCCATGTACACCGGCAGGCGTTATGGAGCTTATCAAGTCAACAGGAGTTGAGTTAAGCGGTAAGAACTGCGTTGTTATCGGCAGAAGCAATATAGTAGGCAAGCCGACAGCGCTTCTTCTGCTCCAGCAGAACGCTACCGTTACAATATGCCACAGCAAGACACAGAACCTTGCAGAGGTTTGCAGTAAGGCAGACGTACTTGTGTCAGCGGTAGGCAAGCCGAATTTCGTAACTGCCGATATGGTAAAAGAGGGTGCGGTAGTTATCGATGTAGGTATAAACCATAATGAGGACGGCAAGCTTTGCGGCGACGTTAAGTTTGACGAGGTAGAGCCTAAGGCAGGATTTATTACACCGGTACCGGGCGGCGTAGGTCCTATGACAATAGCTATGCTTATGGAGAATACACTCAAGGCTACTATTTTGAAGGAGAAGTCCTCGGCAAAGAAAGCCGCAAAGAAACAGTAATCTATATAGTTTTTAATGTGATCAGAGCCGAAATGTATGAGAAAAATTATACGTTTCGGCTTGAATTTTACCAATGTGAAAACTATGTTAAAAACAAATATAAAGTTTCTGAAATCGGTCAAAAATCTGTACAAAAAAAATAGCTTTAATTTGATAAGTCCTACAAAGATTTTTGAATGACCGAAAAAGACTTGTTAATCGTTTACAAAAGGTTTATACTATATTATGTATTAAATTGGGAATGGAATAACCCGAAACTATTTTACAAAACGGAGGTAATTTATATGGCTAAAAGATCCCTTAGACTTTTGAGTGCCGCAATGGCGCTTGCGATGCTTGCCGGAAATGCACTGAGCGCTTCGGCGGCACAGGTAGATACAGACAAAGCTTCTGCCGCAACGTTAAGCAGTAAATACGCAACGAATCCCACCGGAGTAGGAACAAATAAAACAATAAAGTCTGCGTCTGACTGGACAAGTAATGAATTGATTGCTCAGGGTGTGGCAAATGACGATGCAAACGTATTTAAAGGTCCTCATGAATATCCTGTATACGATGAGTATGCTCTCTATGCTGCATGGGATGATTCTAATCTCTACATAGGCTGGCAGTATGTTGATGTAAGAGATGTTACGGCTTCCGACCAGGGCGGCGCAGGTACAAATGAGGCAAAACCCTATAATGCGGATATTCCTCAAATGCTGGCATTTGATCTCGGCACAGGTCATTATTCGGACGGAGGAATGGATACTGCCGCTACCGACAGAGTATGGGGAATTGATATAAGCTATACTACGAATGTAGACGCTATTATGTGTTTCTCTTCAAAGCCTACCAACGGTACGCCCGCTCTCTTCCTTACAACGTCATCAGGAGTTTTTTCTTATGAAACGGGATATTGTAAGAATTTCAGAGAGTACGGAATTACATACGAATATGAAGACGGACTGTTTGCAGGCATCAGCTCTCTTACAGGTATAAACGGCAACGGCTACACAGGATATAAGCCTGATGACGTTATGAGTGACGCTTCCGCTTGGACAGATCTCTCAACAGGACACACAAGTACTCTTGATACATTCTATACTATGACTATCCCTTATGATGCGCTTGGTATTTCAAAGTCAGTTATCGAAACAAACGGTATAGGTGTTATGCATATGTCAACATACGGCGAAAGCGGAATAGGCTGTATCCCTATGGATCCTACAATGCTTGACTCTGCTACGCTTGAATATTCAAAAGACCCGTCATCGACAGGTGAAAAGGACGATAAGGATAATATTACAGTACCCCTTGCAAGAGTTGGTAACGGAACTATTATTCCCAGACCGACAGATACAGATAAACCGACAGATACATCTACAACAACCGATACAAGCACGGTAGAAGATACGAATACTGATACAACAACAGATATTACTACCGATACTTCAACAGATACAGAAGTTAATGTAGGTACGGGTGAGTTTACTGTAACTGCAAATGCTAAATCGGGTGATACTGTTGATGTAACCCTTTCGGTAGGCGGTCACAAGGATCTCTTCGGTATCACAAATACATTTACTTTTGATACTTCAAAATATCAGTTTGTTTCCGCACAAGCTATTGCAAACGGAGCGTTGATCAATGACGGCGGAGCTGCAAACGGCGAGATACAGTGGAACTTACAGTGCGGCGACGGTAACGGCGGTGAGGATTACTCAAGCAGCAAGGAAGTAGTTAAGTTTACTTTTAAGGCTATTGCAGATGCAGACGGTGCTGTTGGTACAAATAAAGTAAGAGATTGCTATGATTACGATTTCGCTTCCCTTCCTCGTGATTGCATAGACGGTACTGCAAAGGTTACTGCTGCTACAACTGATACAACATCAGATACAACCACTGATACAACAACAGACACAACAACAGACACAACAACAGACACAACAACTGACAAGCCGACAGATACAGATAAGCCAACAGATACAGACAAGCAGAACCCTGATGTGAATATTCCTGTAACTGCCGAGGCAGGCGATACCGTAACTGTTAAGTTCAAGGCTAAGAATGCAACGAATGCTCTTGGTCTGGAAGAAGTAGTAGATTACGACACAAACGCTCTTGAGTATGTCGGACAGGTTGGAGCTATGGGTCATATTGATGTAAGCACTAACTATACAAACAGACTTGTATGGTCAACAATGTTTGATGCAAAGGGTGTAAACCTTACTAATGAATCAGATGTCTGCGTACTTGAATTCAAAGCTAAGAAGAATATCAGTGCAGATGAAAAGATAATGTCCTATAAGGTAACTGAGTTCTACGATGTAAATGAAAACGAGTTTGACGCAGTAAGCACAACTTCCGCTGTTGCAGAAACAACAAAGGCAACACCTGTTGAAAAAGAGTTTAAGATAGATGTTGACGCAAAAGCAGGAGATACGGTTGTTGTTTACTTTAAGGCTAAGAATGCAGCAAACGCACTCGGTATTCAGGAAACTGTAAAATTTGATAACCTTGCACTTAAATTTAACGAGCAGATAGGCGGTATGGGTCATGCAGACCTTAATACAGACGAGGCTGATAAAATTAAGTGGAGCGTAATGTTTGACGCAACAGGCACTAATGTATCAAACGAATCTGATGTATTTATCGTATCGTTTACAGCACTCAGAGATATTACAAGTGCTGAAGATGTTTTGTCTTATGTAGTAGACGAATTTTACGATGTTAATTACAATAATTTTAATCCTGCAAATACAACAAGAGGTGTTGCAGAGGTACAGGCAAAGGATACAACAACAGATACATCGTCAGACGACACAACAACTGATACATCATCAGAAGATACAACAACAGATACTTCATCAGATGACACAGAAACAGATACATCGTCAGACGATACAACAACAGATACATCATCAGATGACACAGAAACAGATACAAGCTCAGATGAAGGAGAAGAAGTTCTCCTCGGTGATGTAAACGGCGACGGAAAGATAACCGCTAAGGATTCAATGCTTGCACAGAGAGCAGCAATTAAGCTTGTTAAGCTTGACGCAAAGCAGATGTTCCTTGCAGACGTTGACGAGGATACTAAGGTGTCTACAAAGGATTGTATGCATATTCTCAGATACTCAATCCACCTCAACTCGAATTCATCGGTAGGTCAGAAGAGAATGTATAAAGAATGATAGGATTATCCTGTTAATATTAGCCCCCTTCGTTATTCGGAGGGGGCTAATTATTGAATATTTATAATAATTATGCAGTATATTAATTCTATAATCTCGAAAAGGGAAAATATTATCTAAATAAATACTATTTTTATGAAAAACATATTGATTTTAAAAGAACTATATGATATAATTACATCACATAGTTAGCTGTAATTGCAATTCTTTGTATTACGGTGTTCTATGTAATGTATGTACACACAAAGCACAGAGTTGAAAAATTCTGTGTGATGTGTGTTATAAGAATGTTGCCGCAGAGTTGTCTGCGGTTTTTTTATTTTTTTGAGCTTCCTCAAATATTACAAAATTTTCCCTTGAAAAAGTATATAATTGTTAAAGCAGAGAAACCGGTAATCAGGTTTTGCAAAAAAAGTCGGGAAATACTGAAAAAAGGTTGATTTTTTTCTGTAATGAGGGTATAATGTAATATAAAAGTGGGAAAGGGTGGCTAATTGTGTCAGATAGTGGGCGAACTAAAGAGAGTTGCTCCGGGCACGTTCGGTAAATGCTTATGACTAATTACCTTATGGGTTCATATCAACATAATATTGACGCAAAAGGCCGTCTTACAGTGCCTGCTAAGCTGAGAGAACAGCTTGGCGACAGCTTTTATCTTACAAAGGGAATAGACGGCTGTATTTTTGTCTATCCCGAAAAAGAATGGGAAATGTTTTTAGAAGAACTTTGCAACAAGCCGATTTCACAGGCAGCCGCAGTACAGCGTCATTTTATTGCAAATTCAGCGTTGGTTGAAACGGATAGTATGGGAAGAATACTTATTCCGAAAAATCTCAGGGAATATGCCTCTCTTGAAAAAGATACGATGTTTTTGGGAGTTGGCAAGAGAGCCGAAATATGGTCAACACAAAAGCTGGAGGAGTTTAACGATATGCAGACGCAGGATAGTATAATGGCGGCAATGTCTTCGGGACTTATCTGATAGGAGAGTGACTATGGAATTTGTACATAAGTCGGTTCTGCTTGAGGAAACGATCAACTCGCTTGCTGTTGATCCCGACGGTATCTATGTTGACGGTACGGCGGGAGGCGGAGGTCATTCTTATGAAATTGCAAAAAGACTTTCCGAAACAGGCAGGCTGATCGCAATAGATCAGGATCCCGACGCTATTGAAGCAGCAGGTAAAAGACTTGCCGAGTTTAAAAACGTAACGATAGTGCGTTCAAATTTCAGCAATATAAAGGGTGTGCTGATGTCACTCGGAATAGACCGTGTTGACGGAGTTTTGCTTGATATAGGAGTTTCCTCGTGGCAGCTTGATAAGCCCGAAAGAGGTTTCTCGTATCACTATGACGCACCTCTTGATATGCGAATGAGCAGAGAGGGTACAAGTGCGTACGACATTGTGAACAACTGCGAGCCGTCTGAACTTATTCATATATTAAGAGCGTACGGTGAGGAGAAGTTTGCAAGTAATATTGTACGCAATATTATGAATTTCAGGAGCGTAAAGCCCGTTGAAACTACATTGGAACTTGCTCAGATAGTGAGTGATTCATATCCTGCAAAAGCAAGAAAGGGCGGACACCCTGCAAGAAAAACATTTCAGGCACTGAGGATTGCCGTCAACGGCGAACTCGACAGACTTAGGGAGGGTTTGGAGAATTCGTTCGATGTTCTTAATAAGGACGGCAGACTTGCGGTTATCACTTTTCACTCCCTTGAGGATAGAATAGTAAAGAAAACAATGGCTCAGTGGTGTACGGGCTGTACTTGCCCGAAGGATTTTCCTGTATGTGTATGCGGAAAGAAACCAAGAGCCGAACTTGTAACTAAAAGACCGATCGAGCCGGGAGAAGCTGAGCTTGAGGATAACAACCGTGCAAGGAGCGCGCGACTTAGAGTATGTAAAAAACTGTTTTGATTTTGGGGTTATACATATATTTGTAACAGTTTCGTCATATTGTATAAAAATGCTGTAAACATTTCGATGATGTTGTGGCAAAAAAATGTTTGGAAAAGTTACGAATTTGTAGTATAATATAAGTATAGTATCGGATAAGTGTTTCCGAACATGGTTGTACAAAATTCACGGTCAGATTATGAGGTGTTGTGATGGCTTTGAGCGAAAGGAATACCGCATACGATTTTTCTTTGTTTGAGGAGGAAGAAGAAGTCGTAGTGCCGGAGTCGGATTCACAAAAGAATAAAGTTTATGACATTCGTACCGAACGTCAACGCCGCCGCAAGCCGAGAATTGATCCGCTGACAGCGATAGTGGGTTTGGCTGTCAGTACGCTTGTAATAGTTGCCCTGACATCGATTATTCACGGACAAGCACAGCTTACGGAACTTAATCAGCAGATAAGCGACGCACAGGTGGAGCTTACTCAAATGCAGAGCTACTACACTCAGATGGAAATGAAAGTAGAGAACAAATTAGGGCCGTCTGTTGTAGAGGAATATGCAAAGAATGTCCTCGGAATGGAGAAAACACAGAGTTTCCAAAAAGAGTTTATCAGCCTTTCCGAGGGAGATAAAGCCGTTGTTGCGAATGTCAGGAAGAAAAATATATTCGAGATGATCGGTGATGCGATAAAAAGTTCGTGGAGCGACAAGTAATTATGTTTAGTGATACATAATTCGGGAAAGTGCGGTATATATATTAAACAGGAGCAGAAGAATATCAGCGTAATAATTGATAATATGCTCAGATAAGAGGGGTGGGGCTGTACTGCTCCACCCTATATTTCAGTACGGAAGGAGCAGCCGAATGGATAGTATTTTATCGGGTATAAAGAAACGTGCAACAGTATTGCTTATATTGATACTGGTGTTCGGTTTCGGTGCTGTTGCCTGCAGATTGTTCTACCTGCATATGATAATGGGGGAGGAGTTATCTGAAAGGGCAGTAGATCAGCAGTTGAGCGATACGCTTGTTTCGGCAAAAAGAGGTACGATCTACGACAGAAACGGCAACGTCTTGGCGAGCAGTGCGAGTGTTTGGAAAGTTATTCTTGCACCTGCATATTTTGAGAATGACAATCAGCGTCATTTTGTGTCACAGGGACTTGCAGAGATACTCGGAATAGACGAGAGCGATATATTTGAGCTTGCGTCCAAATCCGAATCCTATTATCAGACGGTTAAAAGAAAGGTTGAAAGTGACGAGCGTGACAAGGTGCTTGATTTTATCGACAAGGTAAGCGATAAATATGAACGCCTGTCAAATGTAATAGTCCTTGAGGAGGATTTCAAGAGGTACTATCCCTATAATGATTTTGCTGCTTCGGTAATAGGTTTTACAGGAGCAGACGGACAGGGACTTGCGGGAATAGAGTACCAGTATGATTCCTACCTTACGGGTGTTGCCGGAAGAATAGTTACGGAGAATAACGGCTGGGGTACAACTATGCCGTTTGAATATCAGCAGAAAGAAGACGCACAGGACGGTAATTCGCTTGTGCTTACGATAGATGAAACAGTCCAGCACTTTATGGAAAAATACTTAAAACAGGGTATTGCAGATTATAAGGTTGCAGAGGGTGCTGTGGCTATATGTATGGACGTTAAAAACGGAGAGGTTCTGGGAATGGCTGTCGAAAACAGCTTTGACCCGAATGATCCATATACTCTTGCAAGCGAGGATGCCCAAAAAGAAGTAGATAAGCTTACAGGTACCGCAAAAGAAGAACGCCTGAATGAACTGCTTGCCAAACAATGGCGAAACAAGGCTATAAGCGACAGCTATTATCCCGGTTCTGTTTATAAGATAATAACAGCGTCGGCTGTTTTAGAGGAGAATGCGGCAAATCTTAACAGTACGTTCTACTGTTCGGGTTCGTATGTACCGTACGAGGGCGTTGAACCTATCGGCTGTCATAATACGGCAGGTCACGGCTCGCAGACTTTCGGAGAGGCACTTTGCAACTCCTGCAACCCCGCTTTTATGATGATGGGTAAGGCACTCGGTATGGATAAATACTGGGAATATTTCCAGTCGTTTGGTTTTAATTCGAGAACAGGTATAGACCTGCCCGGCGAGGGTACGGGAATATTCTTCGAAGAACCTTGGGGACCTGTCGATCTCGCGATAGGATCTTTCGGTCAGGGTATCTCGGTAACTCCGATAGAAATGGTAACGGCAGTATCGGCTGTCGCAAACGGTGGATATGCCGTAAAGCCCTACCTTGTAAAGCAGATACTTGACGCAAACGGCAATGTTGTAGAAACAGCCGAGCCTGTTGTAAAGCGTCAAGTTATATCCGAGGATACGGCGATGAAAATGTCAGAGATACTCGAGAAGAATGCAACAGAGGGTACTGCTAAAAACGGTTATGTTGCAGGGTACAGAATTGCAGGAAAGACGGGTACTTCCGAGAAGATAGGAAACAGCCGTAAGAATAAAAAGGATTACATAGCGTCCTACTGCGGATATGCTCCGGCAAATGATCCTCAGATAGCGTTGCTTGTATATTTCGATACTCCGACAGGAGAAGCGTACTACGGTTCTCAGGTAGCCGCGCCGGTTTTTGCAGGAATAATGTCGGAGATATGCCCCTATCTGGGAATAGAGGCTCAGTACAACGAGGAAGAGTTAAAATATGTTGATACAGCCGCAGGAACATACCTTTCAATGAATTTGAACGAGGCTATTGCGGCAGTTGAAGCAGACGGATTTGAAGCGTATATCTGCGGTGAGGGCAATAAAGTAGTTGCACAAGTGCCGCAGTCGGGCGCAGCGATACCGAGAGGCGGTAAGGTGGTTCTTTATACAACGGAGAACAGTACTAAGGAAACAGAAACAGTTCCCGATCTTACAGGTTTGACGGTGGCACAGGTAAACGAGATAGCTTACGATTATAATATAAATGTAAGTTTTTCGGGTTCGGTAGAACTTGATACAGTATATTCGTATGCTCAGAGTATAGATCCGAATGAGCAGGTAGCGCCGGGTACGGTGGTTACGGTTTACTTCGGAAACAATGATGTGGACGATACTGTAATGTAATAACTGCAAGAATATAAAAAGAACGGTATTTGCCGTACAGAAAAGAAAAAGAGGGGATATTATGGCAACAGGAATATGGTCGTTTGAAGCGGCGCTGATTTCGTTTATAGTTTCATCACTGATAGGCAGTAAGCTTATACCTTTCCTTGTAAAGGTTAAGTGCGGTCAGACAATTAAGGAGATAGGCCCGTCGTGGCATAAGAATAAACAGAATACTCCCACAATGGGCGGAATAATGTTTATTTGCGGTACGCTTGCCGCTATAACGATAACAACGATATGCCTTAGAATGGCGTCAGATGAGATAATTGTGAATAGGCTTAAAATGGCGCAGCTTATAGGCGGTTTTGTAATGTCGCTGCTGTATGGTGCGATAGGATTTGTAGATGATTTTATCTCTATAAAGAAAAAGAGAAACTTAGGTCTTACCGCAAAGCAGAAACTCGTTCTTCAGTTTACGGTAGCAATAATATATCTTGCAGCAATGAAAATTTTCGGCGATGATACGAGAACGATTATACCTTTTGTAGGAAGTATCGATCTCGGATTCTTCTACTATCCGATAGCTGCAATAGTTATTGTAGGAATGGTAAATGCCGTAAACCTTACAGACGGAATAGACGGACTAAATGGCAGTGTAACGATGTTTGCAGCGTCATTCTTTATGGTAATGGCAGGTGTAAGCGGTAATCAGGAGATGAATATATTCTGTGCGGCAATAGCAGGCGGCTGTCTGGGATTTCTTATCTGGAATTTTAATCCTGCAAAAGTTTTTATGGGAGATACAGGCTCGCTGTTTTTGGGCGGCGCAGTATGCGCTATGGCGTTTTCTCTTGATTTGCCGATACTCATACTTCCTGTGGGAATAGTTTATCTGTGTGAGATGTTCTCTGTAATTTTACAGGTTACATACTTTAAAGCTACTCACGGCAAGAGGATTTTCAAAATGACGCCTATTCATCACCATTTTGAGATGAGCGGCTGGAACGAGGTAAAGATAGTTCTTGTGTTCAGTGCGGTAACATTCCTTATGGGTATAGTGTCGCTGCTTTTGTTCCTGTTTGGAGTTGTAAAGTGAGATTGATTGATCGGAGTAGTTCATAGTTGGTAGCTTATTGTTTAAAGTTTATAGTAAAGAATTTACTCTCAACTCCAAATTCCTAACTAAATAAAAGGGGGAGATTTTATTGCTGCAAAGCTATTTGGACAGTTATATGGATAACTTTTCCGAAGAAAAAAAGAAAAAAACAGAAGTACAAAAAAAGCCGTTCCCTATGAACAGACGTCCCCGTATCAAAAAGAAGTTCAAGCTGTTTTCGATAGGCGAAGGGTTGGATCTGCCGTTTCTGGGACTTTTGGTATTAATACTTATAATCGGTCTGATAATGATGTTCTCCGCAAGCTATCCGTATGCCTACCACAGATACGGCGACAGCTATTACTTTATAAAAAAACAGGTATTGTTTGCCCTGGCGGGTTTAGCGATAATGTTTGGAGTATCGTTTTTTGATTATCATTATCTTCATAAGGCGGCTGCACCTGTAATGGGCGCTGCGTGGCTTCTTATGATATTAGTACTTATGATACCGACAGAGGACAATGCCCCGAAACGCTGGCTGAATTTAGGAATATTCAGTATTCAGGCGTCTGAGATATGTAAGTTTGCCCTCATATTGTTTTTTGCGCATTGGTGTTCTTTGTACTATAAAGAGATGAAAACTCTGAAATACGGTGTTGCGCCTGCGTTCGTGGTACTCGGTGTAACGGGACTGCTGCTTTATCTTGAACCGCACTATTCCGGTATAGTTATATGTATCCTTATTGTTGCGGTTATGCTGTATATCGGCGGAATGCCGATTAAATACTTCTTTATGGCAGGAGGCATTGTAGGCGTACTTGTGCTGCTGCTGGCTGTAACGGGAAAGCTTACATATGCTATGAGCCGAATGGACGGCTGGGGTCAGGCGCTCGAATACACTACCAACGAAATGTGGCAGACAACGTGGCAGACGAGAAATTCACTGTATGCGATAGGCTCAGGCGGATTGTGGGGCTTGGGGCTTGGTCAGTCAAGACAAAAGTACCTGTATCTTCCCGAACCTCAGAACGACTTTGTATTTGCAATTGTCTGCGAGGAGCTTGGACTTATCGGAGCGTTTGTAGTGCTTGCGATATTTGGTCTGCTTGTTTACAGAGGAGTAACGATATGTAAGCAGGCTAAGGATATGTTTGGCAGGCTGTTAGGCGTTGGACTAATGGCACAAATCGGACTTCAAGTGGTACTTAATGTACTTGTAATAACAGACTGGCTTCCTAATACAGGTATCAGTTTGCCATTTTTCAGCTATGGAGGATCGTCGATGATCGTACTGCTTGCCCAAATGGGTATAGTGCTTAACATTTCACGCTCCGCCAATATAGCAAAGGAGTAAAACACAAGCGAAAGAGGGATAAAAAAATGAGAGTTATATTTGCAGGAGGCGGAACAGCAGGACATATAAACCCTGCTTTGGCGATTGCAGGCTATCTGAAGAGCAAACAGCCCGATACAGAAATACTTTATGTAGGAAACAAGGGCGGTATGGAGGAAAAGCTTGTGCCAAAGGCAGGCTTTGAGTTTAAGTCGATAAGGGTAAGCGGATTTAAGAGAAGTATGAAGCCTGCCGCTATTAAGGCGAATATTCAGACGCTTTCAAGAGCTGTAACCGCAATATCGGCAAGCAAGAAGATAATAAAGGAATTTAAACCCGATCTATGCGTAGGCACGGGCGGGTATGTAAGCGGCCCCGTACTTCGTGCGGCAACTGAGCTTGGTATTCCGATACTTATTCACGAGCAGAATGCTTTTCCGGGTGTTGCAAATAAAATGCTATCCAAAAAAGCAGAGGTTGTTATGCTTGCAATAGCAGACGCACAGAAGCATATGAAAGAGGGCTGTAATTTTGTCGTTACGGGCAACCCTGTAAGAACAGAGATAATAACTGCCGACAGAGAGGAGTCAAGAAAGAAACTTGGGCTTGACGAAAGACCCGTTGTGTTGTCGTTCGGAGGCAGCCTTGGAGCGCAGAAAGTAAACGAGGCTTGTGCGGATATAATAGCAAGAAGCGGCAAGGACGGCAAGTATCAGCATATACACGCATACGGACAGTACGGACATTGGTTTCCCGATCTTGTTAAGGAGAAGGGTACTGATATTACACAGTGCAAAAATCTTGACATAAGGGAATATATAGACAATATGCCTACTTGTCTTGCGGCGGCTGATGTTGTAGTATGCCGTGCAGGCGCAATAACAATAAGCGAGATACAGGCTCAGGGTAAACCTGCGGTGTTTATTCCGTCACCGAATGTTGCCGAAAATCATCAGTACCATAACGCTATGGCGCTTGTTAATCAAAAGGCAGGCGAGATAATAGAGGAAAGCGAGCTTTCGGGCGAACTGCTGACAGAGAAAGTAGATAAGATAGTAAGCGATAAGAAAAGGCTTGCCGAGTATTCCGCTAATGCAAAGAAAATGGCAATCTTAGACGCCAATGAAAGAATTTATAAAATAATTAACGAAACTTACGAGAAATATAAAAAATAATAGTGTCAGAACCGACAAATACAGCATAAGATTTAGTGTATATAATTTTTGGCTTTTCAGAGCTTAGAGTTTACTGTGTTTTGGTTGGTGGGAAGTATAGAAACCGCTGAAATATAAAACTGCTTACTCTCAAAACTAAATTGTATGCAATAAAACAATAAAAGAGGGTGTTGTATTTGTCACGTCTTATTATAGACGGTATGAAAAGACTTCGGGGAGAAACAGCCGTCCAAGGCTCTAAAAACTCTGCTTTACCTATTCTTGCGGCGACACTCCTCAGCGGAGAGGAAAGCATTTTACATAACTGCCCCGATTTGTCAGATGTAAGCGGCTCTGTAAATATACTGAGGTACTTAGGGTGCAGCGTCAGCTTCTCGGACGGTACGCTTGTTTGTGACAGCCGAAATCTATGCAGAACAAACATACCTAATTCGCTTATGCGTGAGATGAGGTCATCTATAATTTTTCTCGGAGCATTGCTTGCACGAACAGGTAACGCCGGAATGTGTTTTCCGGGAGGCTGTGAGATAGGTCCTCGCCCGATAGATCTTCATCTGAAAGCATTGTCTGAGCTTGGCGCAGAGATAAAGGACGATCACGGAGTGTTTAAGTGTACAGCTCCGAACGGACTGCATGGGGCAAATATTTCTTTGTCGTTTCCGAGTGTGGGCGCAACGGAAAACATAATGATCTGCGCAAGCCTTGCAGAGGGTACGACAGTAATTACAAACGCTGCACGAGAACCCGAAATATGTGATCTTGCTGATTATCTCAACAGCAGCGGAGCTAAAATCTCAGGTGCGGGCGAGGGAACAATAATTATCGAGGGTGTTGAGAAACTCCACGGTACAAGACATTCGATAATCCCCGACAGAATAGTTGCGGCAACGCTGCTTTCCTGTTGTGCGTCTACCGGCGGCAGAATAAAGCTTAATCGAACTATTCCCTCACATCTGCGAGCAGTGCTTTCTATTTTTGAGGAGTGCGGCTGTGATGTGGATATACAGGGCAGCAGTATTATAATGGATAGTCCTCACAGGCTTACAGCGCCTAAAATAGTGCGTACTATGCCGTATCCGGGTTTTCCGACAGACGCACAGGCGCCGATAATGGCGATGATAGCCAAAAGCCGTGGAACAACGCTTTTTGTGGAGAATATTTTTGAAAACAGGTATCTCCATGTCAGCGGACTTTTGCAAATGGGCGCAAATATTAAAGTAGAGGGCAGAGTTGCTGTATCGCAGGGCGTTGAGTGTATGCACGGTGCCGAGGTTGCGGCAATGGATCTGAGAGGTGCGGCTGCACTGATCACGGCAGGTCTTGGAGCAGAGGGAAAAACGACGGTAGACGGACTAAAATATCTGGACAGAGGATATGAGGATATTGAAGTAACGCTGAGTACCCTTGGAGGAGATGTCAGGCGTGTGTAACGGAAGGAAGTGACGGCGTGAGCAGAGAAAAAGGAAAAGAAAAGGAAAACAGAAATAAACAAAAAAGCCGCAGTACAAGATCTTCAAATAGAACTAATGCGGACAGAGAACGCAGAAGATACAGAGATGTTTCCGAAAATAATAATGAATACACATCTTTTGACAGGTTTGCAAATTTTAGTGAACCCTCGCAAACAAAATCTCAGCCCGACGATTATTTCAGCTCACGATACGGGTATGTAGATTCTCCGAGAAGAGAAAAAGAACGTACAGAAAAACAAAGAAATAAAACGAGAAGTTCAGAGAGAAGAGAACGAAGTTACTACAAGGATACACCTAAGCCAAAGGAGCTTACAGGCTCTCAGAGAAAGAAAAGAACACGCATAAAAAACTATATTGCATTTTTTGTGATAGTAGGCGTAGCGGTAATTTTGTCGTTCAATGTTTTGTTTAAGACTAATGAAATAGTAGTTGAGAACGCAAACGGCACACCGTACAGCGACAGCGTTATAATAGAAAAAAGCGGTCTAAAGCTTCACGGCAATATTTTCTCAGCGAGGAAAAAGGCAGCGGTTAAGAATATTGTCGATAATCTCCCGTATATAGAGGACGCAGAAATTACGTTTAAAATTCCTGCCACTCAGGTAATACGAGTTGAACCTGCAATACCGTCATACGAGGTAGCTGTAAACGGCGGATATGCGATAATCAGCGAAAAGGGCAGAGTTTTGGAGATAAACGAAAGTCAGCTTTCCACAATACCTCTTTTAAAGGGCTTAAAGGTTACCGATACAGAGGTGGGTAAATACATAAGCTTTGAGAAAGCCACAACTCAGCAGATACTCGATGAGGTAATAGCTAATATTAATGAAAATGAAGTTCCGCTTATCTATGGAATAGATATTTCAAATGCCGCAAGTATAAAGCTTAATTACGATAACAGGATAACTATTTTGATAGGATTGCCCGAGGACGTTGGCTATAAGCTGAGAACTGCTATGGCAATAATTAATACTCAGCTTGCCCCGAACGACAAGGGAGATCTTGATGTATCGCTGTCAAACGGCGACAGAAAAGCATCGTACTTTACACCGATATATTCAAATACAGTGTCGACAGAGAGTAAGGTTACTTCTTCACAGACAACCGAATCATCAAGCGAAGAGGAATACACAGCTCCGACAACAGGTGTGAGAAAGGCGACTTCCTCGGCAGACAGCAGTACGTCAAGCGAAGAAACCGAACCGTATGATGAAGAGGATTATTATTACGATGAAGAAGAACCCGATGAGAATATTACGGGAGAGTATGGAACAAACTACTATTAATAGTATAATAGAGTTTATAAATTATAAAAAAAAAGTAACGAGATGTTTTTTAAACTTCAAGAAAAGAACGATCTTTGTTACAATATTGTAATTTTTGTATAAAAACAGTGTAATTTTTTAAGCGATATGTCGAAAATTTCTTAATTAATAAATTATTATTGAAATTTCCGTGTAAATGTGATAAATTTATATAGTAGCAAAGAGTATAGTTTTATTATACGGACAGATCGAAATAAAGGATCGTAAATTTCGGTGATTACACGTTAGGAGGAATATAAAAATGGCTTTTCAGTTGGAAGAAGAGTATAACGGCAACCTTCCTGTTATAAAGGTAATAGGTGTTGGCGGAGGCGGCGGAAACGCTGTCAACAGAATGGTAAACAGTGAGGTTAAGTCCGTAGAGTTCATATCAATAAATACAGATGATCATGTTTTGCAGTCATCAAAGGCAGATCAGACAATTCATATTGGTGCAAAGCTGACACACGGTAAGGGAGCAGGTTCACAGCCTGCAATAGGCGAGAAAGCAGCAATTGAGAGTGCCGAAGAAATAGAAGAGGCTCTCAAGGATACAGATATGGTGTTTATCACTGCCGGAATGGGCGGCGGTACAGGTACGGGTGCAGCTCCTATCGTAGCAAAAATTGCAAGAGCTATGGGCATACTTACAGTAGCAATAGTTACTAAGCCGTTTGGTTTTGAGGGCAAACGCCGTATGCAGCAGGCAGAGGCAGGTATTGAGGAATTAAAGCAGTATGTTGATTCGCTTGTAATTGTACCTAACGAAAAACTTAAAAATGTAAGTACAGAGAAAATTACTCTCACAAACGCTTTTGAGATAGCAGACGATGTTCTTAGACAGGGTGTGCAGAGTATTTCGGATCTTATTCTTATTCCGGGACTTGTAAACCTTGACTTTGCAGATGTAACAGCAGTAATGCAGAATGCGGGTCTTGCACACATGGGCGTCGGAGTTGCAACAGGTAAGGATAAGGCAGCAGAGGCAGCTCAGAAAGCTATCAGCTCACCGCTTCTTGAAACAACTATTCAGGGTGCAAAGGGTCTTGTTGTTAATATTACAGCGTCACCCGATATTGGTCTTGACGAGATCGATATAGCTTCATCAATGATAACAGAGCAGGCAGATGAGGACGCAAACATCATCTGGGGTGCTGTTATTGACGAAACACTTGAAGATGAGCTTCGTGTAACTGTTATCGCTACGGGTTTTGGCGATGAGCATGGCAATGTTGTAAAGCCTGTTGCCCGCCCTAATAATGCTGTGGCTAAGCCTAAGCCGTCTTTTTCAAAGGACCTTTCCTCAAATGAGCCGCAGCGAAGAACGGTTGAGGTAAATACAAATGTAAACGCAAACAGACCGAAGCAGACTCCGCCCGAGTCATCAAAAAAGCTTGATGAAGAGGATACTTTCTATGAGATAATGCAGATTTTCGGTGAGGATTGATTAGTTTATCATAAAAACAGCAGCTCCGATGATGATTTTTCGGGGCTGTTTTTGCACTGTACATAACAATTTTAGTAAACGACTAATTAAGTTTTCGATCAACCCTTTTTCAAAAGGGCTGCGGTTTCCAAAGGCTCCACTCAGCGGAGAGGGGGGAACGGCAAAGTTGTGAATACAATGAAGCTTGACGGGGGAGAACCTGCTGACAGTGGTTCTCCCCCTGTCGATAAAGTACGATTTAATAAAAATAGGACTTGTTTAAATTATGGATCGTACCCAATGGGGGGAATATTGGATAATTTGTACAAAATTTAAGAATTATTTCATATGGCTGCCTTGAAAAGAATAAAAAATAGTGTTGCATTATAAAGTAATATGGGTTATAATAAAATTTACATTCCATAACAGAAAAAATAAAATGAGGAGAGGAATTTATTATGGAAAAACGTGGTTCATGGGGTTCACGCCTGACCTTCATTCTGGCTTCGGTAGGTTCGGCAGTTGGACTCGGCAACGCATGGAGATTTCCCGGCCTTGCAGCAAAGCATGGCGGCGGAACATTCCTGCTTGTTTATCTTGTGGCTATGCTTGTAATGGGCGTACCGCTGTTTATGATGGAGATCTCTATCTCCAGAAAGCTTCGCAAGGGTGCGATAGAATCCATGCGAGGTATTAACAAAAAAGCTGAGCCGATAGGCTGGGCGGCAACTTCAAACGCATTTGTTATCGTTACATATTATTCGGTAGTATTTGCGTGGGTAATTCTTATGTTCCTGAATTCATGGAGATTTGCATTTATGACTCAGGACGGCGAGGCAGCTTCATCTTTGTTTTTTGATCTTACAAAGACAACCAGAGCTATTTCGGGCAGTGATATTCCGGGTCCTGTTCTTGCCTGTCTTTTGATTGCGTGGGGACTTATTTTCTACTGTATCAGAAACGGTGCAAGCTCCGTAAGTAAGGTAGTTAAGTTTACTGTATTTGCTCCTGTTGTACTTCTTCTTATCATGGCGATAAAGGGTTGTACAATGAGCGGTGCGGGAGAGGGTCTTGCAAAGCTTTTTATACCTGATGTAAATGCATTCTCAGATCCCTCACTCTGGGTTGACGCTATCGGACAGGTGTTTTATAGTCTGTCTATAATGATGGCAATAATGTTTGCGTACGGTTCATACCTTGGTGATGACGCTAACATAGCAGCAGACGCGCTTATTATTGCATTTTCCGATATGGCTGTAAGCGTTCTGTCGGGTATAGTAATGTTCTCTACAATGGGCGGTACGGGAATGCTTGATAAGATCACAGACAGCGGTGTTGCAACAGCGTTTATTGTATATCCGCAGGCAATAGTTCATCTTACGAATATAGGATGGCTTAACGCAGTGTTTGGAGCGATATTCTATCTTATGCTGATTACTTTAGCAATTGACTCTGCATTCTCTATTGTAGAGGGTATCTCGGCAGCAGTATCCGATAAGTTCCATATAAAGCCTAAGACGGTTACGATCGCAGTATGTTCAATAGCAGGAATTATCTCGCTTGTTTACTGTTCACAGTCTGGTCTTGCATGGCTTGATATTGTAGATAACTGGACAAATCAGATTAACCTTATTATTATAGGCGTGCTTGAGTGTATTGCTGTTGGCTGGGCATTTGACCTTAAAAAGGTACACCATGAGATAAACCGCAATACTAAGAAGTTTAAAGCGCCGTACTGGTGGTTTGCTTCATCTGTAAAGGTGGTATCGCCATTGTTGCTTATAATATTGTTCGTATGGAATATGATAGTTCTGTTCTCAAAGAACGGCGGCAGTTACGGCGATTATCCGATGTGGTCACAAGTTATAGCAGGCTGGATAGTATCGGGACTTGTATTTATCAGCGGATTTATCGCAAGGGTAGTTATCAACAATATGAAGAAAAAAGGCTTTGTTGAGGACGATGTTGTTTGGGATAAACCGACAGCAGCTGTAAAGACTTCTTTAGGCAAGTCAAAGAAAAATAAGAAAAAATAAGTAATATACAAACAGAAAGGCTCTCACTGCACGGTGGGAGCTTTTTGGTTTGGAGAGTTAAAAGCAGTGTGCAGGGTGTGTTATGTTTGTATAATTCGGACATAATACTCAATTTGTAATTTTTGTACATATTTTTAAAGAAAAATTTCACTAAAAAAACAGTTTAATTAAAAATTATTTATTGCTTTTTTTCCGTGGTTTTGATATAATATAAACTGAGGTGGTAAGCATGAGTAATATCATTTTTAATAAGTCAGTTGAATTTTTGGCACAGATAGCACTGTTTAACGAGGCTTACTCAAAATCAGGCTTTGACGAAACTATATCCAAAAGACTGCTTGAGGCAGCGTCTGAAATGGGTACACATATAAATAAGTCTGTTTACGGTGATGATAAAACGGATTTTAACGAGCATTTACAGGAGGCACTCAAGGCGTCAGTAGAGTGTGTATATCTTCTTAAAACATTAAGTTCTATGAATTTGTTCCCGTATGACTATGTATATCTTATTTCGCTTTTGCAGGATATTAAAAACGTGCTGATTGCGTCTATCAATGCAAATAAAACAAATACTGTTGCCGATAGTAAATGGAACAGATATAACAGTTCAAATTACTCACAATAATATTCATTTGACGACTTGACGGATAAGCTGTAATCTTCGGATTACGGCTTTATTTTTTTGAAAAAATTTAAAAATACTCTTGACAAATCCGTCTATACTGTATATACTGTAAATATACAGTAGTACGAATGAGGTGATCATATGCAGATAATAATAGATAACCGACGAGGTGTTCCGATATATGAGCAGATATACGAGCAAATAAAGGGCGAGATAATCAGCGGAGCACTTGCGCCCGATATGGCTTTGCCGTCTATAAGAAATCTGGCGAAAGATCTGAGAATAAGTGTAATTACCACAAATCGAGCGTACGAGGAATTAGAGCGTGACGGTTTCATCTATACAACGCCCGGCAAGGGGTGTTTTGTTTCGGGGACTAATATTGAGCTTGTCAGAGAGGCAACCCTTACTAAGATAGAAGAACACTTGTCGGAGGCTTTAAGGCTTGGAAAGCCTGTGGGTGTGACGGCTGAGGAAATTAAAAGTATGATCGACTTGCTTGACGAGGACAATAATTGATAAGTCAGAACAGGAGGAAAACATGAATAACGCATTTTCGATGAATAACATCACAAAGAGATACAAAAACTTTACGCTTGATAATATAACGCTGTCGTTGCCGACAGGCTGTGTTATGGGACTTGTCGGTGAGAACGGAGCAGGAAAAACCACACTGCTCAAAATATTGTACGGTGCGATACGCTCAGAGGGCGAACTCTCCTTACTCGGAGAAACCGACGTCAATAAGATATGGGAAGTACGTCAAAAGATTGGCATAGTTCCCGATGAAGTAAATTATCCGTTATCGTTTAAGTTAAAAGAAATCGACGGCATGATGAATAAGTGCTTTGACAAGTGGGACAGCAATATGTTTTTTGAGTATGCGGACAGATTTGAAATATCCGAGAATACTAAATTTAAGGATTATTCGTTCGGTATGAAAAAGAAGATAGCTATATCGGCAGCACTCTCGCACAATGCCGATCTGCTCATATTGGACGAGGCTACAAGCGGACTTGACCCCGTTGTAAGAGATGAGTTTGCAGAGATTATATTTGAGTTTACAAGGGACGAAAACCATTCGGTACTGTTCTCCTCTCATATAGTAACAGACCTTGAAAAGCTGTGCGACTATATAGCGATACTTCATAAGGGCAGGCTGATTATGTGTGAGGAAAAGGACGTTCTGCTTGACAGCTACCGAAAGATAAGCTGTACAGAGGAAGAACTTAAAATTTATGACCGCAGGGATATATTGGGCAGACGTGCCACACCCTATGGAGTGCAGGCAATCGTCAGGACTGACGCTGTGAAAAATAATCACAACGCAGAACCAACAACGATAGAGGATATTTTTGTACAGATGATAAAGGGGGAAGAAAAATGAGGGCAGTATTTTTTAAGGATATCAGACAATCGGGTGTTTGGATAGCGGTGATGTGTATTATGTTGATCATAGTGGTGTGTGCTTTACCTGCTTATTCGTATCAATTTCTTTTCATTAATTGCACATTGATGCTGTTCTTTATACCCTCGGCGATAGCTATGTCCGATATGCAGGAGAAAGCCGACAAAATGTACAGCACTATGCCTGTTAAACAAAATGCTCCGATATTGCTGAGATTTATGTATATTACAGTTATTGAGGCAGGTGCAACAGTAATTTTTCAAACGATCGTTTGTTTGTCAAATCACGGAAGAGGTTACTCGCTTTTCAATATGAATAATTTGGTTGCTCAGAGCGTTTTGACAATTATTATGGTGTTTGCTTCATTGTGGCTGATGTCATCTCTGATCGTAAGAAACCGTTTTGTAAATACTATTCTGATAATGCTTAGTGTTGTGGTTTTTAGTATTTTTATGAGATTTTTCCGCATTGAAACAGATTTTACAAAAATAGATTATATAAACAGAATGGAACATCTTTACTTTGACAATCGTTTTGATATACTGCTGAGAGTTGATTTTCATGTAATATTATGGTGCGTGTGCGTAGTGATCGTATATTTGTGTTATGCAGTTGCCTGTACTGTATCAAAGAAAAGAAACGTATAGATAAAAAGTGATTTTAGCCGCAGGGTGTATGCTCTGCGGTAATATTATTATAATGACTGAAAAGAAATAAAAACAAAGATCAGAATAGATTAAGAACGTATGCCCACAATTTTCTCATAAATACGTTTTTATTACCTATATTTGATAAGGTAACAATGATAAAAGTTTGGGTATAATTACTCTATACGTTAAGGTTACAATCTGTTATAATATTCTTTGGAAAAGATATAAAATTGTAATCTGTTGTGAGAGAATAGAAGGAGATACAAAATCTATGAAAACAGCAGTTGTATATTATACGATGAGCGGGAATACAAAGCTTATTGCAGAAAAAGTTGCAGAAGCCGTAAACGCAGACCTGATAGAAATTTCTCCCAAAAACACTTACCCCGATAAGGGATTTCGCAAATTTTTCTGGGGCGGAAAAAGTGCAGTAATGGGTGATAAACCCGAGCTTTTACCGTATGAGTTTTTACCCGATAAGTATGATACGGTAGTTTTTGGCACGCCTGTATGGGCAAGTACATTCACACCGCCGATACGAACATTTATAGAGGAAAACAAGGCTGTACTCTCGGATAAAGATATTGCAGTGTTTATGTGCCAGAGCGGTGCAGGCGGGGATAAGGCTATAATTAAGCTTAAAAAGATTTTGGAGCGTGATACTCTGAAAGCGCAACTGATACTTGTTGATCCCAAGGATAAGCCGAATTCAGAGAATGACGGCAGGATCGAAGAATTTTGCAAGGCTCTTCAATAACATATAGGAAAAGGTATAGAAATAAAGTTTGAATTGATAAAGAAAGAGTGGAACAATGGATAACAAGACTATGATGCAGTACTTTGAGTGGTATCTTCCTGCAAACGGTCTGTTTTGGGACAGGTGTGTAGCTCAGGCGGATAAGCTCAAAGATAATGGTATCAATATGCTGTGGCTGCCCCCTGCGTACAAGGGTGCGACAGGAAAGAACAGCGTAGGATATGATGTGTATGATACATACGATTTAGGCGAGTTTGACCAGAGAGGGTCTGTTGCCACAAAGTACGGTACAAGAGATCAGTACCTTAATGCAGTACATGTATTGCAGGAAAAGGGAATTGAGGTGTATGTAGATATTGTACTCAATCATATGACAGGTGCAGACGAGGTAGAGGAGGTTATTGCGGTTGAGAATAACCCCGAAAACCGTGAGGAAGATATAGGCGAGCCTGCCCCCCGTACCGTATGGACGAAATACACTTTCCCCGGTAGACAAGGTAAATATTCCGAGTTTACATGGAATCATACGCATTTTAATGGTACGGACTGGGACGAGGAAGCACAGCAGTCGGGTATTTTTCTGTTTGACGGAAAGGCGTGGAACAGCGAAACAGACGATGAGTTTGCAAATTTTGATTATCTTATGGGTACAGACCTCGATATGGAGAACCCCGAAACAGTTAAGGCTGTTACAGACTGGGGAAAATGGTATCTCGATACGGTACACCCGAACGGATTTAGAATAGACGCAGTAAAGCATATTCGTTTTGAGTTTTACAGAGATTGGTTAAAGGAACTCAGACAACATTACGGTTGGGATTTTTTTGCGGTTGGGGAATACTGGTCAAGCGAGATAGACAAGCTTACACATTATCTTGATGTGGTAGAGGATAGTATGTCGCTTTTTGACGTACCATTGCATTTTGCTTTTCACGACTGTGCTTTTTCAAACGGTCATTATAATATGAGCGAGCTTATAGATAATACCCTGCTTGATCTTAAACCGAATAATGCAGTTACTTTTGTAGATAACCACGACACACAGCCGGGGCAGTCGCTGTATTCGTTTATACCTACATGGTTTAAACCGATAGCGTATGCAATAATACTGCTTAGAGCCGAGGGTTTGCCGTGTGTATTTTACGGAGATTATTACGGTATCCCCAACGATAATATACCTGCTGTGCCGTCGCTGAAAAAGCTTGTGTACATAAGAAAGAAGTACGCATATGGCGAGCAGGAGGATTATTTTGACGATGACTCCGTAGTAGGATTTGTAAGGAGAGGCGATGAAGAACACCAAAATTCAGGTGTGGCTGTACTTATGACTAACGCCGAGTGCGGTTCAAAGGTAATGGAATTGGGACAGCAGTTTGCAGGCAAGCTGTTTTTCAACGCTATGGATCTGACTAATATCCCCGTAACGGTTGACGAGGACGGAAAAGCTGAATTTTATGTAGACGGCGGATCTGTTTCCGTATGGGTGACAGAAGAGGCATATAAAGACATTTGTCTTAATATAGAGTAAAAATGTTTGAGTTTTAAGGAGAAGAAAAGATATGATAAAGGATCTTGAGTATGACAATGGAAGTTTGATAGGTACAATTGAACTCGAATCATGGAAAGAATTTTTCGGAAGTGATGATAAGATTTATGTAGTTATCGGCTCAAAGGAAAAAGGCGATAAGGCTGAGAAGAAACATGAAAACGCTTATAATTACATAGTTGAAAATCAGCAGGACGTACTTGCAAAAATACTGTACGGGTATGTAACAGAGTATTCCGAAAAAAGAGGCGATATGAACTATATGGGAGACAGCTATAAGCCTACTGTCGAGAAGATAACAGACCTCAGCGGTTATCTTGTGCCGTACTGCATAAAGATACTTGATACGCAGTTTGAGGACTTTTCTTATACTGTGATCAGATTTGTATCTCAGCTTGAAAGTCTTGGCGATGTGTCTGTACTTATGCACAAGGACAGAGTTATAGTTTACGAGTATAACGGAATAGTTAATATAGATAAGTTTGCTCAGGAAGACTGCAAGGAACTTATAGGGGCGTAAGGCTGTTAGTTCAAAGATTATAGTTGATAGAATTTAGTTATAAGTTATTAGTCCAAAGTTCATAGTATAGAGATGTATTTTAAGCTTTGGAGTATATTACAAATAGACAATATAAAAAACCTCTGCAATTAGCGGAGGCTTTTTTTATAGCTGATGAATTTTTTGGAACTATCTACTATGAACTATGAACTTTGAACTAAAACTAACTCCCAACTCCTAACTCCAAAAAACTCCACACTCCACTCTCCAAACTCCACACTCAAAAAAAGCTCTACACAACCAAAACCCCATTATCGTCCGTGATTACAATATAAAGCTGTTCTTCAAGACCCGTGTCGCAGTTAATATAAACAAGAACGGTTTCTTCCCCTGCCGTACAGTTAAATTCATAGGTGAGGACTTCGTTTTTTCCTGCTGTTGGGATAAGTGCAAGCTTACACGACTGTACTTTAAGCTTATCGCTTAAAGAATTTTGCGCTTCATCGGGGGAGAGAGTAGGTGTGGAAAGTTCACGTTTGGTGTGGTTCATAATATAACCGGACGCACAATAGCTTACAATTTCGCCCGTCTGCATACTTACGCCTACTTTAATAAGATCGCTGTAATAGATAGTATCGTTTTGCGTGTATGCAAAGTTGATTGTACAAATGTTGTTTTCAAAGGAATAGTAGCTTTCGGCAAAGTTTTCTTTTGTAATATTAAGAAGAAGTTTTTTTGCCTCTTTAAGTGCGTCATCGTACGCAAGCGTAGTTTTTGCAATATCCGAATAGTTATTATACAGCACTACAAAGCCGCCTTTTTGAGTTACGGTTATATAGATGTTATCGCCCGCAAAGTTATAGGTAGGCAAATTACCCTCGGTTTTTCCCGTAAAGCTCAACTCATTTTCGTTACAGCCTATAAATTTTGCAGCTACGGTTAAAGCTTGTTCCATACTGATCTGCTGTTCGTCTTTGAGAAGTTTAGGCTTTTGCTGTTCGATGTGGTCTGAGAAAGGCCCGTCATAGATCATAGTCGGGTAATCCGTAAATCCCTCACTCATCTCACGAAAACCGCCGTCAAGGGTAAGATCGTCTGCTTTTTCTCCTATCGAGGAAATGTTGCCTTTCAGAGATACGGCTGAACCTAATTTTACAGAGCCGTCACCGTATGCCGCAGCAAGATCGCCGATAGATGTATCAAGCTCACAAGCATAATCGTAGAATGTTTTCAGATTATCTGTTTCGTCAGGTGACAGCTTGTTGTTTTTAGCAATTTTTGATAATGCGTAGAAAGAGTAATCTCCCACCTGAGCCAAGTATTTTTGTATAGATACAGCCTGTTCGCCGCTGATAGGCAGTTGGCTGAGTGAGTTTTTAGCACCCTCGCTCATAGTCATAAGCTTTGCAAAAATAGGCTGCTGCTGTGCGGGGGTGTTGGAGTATAGACTTTTTTCAAGAGATGTTTTGATGTTGGAAACGTAGTCGGATAGGTTGTTGAGAGCAAGCTGATAGCGGTATTCGGAGCTGTCCCTGTATCGTGACATCATCTTGTAACCGCCCATACCTGCGCCTGCAAGAAGTAAAGCGGCTGCCGCTGAAAAAGAAATTATCCTTACCGTCACCCTTTTGGAAAATGAACTTGTCATAGATAAGTACCCCTTTCGGAAAATTATTCTATGAGTATTATGGGTGAGATAAGGATATTTTATACTGTTTTTATTTAAAAAATATGGCTAAAACAAAAAATCAGTGCGTAAAGTAATATAAAGCCAAAGCGCCAAATGCAAAAGCCGCCGCAAAAAGTATAAGCCCGAAAATACGAACCATACGAGTGGTTTTTTGTATTCTGTACTTTTGATAGAAGTTCTCTGGTGCAAAGGGCATTGCAAGCACAGTAAATCCAAGAATGATAAGCGTTACAGCTACAATAATGTTTCCCGGTACAGGCTTAAATACAGCTAAAATCAAACCTATCATAATCAAACATATACAAACAATGTTGATAATACCAAAAATTTTTTCTCTTGAACGTCTGTGATCATAAAATTCAAGTGCGAGTTTTTCGCAGTCTGTATCTTTGCAGTATTGCAGGTGGTAGCTTTCAAGTTCTTTAGCACAGTATTCACATTTTTTCATAAATATCATCTCCGAATATATTTTAACGCATTTGCAGTAATTCGTCAATAGAGTTTCAGTAACGAAAACCCTTGACGTTTCATAAAAAATTTACAGAATGTTTTTTTACGGCATTAAATTTTAAATAAATTTTTATAAATAGCGGTTGTAATTAAATCAAAAATGCGTTATAATAGTTATGTGACTAATGAAAATGAAAGGAAGGGTTATTTATCATGGTAGATAAAACAAGAGTATTTTCGCTTTCTGATGGGGAGGAAAGCATTAAGGCATCTCTTACCGCAGTTTATGACGCACTCAAAGAGAAAGGCTACAATCCCGTAAACCAAATAGTAGGATACATAGTATCAAAGGATCCTACATATATTACAACACATAAGAACGCAAGAAATATTATTAAGAAGATCGATAGAGATGATCTTCTCGAAACTATGGTTAAATCGTTTCTTGATGTAAACTGAGAGGAGATAAAGGTGTGTCACAGGAAGTATTAATGTTTAAAAACAGACGAGTAGTTCGTCAGGGGGATAAGATAATATACGGAAATTTAACAGACAGCCATATAGCGGAAATAGCAATAACGTCTAAAAAAAAGGTTGGAAATATAGACGTAGCCGATAAAGTCGACATTACGCTGATGTTATCGGATATGACGCTGAGCAGAAGAAAGCGTACTGTAAAAACAGCTAAGAAAAACGGTCTGTTCAGTGCGTTTGACCTTGCAAGCGTATGGCTGACGAGATATTGTAAGTAAATTTTTGGGCAGCATCTGACAAAAATTCCCGAATGCGAAGAAGTATTCGGGAATACTTTTTATGAAAGGAAAGAAACAGTGTCAAAACATATTAAGCGAAGCAAAATAAACCGCTCTTATGACGGACTTGACAGAGAAGAAAAAACAGGCGGTCTTATGGCAATGAGGGTCATAGTAGTTCTACTGATAATAGCCTTTGTTGCATTTTGTGTTGCTATGCTTGTTTTTAACATTCTCGAAGAGAATAATGAAGCTTCCGACAGCGATACACAGTCGGCGGTACTTTACCGTTCTTACAATGAAGAAGAGGCGGAGGAGCTTATCCGCTGTACAAATGCGACAAATCCTCTGCCCGACAGCTACACAGCCGATACGACAGAGTATAAAGACGGTATCGAGGTAAGTTCCCTGATGCTATATGATTTGGAAAGAATGGTAAATAAAGCGCATGAGGACGGAATAGAAATAGAGATCGTGAGGGGATATACAGACGCAGAAACGTGCGACAGGGAGTTTAATTCTTTGAAGCTTGATTTTGAAAGCAGCGGCGCAACTATGGCAGAAGCCGAGAGCCGTGCAAGAGCGATATTTCCGCCGTCACAGATGAACGAGTACAGAACAGGATTGCTTATAAAGGTGAGCGATACAGACAGCTATGCTTTTTCAAAGTCAAAGACTTATCAGTGGCTGTATAAAAACGGGATAGATTACGGCTTTATAAACAGATATACCGAGGATAAAGAAAACATTACAGGAATAGACGAAAACCTGACCGTGTATCGTTATGTAGGGGCGGATAATGCCGCAAAGATGAGAAGATTTGGTATGTGTCTTGAAGAATATTACGATTATTGCTCGTACAGATAACAAAATTTTGAAAATTGTGGAGATATTGAAGAAAAAGACTTGATTTTTTTTCAAAAAGGTGTTATAATTCTAATGTTACTTACGGAATATCGAAAGAGGTGAACAGTAATGAAGCAGAATACTCATCCGAATTATGAGCAGACAACGATTACTTGTGCTTGCGGTAACGTTATCGAAACAGGCTCAACAAAGAAGAATATCCGTGTAGAAATTTGTTCTAAGTGTCATCCGTTCTTTACAGGAAAGCAGAAGCTCGTAGATACAGGCGGACGTGCAGACAAGTTCTATAAGCGTTACGGTATGACAAAGAAGTAATCATACTCGTATCAATAACATGATATTTACAATAACCGTCAGAGGGAAATTCTCCTGACGGTTGTTTTGTCTTATAAAAAAGGAGAAACGTATGAGCGAGTACCTGACTGTAAAGCAGAGTGCGTATGATGAATTTGTCGAGAAAAGGTCACGCTTTATAGGCTACTGCAAACCTGTGAAAACGCAGGAGGAGGCAGTG
Organism: uncultured Ruminococcus sp.; assembly: GCA_902761345.1. GTDB lineage: Bacteria > Bacillota > Clostridia > Oscillospirales > Acutalibacteraceae > RUG592. Next base: position 13,425 of record CACWKD010000001.1, on the reverse strand, counting down.
GATTTTATAAACGAGATACGCTCAAAACACTGGGACGCCACTCACAATGTATATGCGTATATTTTATCCGACGGGCAGATAATGAGATACTCAGACGACGGAGAACCTCAGGGAACAGCAGGGGTTCCTGTGCTTGAGGTTATGAAAAAAACGGGAATAGTTGACGCTGTTGTGGTTGTGACAAGGTATTTCGGAGGAATAATGCTTGGTGCGGGAGGACTTGTGAGGGCATATTCTCACGGAGCATCTATTGCCGTAAATGCCGCTGTGCCGATAAAAATGCAGCTGTGTCTTGAATGTACTGTAAGCTGCTCGTACAGCCGATACGGTAAGGTGTCATCGTTGATACCCGAACTTGGCGGAGTTATAGATGACCAGGATTTCGGAGAGGGTGTGGATATACTGTTCCATATTCCTGAGGAGAAATATACGAAATTAAACAAGGAGCTTGCAGACGCAACAAGCGGAGAAGTTCAGGCGGAGTTTGACGAAGCAAAGTATTACGAAGCCTGAGTAAATCCGACCGATTTTAAAAAAATTTTTTCGAAAAAAAGGGATAATCTAAAAAATGACGTATATATATTTGCAATGATTTTTTATTATTAGGAGAAAGGGGTTTTTTTGTTGGCTTTACCTGAAGAATTTTTGCATGAACTAAGAAACAGAAACGAGATAACTTCCGTAGTGTCGGGATATGTGTCGCTAAAAAGACGGGGCAGAACTCAGGTAGGGCTTTGTCCGTTTCATAATGAGGATACACCCTCGTTTACGGTGTACCCAGACTCGGAGTCGTTTTATTGTTTTGGCTGTCAGGTGGGCGGAGATGTTATCAATTTTATCAGACGTATAGAAAATCTTGATTACATAGACGCAGTAAGGTTTCTTGCGCAGCGTGCGGGTATGGATATGCCGAACGACGATACATATGACAGTTCTATGCGACAACTCAGAATGAGGATTTACGAGGCTAACCGTGAGGCTGCAAGATTTTTCTATGCAAAGCTTAACTCACCCGAGGGTAAAAAAGGGCTTGATTATCTTCACTCCCGTAACCTCTCCGATAAGACTATAACAAAGTTTGGATTGGGATTTGCTCCCGATTCGTGGTCTGCTTTGACGGATTATCTTATAAATGATAAGGGGTTTAAGCCGTCCGAACTTGTGGAAGCTAATCTTTCTATGCAAAGTAAAAAGGGAAGTCTTATAGATAGGTTTAGAAATCGTGTAATGTTCCCTATAATAGATCTAAGGGGAAATGTTGTGGCGTTTGGCGGAAGAATAATGACAGATGAAAAGCCAAAGTACCTCAATACTTCCGATACGCCTGCCTTTAAGAAAAGCTATAATCTTTTTGCGCTTAACAAAGCGAAAAACTCAAAGTCCGATAAGCTTATATTGTGCGAGGGCTATATGGACGTAATAGCTATTCATCAGGCAGGGTTTGATTACGCAATAGCAACCCTCGGAACTGCGCTTACTCCGGAACAGGCACGAATAATAAAGAGATATACAAATAATGTGATTTTGTGCTACGATGCAGACGAAGCAGGACAGAAAGCAACGTCCAGAGCAATAGAGATACTAAGACACGAAGGTCTTGACATAAAGGTGCTGACTATACCCGAGGGAAAAGACCCGGATGAGTTTATAAGAAAGCACGGCGAGAACGGTTATGTGCGTTTCAAAATGTTAATTGAGGGAACGGGTACAGACGTTGATTACCGCCTGCAAAAACTCAGAGCAGGGTTTGATATAACTACCACAGACGGCAAGGCAAAGTATATGACTGCTTGTGCGAGAGTAATTGCCGAACTGTACAATCCTGTTGAACGTGATTTGTACGAGAGCAGATTAAGCGAAGAGTTTGACGTTACAAAGACTGAGTTTAAAAGACTTGTGGAAATGATTATTTCGGGCAATAACCGCAGGGCAAAAGGAAAAGAGTTTGATAAGATAAAAAAACAGCTTGTAACGCAGAGTGACAATGACAGAACACAAAAGAACGGAAGACTAACTCGTGCACAAAAAGCCGAGGAGTTCCTTATTACTTATCTTTTCCATAACCCCGATATGGTACGAACCGTATACGAAAGACTGAAACCTCATAAAATATCAGAGGGATTGAACAGACGTTTGTACGAAACTATAACTCAAAGAGTGCTTGACGGTCAGCCGTCGGGATATGGCGATATAGCAGGGGAATTTACTCTTGAAGAGAACTCGCGAATAGCGTCTATGCTGTCGGGGTATTCGCCCGAGCTGTATACTCCCGAGGTGTGCCGTGACTATGTTGATGTTATACTCAATGAGTACGATGTAGTATCGCCCGCTCAGCTTTCAGAACAGTCGAATGAAGATGTTCAGGCTTATATAGAAAGTGTGAGAAAACAAAAAATGAAGAAGAAACCACAGTAAATGTATATGGGACGCTACAAGATATTTTTGAAAAATAAAAAAATTTCAAAAAAAGTCGAAATATTGAAGGAATAAACGAAAAAATCACATATATATTAATGCAGTGGAAAAAATTAATAAAAAGGAAAACAAAAGAAAGGAAAGGTGTATGTTAATGCAAAACACAGAAACAAGAAATATCCTTAAAGAAATTGAGGAAAAGGCAAAGAACAAGGGTTCAATAACCGATAAAGAAATATTTGATATTATCGACGAAGCAGATGTTCCCCCCGAACAGCTTGAAAAAATCTATGAATCACTCGAAGCTTCGGGCATAAAGGTAGTTGAGGTAATAGAAGATACTGCTCTTGATAATTTAGAGAGCGAGCTTGTGGCAACAGGAGAAACATCAGCTGATGTAAGCGAGGGAGTACCCGCAATTGACGACCCCGTAAAGGTATATTTAAAGCAAATCGGTAAAGTGCCTCTTTTGACCAACGAGGAGGAAATTGTACTTGCCGAAAAAATACGAAACGGTGATACAGAAGCAAAAAACCGCCTTTCAGAAGCAAACCTTAGACTTGTTGTAAGTATAGCAAAGAGATATTTAGGCCGTGGAATGCAGTTCCTTGACCTTATTCAGGAGGGAAACCTCGGACTTCTTAAAGCTGTGGAGAAATTTGATTATACAAAGGGATTTAAATTCTCCACATACGCAACATGGTGGATAAGACAAGCTATTACAAGAGCGATTGCCGACCAGGCAAGAACAATAAGAGTACCTGTTCATATGGTGGAAACTATGAACAGAGTAAGGAAAATATCAAGCCAGCTTTTGCATAAGAACGGACATGAGCCGTCGGCTGAGGAGATAGCTGAAGTTATGGAGTGCCCTGTTGAGAAAATCCAAGAAGTAATGCGTATAGCGCAGGAGCCTGTATCACTGGAAACGCCGATCGGTGAGGAGGAGGATTCACATTTGGGCGATTTTATCCCCGATGACGACGCCCCTGCACCTGCAGACGCAGCAAGTCTTATTTTGCTAAAGGAGCAGCTTGAAGAGGTGCTTAATACTCTTACTCCGAGAGAGGCAAAGGTAATTAAGATGAGATACGGTCTTGAGGACGGACATACACGCACTCTTGAAGAGGTTGGCAGAGAGTTTAAGGTAACAAGAGAGAGAATTCGTCAAATAGAGGCAAAGGGTCTGCGTAAGCTCAGACACCCGAGCCGCAGCAAATATTTAAAAGATTATCTCTAATATTTGCAGGCAGTGCCAAGTATAAAGTCTGTTTTGTGACAATTTAATAATAGATACATAGAATAAAGTTTAGAGAAAGAAACAGTATATTGCAAGAGAGCTGAAGGGAAAAGAAAGAAAGGAAATGTGTATGGCAGTGCAGAACACAGACAAAAGAAATATCCTTAAAGAAATTGAAGACAAAGCAAAGGATAAGGGTACGATAACCGATAAAGAAATACTTGATATTATCGGCGAAGCAGATGTAGATCCCGAGCAGATCGAAAAGATATATGAAACACTTGACGCTGCAGGTGTAAAGGTGGTTGAGGTGATAGAGGATACCGCCCTTGATAATATAGAGAGGGAGCTTGCAGCAACGGGCGAAACAGCCGCCGATGTAGGAGAGGGAATACCGTCTATTGACGACCCTGTAAAGGTATATCTGAAAGAAATAGGTAAAGTACCGCTTTTGTCAAACGAGGAAGAGGTAATACTTGCCGAAAGAATTAAAGTCGGCGACATAGAGGCAAAAAAACGTCTTAGTGAGGCAAACCTTAGACTTGTTGTAAGTATAGCAAAGAGATATTTAGGACGTGGTATGCAGTTTCTTGACCTGATACAAGAGGGAAATATCGGACTTATTAAAGCTGTGGAGAAATTTGATTATACAAAGGGATTTAAATTCTCAACATATGCAACATGGTGGATAAGACAAGCTATTACAAGGGCAATTGCCGACCAGGCAAGAACTATAAGAATACCTGTTCATATGGTGGAAACTATCAATAAGGTAAAGAAAGTATCAAGCCAGCTTCTACACACGAACGGTCATGAACCATCAGCGGAGGAGATAGCGGAGGTGCTGGATTACCCTGTTGATAAGGTCAGAGAGATAATGCGTGTGGCACAAGAACCCGTATCTCTTGAAACGCCTATCGGTGAGGAGGAGGATTCACATTTGGGCGATTTTATCCCCGATGACGACGCTCCTGCACCTGCGGACGCAGCAAGCCATACATTGCTAAAGGAACAGCTTGAAGATGTTCTCAGTACACTTACACCGAGAGAGTCTAAGGTGTTAAAGCTCAGATTTGGACTTGAGGACGGACGTTCACGCACCCTTGAAGAGGTGGGCAGAGAGTTTAGGGTTACGAGAGAAAGAATTCGTCAAATAGAAGCAAAAGCACTGCGTAAACTCAGACACCCGAGCCGCAGCAAAAAACTCAAAGATTTTCTTGAATAATAAATAAAAATTTTCGGCGTGTCCGTGTAAAATCAGGACACGCCTTTTTTAAAGGAATGGTATTATGAGAAGTTATGATGAAGTATCTCGAATGCTTGAAGATATTATAGACGAAACTCCCGAGCTGCTGTTTAAAGGACTTTCAGGCGGAGTAATTCTCTCGGAGGAAGCAAAACTGCATCCTGAGAGCGTATGGCCGCAAAGACTTTATATTATGGGAGAATATCAGACAGGCGTTGTCGGAAGCAGAATAGTAATATATTACGGTTCGTTTATGGTGGTTTACGGACGGCTCCCTCGAGAGGAGTTCAGAGAAAAGTTAAGACACACCTTTGCTCATGAACTGCGTCACCATGCAGAACGTCTTTCGGGCATAAAAGACCTTGAGGATTATGATAAAAAGAAGCTTGACAGATACCATGCAGGTATGGATATAGCTGAATTTCACGAGCCTCCGATAGAATAATATTGGTTGTTTTGATATTTTTTTGTAATATCTTGAAATAATATTGACATTTGTGTGCTTTTATATTATTATCATACTTAGGGGATTTTTAAGCAAAAGCAAATCTTATATGGTATATATGCTGTAATTTGTTTGTGCAGTGTTTTTATTTAACCGGGACATACGGAAGGTTTACGTTTTTTTGTGACTGCTGTTATTGGGTATTAGGCAGTCTTTTTTGTACGGTTAAAATGCAAAAAAATGAAAATGGAGTGTGTTTTGTGTGGATAAGTTTATTATTAACGGAGGAAAAAAGCTGTATGGTGAAATATCTATAAGCGGTGCAAAAAATGCGGCAGTAGCGATAATTCCTGCTGTTGTGTTGTGTGACGAGCCTTGTGTGATAGAAAATTTGCCGAGGATAAGAGATGTTGCAGTTATTCTGGCAATTTTGGAGCATATGGGTGCGAAAATAAACAGGAAAAGTGATTCTGTTGTAGAGATCGATCCCAGAGGTATAAGCAGCTATAAAGTAACCTGCGAGGGCCTTGTGAGCGATATGAGAGCGTCATACTATCTTTTGGGCGCTTTGCTTGGCAAATTTCATAATGCGTTAGTGCCGTATCCGGGCGGCTGCAGTTTCTGCGAAAGACCGATAGATCTGCATTTGAAAGCATTTGAAACGCTCGGAGCAAAATGCGATATACTTTTCGACAAAATAAAGCTTGAGTCCGAGCAACTTAAAGGTGCAACTATAAACTTTGAGATAGTTTCGGTAGGGGCAACAATGAATGCAATGCTTGCAGCTGTAAGAACACCCGGCATAACAGTTATAGAGGGAGCTGCTAAAGAACCGCATATAGTTGATCTTGCAAACTTCCTTAATTCAATGGGTGCCAACATTAAGGGCGCAGGAACAGATGAGATCAAAATAAAGGGAGTGGACAGACTGCACGGCTGTACATACTCTATCATACCCGATCAGATCGAGGCAGGAACTTATATGGCGGCTGTCGCAGCAACGGGCGGAAATGTTCTTATAAAAAATGTAACTCCCGAGCATTTAAACTCTATCATCTCAAAGCTGCGTGATACAGGTACTATTGTAGAGGAAGAGGACGAAGCTGTAAGAGTTATAAGAGAGGGCGAACTCAAAGCCTGTCAGCTAAAAACAATGCCTCATCCGGGATTTCCGACAGATATGCAGCCGCAGTTTGTTGCACTTTTGTCAACAGCAGAAGGTAAGAGCAGAGTAATGGAATGTGTTTGGGAAAACAGATTTTCGTATATACCGCAGCTTAGAAAAATGAAAGCAGATATCATAGACAACGGAAATGTTGCATATATACACGGCAGAGAGCGTTTACAGGGAGCAAAGGTGAGAGCACTTGATCTTCGAGCAGGTGCAGCTATGGTCATAGCAGGTCTTGCCGCAACAGGTATCACAGAGATAGAGGACGTCAAGTATATAGAAAGAGGCTATGAGAAAATAATAGAAAAACTCACAAACTTAGGTGCAGATATTCGCCGAGTTACCGTACTGTCAAATGTTGACGAAAGTAATTTGAACTGATATAATATTTAACAGCCGTTTTTTAGGGCATGATCTGCTTTAGAAAACGGCTGTTTGGGCGAAAATTATAAAATCAGAGGGGAAATCAGGATAATGTCAAAGCTTATTCCGCTGTTTAGCGGCAGCAAGGGAAACAGTTATTATTTGTCGAGCGGAGGCGAGGGAATACTTATAGATGTCGGCAGGAGTGCAAAACAGACTGTAAAAGCTCTTATCGATAACAATATAGACGTTAAAACTATCCGTGCGATATTTGTTACACACGAACACAGCGACCATGTAAACGGAGTAAGAGTGTTTTCCAATAAATATCATATCCCTGTTTTTTCCACAAAAGGTACATATGACGAGATGAAAAAGAACGGTTATGCAGATGAAAAAACCGATTGCAGGATAATTGGCAGCGGCGGAGTAGATCTTGGTAATATGCATATAGATAAGTTTCCTATTTCACATGACTGTGCGCAGGGGTGTGGGTATCGTATAGACCTCGGTACGGCTAAATTTGCACTTGCCACCGATATGGGATATATCTCAAATGAGGTTGAACAAGCGCTCACAGGGTGCGATACTGTTGTGATAGAGTCGAACCACGATGTAAGAATGCTTCAGGTAGGGCCGTATCCTTATCCTTTGAAAAGACGTATATTATCGGATAAGGGGCATATCTCAAACGAAGCTTGTGCCGCACTTTTGCCTAAGCTTGTCAGACAAGGAACAAGACGTTTTGTGCTTGCACATTTAAGTCAGGAGAACAATATGCCCGAAATAGCTTACAGAGAGGCTTTAAACGAACTTATGGTGCAGGGAATGAATGTAAATGTTGATTATACTCTCGATGTAGCGCCGGTTGTTACAAACGGCAAGTCGGTATTGTTTTGAGGTGTGATATGCAGAGAATAAGTATAATTTGTGTGGGAAAGCTAAAGGAGAAGTACCTGCGTGAAGCTGTGTCGGAATATTCCAAAAGATTACAGACAATGTGTCGTTTTGAGATAATTGAGGTAGATGAGGAGAAAATTAACGATAATCCGAACGAAACACAAATAGAAAAAATACTCACAAGCGAGGGAAAAAGAATACTCTCGAAAATTAGCTCAGATACATTTGTAACGGCAATGTGTATAGAGGGTAAACAAAAATCCTCCGAACAGCTTGCAAAACTATTTGCAGATAACGGAGTAAAGGGAATAAGCAGTATGGCTTTTGTGATAGGCGGCAGCTGGGGACTTTCCGATGAAGTTAAAAATCGAGCAGACCTTAGGGTGTCGATGTCGGAGATGACGTTTCCTCACCAGCTTGCAAGGGTAATGTTGTGCGAACAGATTTATCGTGCGTTTTCGATAAACAGCGGTACAAAGTATCATAAATAGACTTATGTCGAATTGTTTACGAATAGTACACAATTTATTGGTGGAATAGGGTTATAATAATATAAAACCTATCGTGTTGGTTTGAATTGAATAATATATTGAATAATATTTTGAAAGGACAGAAATATAATGGAAATAACAAAACAAACAACAATGGGCGAAATGCTTGAGTATAACAGAGGAATTGCAGTAGTTCTTATGGGCTGCGGAATGCACTGTGTAGGTTGCCCGTCATCAATCGGAGAAACTCTCGAAGAGGCTTGTATGGTACACGGTCTAAATGCAGACGATGTGCTTGCAGAGATAAACGAGTATCTTGCAAACGAAGCTGAGTAATATAAAAATGCGGAACAAGCTTTCATAAGGTTTTGTTCCGCTTTTTTTAAGGGAGAGTAAAGATGAAAGTATTATGTATAGGTGACGTTTGCGGTGATAACGGCTGTAAACATCTAAGACGTGTTCTGCCTAAGTTTAAGCGAGAGTACGGAGTGGATTTTGTTATTGTAAACGGAGAAAATTCATTTGACGGCAAAGGAATTACACCCGAAACGGCACAGAGTATATTTGACAGCGGAGCAGACGTTATCACAACAGGCAATCACGCTTTCGGAAGATATGAAAGCTATGATTATTACGATAGCTGCGAGAGCCTTATCCGCCCTGCCAATTATCCGAAAGGAACACCCGGCAGAGGATATACGGTTGTAGATATGTTAAGATATAAGGTGTGCGTTATAAATCTTCTCGGTACAATGTATCTCGAACCGCTCGGCGACCCGTTTCAGCTGATAGACGAGATACTCGAACAAACAAAAGACTGCAAAATAAGAATACTTGATTTTCATGCAGAGGCTACCTCCGAAAAACGTGCTATGGGATTTTATCTTGACGGTAAGGTTTCTGCAGTTTTCGGAACGCATACTCATATACCCACGGCAGATGAAACGGTACTCCCGAACGGTACGGGGTATATCACAGACGTTGGAATGACGGGCGTTGAGGATTCCGTTCTCGGTGTTAAGAAGGAAAAAGCGATAGAAAAGTTTAAAACAAGAATGCCCGTGAGGTTTGACAGTGCGGACGGGGAATGTAAAATGGACTGTGTGTTGTTTGAAATACAAGATAAAACAGGGCTTACAGTAAAGACCGAAAGATTTACTGTAAGGTGATACATAAAAAATACCGCTGTACTTTGAAACAAGTTACAGCGGTTTTGCATTATCTGTATTTTTTATCTCTTGTGATAAAGCGTACAACGTAATCAAAGAACGAAAAAGGAGCGTTTTTATCAGGGAGAATGATTTTCTTTGGGTTTGTTTTATTTACGAATATAGTTGTTTGATCGCCGACTTTAAGCGGAAAATCTTCGGGGTTTTCTACCGTGACCTTGCTGTAATAATCCATACCGTCATAATAGTATTTGAAAACATACTCTCTTTGATATGCGGAACTGTCGTTCTTTTGCGGGTTTGTGTAGTCTGTACGCTGGGATAATGTAGCCTTTACTTCTGCATAATCATCGCTTATGCCTGTGTTCAGTCGTATCCCGATAACGGCTATTATTACGAATGCAATTACACAAGATATTATAATAACACGTTTTTTCTTCATAAATTTCCCTCCGATATATATTATAATCTCGATTATAATCTCGGAAAATACTTCTGTCAATAATAAAAAATGTGTATATTCTCAACTACACTGGAATTGTTCATTATTTTGTAGTATAATAAGCTTGATTATGTTTAAGGAGTGGTAGAAAATGGCACTTGACGGAGCTTTTGTACGTTTTTTAACTAAAGAATTAAAAAGCGAGCTTGTCGGGGCAAGAGTTTCTCAGATACATCAGCCTAACAGAGATGAATTAATATTGGCTTTAAGAACGCTTTCGGGCAACAGAAAACTTTTAATATCTGCAAGGGCAAATTCTCCGAGAGTGAATTTTACAGAGAATGCCCCCGAAAACCCTGCTTCACCTCCTATGCTTTGTATGCTGCTCAGAAAAAAACTGTGCGGAGCAAAGATAGCCGATGTACGTCAGCCGGATCTTGAAAGGATAATATTCATAGACTTTGACGCAACAAACGAGTTGGGCGATCATGTCAGACTTACGCTTGCTTGTGAAATAATGGGTAAGTACAGCAACGTAATATTCATAGACAGCGACGGTATAATAATAGACGCACTAAAGCGTGTTGATCCCACAATGACTACGCAAAGGCTTGTTTTGCCGCTGATGAAGTATGAGCTGCCGCCCTCGCAAAGCAAACTGAGTATGCTTACACACGAGCCGGGCGAAATAGTAAAAGCGATAATATCACAGCCGAAGCCCGAGAAAATTAATAAGGCTATACTTAATACCGTGTTGGGACTGTCACCGATAGTTTGCAGGGAGATAGAGTATCTTATAACAAGCGGCGAAGATGTCTGCACAGACGAGATAGACTCACAGTATAAAAAACGTCTGGAATATTATATAACAAAGCTTACCTCAGAGGTTAGAGAGGGCAGCGGTGTTCCGTATTCGATAAGCGAGCCTAAGGGCAGAAACAAGGATATTTGTTTTATGGCTGTTTCTCAGTACGGTACTTTGATGACTGTAAAAAGGCACGAGAGCTTTTCGGATATGCTTGACAGCTTTTATCTTGAACGTGACCGTGACGAGAGAATGAAGGTAAAGGGGCAGGATTTGCTAAAGCTTCTTACAAATGCCGCAGAACGCCTTTCAAGAAAGATAAATACTCAGTCTGCCGAGCTTGAACAGTGTGCCGACAGAGAGAAACTCAGAGTGTACGGCGATTTGATACAGGCGAATTTGTACAGGATAGAAAAAGGCTCGCCGTTTGTAGATCTTGAAAATTTCTATGATGAAAATATGCCCGTTGTAAGAATTAAGCTTGACCCATCAAAGAGCGGTTCACAAAATGCACAAAAGTATTACAAGGACTACCGCAAGGCAAAAACAGCCGAGCAGGTTCTTAAAGAACAGATAGAAATAGCAAAAAATGAGCTGATATATATAGATAACGTATTCGATGCTTTAAGCCGTGCCGAGAGTGAGAGGGAGCTTGCGGAAATCAGAGCGGAGCTTGTGCAGACGGGTTATATAAAAGCCTCGAAGGGTAAGTCAAAGGAGCAAAAGCCGCTGCCGCCGATAGAATTTACGACAACAGACGGATTCAGGGTGCTTGTCGGCAGAAATAACAGGCAGAACGATACTCTTACACTTAAAACAGCAAACAATAATGATATTTGGTTTCATACGAAGGATATACCCGGTTCGCACACGATACTTGTAACAGAGGGCAGAGAGCCTACTGATACAGCGATTATGCAGGCAGCTATGATAGCGGCTTTCCACAGCAAGGCAAAGGACAGCTCCGGGGTGCCGGTAGATTATACTCAGATAAGAAACGTAAGCAAGCCGCAGGGAGCAAAGCCCGGTATGGTAATATTTGTAAAGAACAGAACGGTGTATGTAAAGCCGTCAATAGAGTTTTGATTATGATTTATGTAGAAAAATACGATTATTCCGGACTTATCCGAGGAGAAAAAAAGAAAGCCGAAACAAAGAACGGCAAAGAGCTTTTACGTAAAGCTTTACAGCAGGAGTACGGTGTGAGCCTTGATATCCTTACAATAAAAACAGGCGAGTATGGGAAACCGTACTTTGAAGAAAGACCGGATATACATTTTAACATAAGCCACAGCGGAGAGTATGTTGCGTTAGTTCTGTCCGAAAATGAGGTCGGAATAGATATTCAGCAGGTAAAAGCGGTTAAAGACGGACTAATCGAAAAACTGTGCAATGAAGAAGAAAAGCGTTTTGTAAATGAGAGCGATAATAGAGAAAAGGCTTTCATAACCTTGTGGGCACTTAAAGAAAGCTATATTAAAGCGATAGGCAAGGGAATGTCATTTCCTATGGATAAGATAAATTTCCGTTTGGAGAATTTCAGCGGAGAGTTACACGGCAGAATATCAAACCGTGAGGGTATGTATTATGTGAAGAATATGGGAGAGTATATGCTTGCGGTGTGCTATCTTTTATGTAGTTAGGAATTAGTTGTAAGTTCAAAGTTATTAGTTGTTAGTTGGAGTGATTCTTTGGACTTGTGATTTTGGACTTGTGACTATCAGGAGGTATAACAGTGAGTTCATTTGTTGATTTTAAGAACGTATATAAACGCTACAAAATGGGAGAAGTTATGATAACTGCTGTGGACGGAATCTCATTTGAGATAGAGCAGGGCGAGTTTGCCGTAATAGTAGGCAGCAGCGGTGCAGGCAAAACGACCGTACTAAACATTTTGGGCGGTATGGATAGCTGTGACGAGGGCAGTATAATAGTCGGGGGTACGGATATAAGCCGCCTTGACGAGCATGACCTTGCCACTTACAGAAGGTACGATATAGGATTTGTTTTTCAATTTTATAATCTTGTACCCAATCTTACAGCAAAGGAAAATGTAGAGCTTGCCTCTCAGATTTGCAAAGACCATAAGGACGCAGTCGAGGCGCTTGACAGTGTGGGATTGTTTGACAGGAGAAACAATTTTCCCTCACAATTATCCGGCGGTGAGCAGCAGAGAGTATCTATTGCAAGAGCGCTTGCAAAAAAACCAAAGCTTTTGTTATGTGACGAGCCGACAGGCGCATTGGATTACAATACAGGCAAACAGATATTAAAGCTTTTGCAGGATACCTGCCAAGATGAGCAGATGACAGTTGTACTGATTACTCATAATCAAGCAATTACACCTATGGCGGACAGAGTTATCACAATGAAAAGCGGTAAGGTAATAAGCAATATAATAAACCCGTTCCCGACTGATGTGTCACAGATAGAGTGGTAGCGTTTGGAAGTGTGGAGTTTGGAGAGTGGAGTTGTTGGTTTAAAGCTCAAAGCTCAAAGTCGAAAGTGGAATAGTTGAGAATGGAGTTTTTCAAAGTGTGGAGTTTGGAGTTGTTAGTTCAAAGTCCAAAGTAAATAGTTGAGAGTTAATTATGCAGCCGGTCTTAATACTCGGAACTTTGGACTATAAGCTTTGAACTAATAGGTGATTGCAAAAGTCAATGCGACAATATTCTCATCAAGAAATAATAATTCTATACAAGCAGAGCATGAGTAAAAGATCTAAAAAATGGCAACAC